>JAZQQA010000075.1:0-11313 GCA_045628825.1 Agathobacter sp.
ATGTTGACATTGTTTGGAGTCTATAGTATATTCTTACTTGCGTCACGGAAGTGATGAATTAAATAACTCCTTCGGGGTGTGGCTCAGTTTGGCTAGAGCGCCTGGTTTGGGACCAGGAAGTCGCAGGTTCGAATCCTGTCACCCCGATTGAAACATGCGGGTGTAGTTCAATGGTAGAACACCAGCCTTCCAAGCTGGATACGTGGGTTCGATTCCCATCACCCGCTTTTCATATCTCATATGGTAGATATGATTGACATGTGTCCGTAGCTCAGCTGGATAGAGCAACGGCCTTCTAAGCCGTGGGTCGGGGGTTCGAATCCCTTCGGGCACATCCTTTTTTATATGGTGGGTATAGCGCAGTTGGTTAGCGCGCCAGATTGTGGCTCTGGAGGCCAAGGGTTCGAATCCCTTTATCCACCCTGTTGCGGTAGCAACCGTAGGGCTATCGCCAAGCGGTAAGGCACAGGATTTTGATTCCTGCATTCGTTGGTTCGAATCCAACTAGCCCTGCTTGTTTTTTTCATCGGCTGCGGATGGCAACTCATAAAGACATGGGATACTAGCTCAGGTGGTAGAGCACTTGACTTTTAATCAAGTTGTCGGGGGTTCGAATCCCCCGTGTCTCATTACAATAATTAAAGGGATGTGCGTGTGACGCATATCCCTTTTGTTATTGTACCTGGGAAAGTGTGGGCTCGAATCCCCCCGTGTCCCAATTTCCCATTTCCCAAATTCCACACATCCACTACACTAATAATATGTACAAAATCAATGAATCCCTAGACAAAGAAAAATATATACTGATGATTCCCGCAATGCTGGATGCACACTTTCCTTTGCTTAAGTATGCCTTCTATTCAAAGAACTATCGTCCAGTTATTTTGGAGAACGAAGAAGGCATTACAGATGCAGGCCTTAAGTATGTGAATAATGATATGTGCTATCCAAGCATTCTCAATGTGGGGCAGATGATTGCAGCTTTGCAAAGTGGTCTATACGATCCAAACCGTGTCAAACTGCTCATGCCAACAGCAGGAGATGCCTGTCGTGGCTCCAACTACACTGGCGTATTGCGTCGTGCAGTGTGGGATGCAGGATTTCATAACACCCAGGTAGTGTCTTTGAATGTGAAAGGCTTGGAGAAGGAACAGCAGATGGTATTAGAGCCGGGTATGGTTTGGCGTGCCTTGTTTGGTCTTTTCTACGGGGATATTTTGATGCTACTTTTAAACCAGGTGCGCCCAAATGAGAAAGAAGCTGGGCAGGCGCAGGCATGCTGGGAGAAATGGGTTGGGATTTTATCTGAGGATTTAAAGCGGGGCAAGCACCTAACAATTTCTGCAATGAAGAAGAACTTTCTTCTTATATGTAAGGATTTTTCCCAGATACCATTGATTGAACAGAAAAAGCAGAGAGTTGGCATTGTGGGAGAACTCTATATCAAATATTGCCATATCGGGAATTGGGATTTGATTCGCACCCTGGAAGAAGAGGGATGCGAGAGTCACACCAATGGACTCAGTTGGTATGTTCTATATTATATGGATTCACACCTGACATCTTCCGAGAAGGCGCTGGGAGAGAGCAACGCCCTTATGCGACTTGCATATAAGATTGGAATCAGGTTGATGGGTGGCCTGCAAAAGGATATGATTCATGCCCTGCAGCAGTATGGCTTCTATACGCTGCCTGCTTTTGCGCAGCTGAAGGAAGAGGCAATCCCATACGTGAATACCAAGGATACCATTGGAGACGGTTGGCTCATTGGGGCAGAAATGGCAGGACATATCCTACATGACTGTAAAAAGGTAGTAGCAGCTCAGCCATTTGGTTGTATGCCAAATCAAATTTGTGGACGAGGCCTTTATCCATCCATTGCCAGAAAACTTCCACAGGGCAGAATTGTGAGCATTGATGTGGACTCAAGTGCGTCAAAGCTCAATGCATATAATCGCGTAAAAATGCTTGTTGATATGGAAATGTAAAATGTGTTTGCATTTTGGGGAGAGCAACGATATAATATGTTTTGTGTTTGCGGGCATGGCGGAATTGGCAGACGCGCCAGATTTAGGTTCTGGTGGGAGACCGTGCAGGTTCAAGTCCTGTTGCCCGTACTAAATTCTCTCTTGACGAATAGGAAAATCTGTATTAAGATAGCCTACGTGTCAAAGAGACATGGGCTTGTAGCTCAGCCGGTTAGAGCGCACGCCTGATAAGCGTGAGGTCGGAAGTTCGAGTCTTCTCAAGCCCACTAAAAAATCCAACGGAGGATCCTCCGTTGGATTTTTTTATTGCATGAATAATTATTAGTAAAAATGGATATTGATACATTAGACCTCGTCGGTTTTGCGTTTTGGCCATTCACTTAGGTGGGTTTCGTATTGTTCGTTGATCCAGTCAACAGATTGTTTTCTGCCATCTTCTGTGAAGGGAAAGCGTGTGGTGTACTTCTTCTCTGTAGGGGTAAGGTCGTAGATGTATGGACCTGGCCAAACCCAGGCCTGGAAAAAGGATTCGCCCTTTTTGGTGACTTCTCCAGTTGCTTCATCCACCTCATCCTCCTCAGTGACTTTCTTGATGAGGAAGCGCATGCCACCCATCCAGCCAGTGTAGGATGTCTTTTTATAGTAATTCATATTAAGAACTTCATCGTATGTAAGCATAGGAATTCTCCTTGTAGTGTTCTATGCATATTATAACATATATTTATGCTGTTATTCCATATTTAAGTAAAATTGGATAATTGTATACAATTATTCCGTTGACTTTTTTAAGAAAAATGATATATTTATTAGGTAGTTTGCAACTTTATCACTTTGAAGTTGAAGAACTTTAATGTAATACGTAAGAAATCATAATTTGAGGTGAAACATTTTGGCTAAGTACATTGTAAAACGAATTTTACTTGCAATTCTTACAATCTTTATCATTAGCTTGATTACCTTCTTCTCAATGAATGCCATCCCAGGTGGTCCATTCAATAAGGAGAAAGCAATTAGCCCAGCAGTTATGCAGCAGCTGGAAGCAAGGTATGGATTGGACAAACCACTCATCGTTCAGTATAAGAACTATATGGTGAATATTCTCCATGGAGATTTTGGTGTCAGCTTAAAGACAGAGCGTAGCATTTCCGCTGTTATCGCAGAGAGCTTCCCAACTTCTGCAAAGCTTGGTGCTCTTTCTGCACTACTTGCGATTATTGTAGGTATCGTGCTTGGCTCTATTGCAGCCCTTATGAGAAATAAGTGGCCAGATCGTATCATCGTGTTCTTTGTAACATTGGTTACCGCGATGCCAAGCTTTGTTATTGCAACCTTGCTTTTGTATTTATTCTGCTTGAAGCTAAATTGGGTACAGGCATTTAACCCTGACCAGAGCTTTACGGCGCTACCAGTTGTTGCATTATCACTTTCGCCAATGGCTTATATCACACGTCTGACTAAGACATCAATGCTGGATGCGCTTGGACAGGATTATATCCGTACTGCAAAGGCAAAGGGTGTGCGTAATACCAAGGTGATTTTTGTACATGGTCTTCGTAATGCGTTGATTCCTGTTATCACCTATGTTGGACCAATGTTTGGTGGAATTCTTACTGGTTCCATGGTTATCGAGTCTATCTTCAATATTGGTGGTCTTGGTTCTAAGTTCGTTACCTGTATTACCAACCGTGACTATACCATGATTATGGCAACCACACTGCTTCTTGCAGTCATCATGGTCGTTGCCAATCTGATTACAGATATTGTTTACAAGATTGTCGATCCTCGTATTAAGTTAGGATAAAGGAGTAAATGATGAGAGAAGATATGAAAAGAGCGCCTTTTTCCTCACAGATTGACTTGAGCAAGTTCAATATGCAGGATTTTGACAAGGCTACAGAAGAAGAAAAAAGACAGCAGGATGTTATGGGCGAGTCTACTACCTTCTTTAAGGATGGTATGAGAAGACTTCGTAAGAATCCACTTGCTATGGGTGCGATTGTTGTTTTGGTATTACTTATTTTGGTGATTCTTTTTGCACCAAAGGTTGTTCCTTACGGATATGCACAGGTTATGAAGGGTTCACAGAACCTTCGTCCTTTTGAGTATAGCGAAAAAGAACTTGCACAGATTGCTGCTGGAGAGAGTGTGTTCCCACACCTTTTTGGTACGGATGAAATCGGCCGTGATTACTTCATTCGTGTTGTATACGGCGCAAGAGTATCGCTTGGCGTTGGTGTTTTTGCCTCTATCCTTGTGCTTATTATCGGAATCCTTTATGGTTCTATTTCAGGATACGTTGGTGGAAGAGCCGATCTTATCATGATGCGTATTGTTGATATCATCTATTCGCTGCCAGATATGTTACTTATTATCCTTCTTGCGGTAGTATTTAACGAAATTCTGACACCGCTGATTAAGGGAACTGTCCTTGCAAAGCTTGGTGTTAATATGATTGCACTTTTCGTTGTATTTGGACTTTTGTACTGGGTTGGTATGGCGAGACTGATTCGTGGTCAGATTCTTACCATTAAGCAGAACGAATATGTACTTGCTGCAAAATGTATTGGTACATCCAATGGCCGCATTATTCGTCGTCATATTTTACCAAACTGTTTGTCTGTTATTATCATTACCACAGCACTTCAGATTCCTTCTGCAATCTTTACAGAGAGTTATCTGTCTTTCATCGGACTGGGTGTATCGGCTCCAATGCCTTCTCTTGGTTCTTTGGCAAACACTGCACGTGGTGGTTTACAGAGTTATCCATATCGCTTGCTCTTCCCAGCGCTTGCGATTTGTTTGATCGTTTTATCACTGAACCTTCTTGGCGATGGTCTTCGTGATGCATTTGATCCTAAGTTATCTAAGTAGTGAGGTGTAGAAATGGAAGATAATAAGTTCATTCTTGAAATCGACAATCTGCACACCACGTTCAAAACAGATAAGGGTGATGTAAGTGCAGTAAACGGTATTTCATTTAAGCTTGCTCCAGGCAAGACTCTTGGTATTGTAGGAGAGTCTGGCTCTGGTAAGTCAGTTACAGCTTATTCAATTATGCAGATTCTTGCAGACAACGGTGCAATCACCGGTGGTTCTGTAAAGTATAAAGGGGAAGACATTACAAAGTGGAGCCACAAGCAGATGGCTGAGTTCCGTGGAAAGTGCTGTTCTATCATTTTCCAGGATCCAATGACTTCTCTGAATCCAGTATTTACCGTTGGATATCAGTTGGAGGAGGCAATTCGCCTTCATACCAATCGTACCAAGGCAGAGGCAAAAGAGCGTGCGGTTGAAATGCTTACACTTGTAGGTGTAAATGAGCCTGAGAAGCGTGTAAAGCAGTATCCACATGAGCTTTCTGGTGGTATGAGACAGCGTGTTATGATTGCTATGGCACTTGCCTGTGAACCAGATATTCTGATTGCAGATGAGCCTACCACAGCGCTTGACGTTACCATTCAGGCACAGATTCTTGAGTTGATGCAGGAACTTCAGAAGAAGCTTGGTATGGCCATTATCATGGTTACCCATGACCTTGGTGTTATTGCTTCAATGTGTGATGAGATTATCGTTATGTACGGTGGCCGCGTATGTGAGCGTGGTACTGCAGATGCGATTTTCTATAGCCCAGCACATGAGTATACAAAGGGACTGCTTCGTTCTATCCCTACACAAAACAACAATGGCGAGCGATTGGTTCCAATTGGTGGTACGCCAATCAACCTCCTCAATATGCCAAAGGGATGTGCTTTCTGTCCTAGATGTGACGAAGCCATGAAGATTTGTTTATCTGAGCTTCCAGAGGAGATTTGGGTAGGCGAAGATCATTTGGCGTCTTGCTGGATGAATATTAAGAAAATGAAAGAGGAGGGAAATACCAATGAGTAGTACAGAGAATCAGAACGAGTACCTCTTAAAAGTAGATCACTTAAAGCAGTATTTCCCAATTCGTGACGGATTTAAGAAATTACAGCTTAAGGCTGTTGATGATGTCTCTTTTGCGATTAAGCCAGGTGAGACCCTTGGTCTTGTAGGCGAGTCTGGATGTGGTAAGACAACCGTAGGTCGTACGTTACTTCGTCTGTATCAGCCAACGGCAGGACGCATTGAGTTTGATGGGGAAGTTCTTTTCGATAGCGAGAAGAAAATTGATGTAAATATGAAACCATACCGTAAGCAAATGCAGATGGTATTCCAGGATCCATATTCATCATTGAATCCTCGTATGACAGTAGAAGATATCATTGGTGAGCCTCTCGATGTTCATAAGCTTTATTCTTCAAGGGCTGAGCGCCATGATAAGATTATTGAGCTTATGGAGACAGTAGGTCTTAATGCAGAGCATGCAACTCGTTATGCCCATGAGTTCTCTGGTGGTCAGAGACAGCGTATCGGTATTGCAAGAGCCCTTGCAGTAGATCCTAAGTTTATCGTGTGTGATGAGCCTGTATCTGCTTTGGATGTATCGATTCAGGCACAGGTAGTCAATATGTTTGAAGATCTGCAGAAGCAGAGAGGAATGGCTTATCTTTTCATTGCCCATGATCTTTTAGTTGTGCAGCATATTTCAGACCGTATCGCAGTTATGTATCTTGGACACATGATGGAGACTGCAGAGTCTGATGAACTGATGAATCATCCAATTCATCCATATACAGAGTCGCTTCTTTCAGCAGTTCCAATTCCGGATCCTGAGACAGCGAGAAACAGTAAGCGTATTATTTTGGAGGGAGATGTTCCTTCTCCACTGCATATGCCTACTGGTTGTCCATTCCGTACCCGTTGTAAGTATGCAACAGAGCAGTGTTCAATCGCTTGTCCTGAACTTACCGATCGTGGAAATGGTCACTTGGTTGCTTGCTGGAACAAATAGTAAGCGACGTCTTAATGGTTATTACCATGTCTTATGGTTCTAACAGATATATTGATACAAATTTATAGGAGGAAAAATAACAATGAATAAGAAACTTGTATCACTTGTTCTTGTAGCAGCTATGGCTCTTGGAATCACTGCATGTGGCAAAGAAGCAGCTCCAGCTACTCCAGCAGCTACAGAGCCAACAGTTCAGAAGGAAGCTTCAGAGAAGCCAGATTGGACTGTTTATGACAACTTAATTAGTGAGATCCGTGTAACAACAGATCTTGCAAAGCGTGCAGAACTTATGCACCAGGCAGAGGATATGCTCATGGATACATGGTGCGTAATCCCAATTTACTACTACACAGATCCATTCATGGTTAAGGATTCTGTAAAGGGTATCTACTATACCTCAATGGGTATGAAGTACTTCTACAACGCACAGAAGTCTGACCTTAACATCTGGATGTCTTCTGAGCCAGATCACATCGATCCAGCTCTTAACTCATCTGTAGACGGTGGATGTCTTGCAGTTAACTCTTTCGAAGGACTTCTTCGTTACAATGCAGCAGGACAGCTTGAGCCAGCTTGTGCTGAGTCTTACACTGTTTCTGATGACGGAACTGTATACACCTTCACAATGCGTGATGGTCTTACATGGTCAAATGGTTCAGCTCTTGATGCTACTGACTTCGAGTACTCTTGGAAGAGAGCAGCTAAGCCAGAACTTGCAGCTGACTACAGCTACCTTTGCGAAATGTTCGCTGGCTTCACATACGAAGAGGGACTTGCTGATAGCGACGTAGTTGCTTCAGAGGATGGAAAGACTCTTACTGTTACTCTTAACTCTGCATGTCCTTACTTCCTTGACCTTTGTGCATTCCCATACTTCTTCCCTGTTTGTGAAGAGGCTGTAGAAGGAAATGATGCATGGGCTTCAGATGCTGGTGCTTCATTCGTAACAAATGGTGCTTTCACACTTCAGTCATGGAACCATGACACTTCAATGGTATACGTAAAGAACCCATCTTACTGGGATGCGGCAAACGTAACTGTTGATACTCTTAACGTAATGCTTACTTCAGATGACGTAGCTGCTTACACTGCTTACCAGAATGGTGACCTTGATTTCATCGATTCTATCCCAACAGCAGAAATGAAGGCTGCTATGGCTACTTCTGAATTCGTAAATGCTCCACAGCTTGGAACATACTACGCTGGATTCAACATCACTTCTAAGATTTACGATGATCTTGGTCTTGACTATGACGGAGCTGTTACCTTCCGTAAGGCAATCGCTCTTCTTATCGACCGTGACTACATCTGTGAGGCTATTGGCCAGGCAGGACAGAAGCCAGCTAACACCTTCGTTCCAGAAGGATGTTCAGATGGTAACGGTGGTAACTTCAGAACTAAGGCGTACTACTCAGTTGATGATTACGATGCAAACGTAGCAGAGGCTAAGGCACTTCTTGAGTCTATTGGATTATATGACACTGCAGCAGATGCTCTTACACAGCCAATCGAGTTCGTATACCTTACAAACAACTCAGAAGGTAACGTAAGAATCGCTGAGGCAATTCAGTCAGACCTTGCTTCTACCGTTGGTATCAACATGACCATCGAGCAGCAGGAGTGGAAGGTATTCCTTAACACTCGTAAGGAAGGTCAGTTCGACTTTGCTCGTGAAGGTTGGGTAATGGACTACAACGATCCAATCAACATGCTTGAGATGTGGACAACCAACTCTGGTAACAATGACTGCCAGTTTGGTCGTTACTAATTCTTAGAAACAACAAAAAAGTGATTTTTGAGGCCGATGGAGGAAACTTCATCGGCCTTTTTTGTTTCTGGGTCTAAAATACTAATGCTCAAACATTGACAAATAGCGCTTTTCAAGGTAATATGTTCAATGTCTGTGCGTGTCAGAAATACAATTGTGTTTTGGCAAGCAGACAAAATTTAAAAAATTCAAAAAATTTGGAGTACAGGGACAAAGTTGTCACACTGTACTTCTTTTTGGTTGCGCCAAAATACTCTCCTGCTTTAAAGTGATGCAGAGTTAAATGGCCGAGCGAAGAAAAGAGGAAGATATGAAGTTTTCAGAAATGCCATATACTCGTGTAGATATGGAAAAATTCAAGGCAGCTTTTGAGGCAATTATTGAGAAAGCAAAGAATGCAAAGAGTGGTGAGGAAGCGTTCGAAATTCACAGAGAATACTATGCGTTGTACAATGACACTTTTACCAACATCACCATTGCGAACATTCGCCATGATATTGATACTACAGATGAGAACTACGAGAAGGAATCTGATTACTACGATGAAGTGCTTCCTTTGATTCAGGAGCTCATGAACCGTTATCAGAAGGTCCTTTTTGAGTCTCCTTATCGTGCTTACCTTGAGGAGAAAATTAGCAAGGTAGCTTTCAAGAACATTGAGATTTCTCTTAAAAGCTTTGATGAGAAGATTATTGGTCTTATGCAGGAAGAGAACCAGCTTTCAAGTCGTTACGACAAGTTGATTGCTACTGCAAAGATTCCATTTGATGGAGAGGTGTATAACCTTTCTCTTATGACAAAGTTTACAACCAGCAATGATCGTGACACTCGTAAGCGTGCTTGGAAGGCACTCAGTGAGTATTTCTTATCTGTTACAGATGAAATTGATGAGATCTATGATCAGATGGTGAAGAACCGCACCGAGCAGGCGCGTATGCTTGGCTATGAGAACTATATCGAGCTTGCATACTACCGTATGGGACGTAACTGCTACGACCGTACCATGGTTGAGAACTTCCGCCGTCAGGTAAAGGAATCCTTTGTTCCATTTGCAACCAAGTTCCATGAGGCAAGAAGAGAGCGTCTTGGTATTGATGCCCTTAAGTTCTATGACAACGGCGTATACTTCAAGAATGGTAATCCAGCTCCAATTGGTACACCAGAAGAGATTTTAGCTGCAGGACAGGAGATGTATGCAGAGCTTTCTCCAGAGACCAAGGAATTCTTTGACTTTATGCAGGAGAACGAGCTCTTTGATGTTCTTGGACGCAAGACTAAAAAGCAGGGTGGATATATGACATTCCTGCCTAACTATAAGAGCCCATTCATTTTTGCAAACTTCAACGGAACCAGTGGAGACGTTGACGTTATTACCCATGAGTGTGGTCATGCATTCCAGGGCTATGTAACGGGTGGCGATGAGATTATTGAGCACAATGATATCGGAATGGAGACAGCTGAGATTCATTCTATGTCAATGGAGTACTTCACATACCAGTGGATGGAGAAGTTCTTTGGAGACCGTGCAGATGAGTATCGTACCATGCATTTGGCAGATTCTGTCATCTTCGTTCCATATGGTTGTATGGTAGATGAGTTCCAGCATATCGTATATGCAAAGCCTGAGATGACACCAGCTGAGCGTAAGCAGGTATGGGCTGATCTTGAGAAGGTATATCGTCCTCATCTTGACTATGATAACGATCCATTCTATGCAAAGGGTGGTTTCTGGCAGAGACAGTCACACATTTTTGATGTGCCATTCTACTATATTGATTATGTACTTGCATCTGTAGTTGCAATGCAGTTCAAGGTGAAGATGGATGAGAATTTTGCAGATGCTTGGAAGGATTATTTGGCGCTTTGCAAGATGTCTGCAAGAGATTTCTATACAAATATGCTTCCACAGGTTGGTTTAAAGAGTCCATTTGAAGATGGAACCATTGCTGATTTGGTTGAGAAGTTAGAGGCAAAGGCATTTTAGTGTTTAATCAGGAGACAAAGAAGAAAGTAAACCGCATAAATTACCTATTTGCAGTACTATTTTTTGCAGTAGAAATAGGAATGGGACTTATTAATGCGCCTTCTTCCAGGACAGCATGGGTGCTAATTCCCTATCTGTTTTTGCTCTTGCCAACAGGATACTTTGCAGGTGGCGCAATCACTTTTGCGTCAACGGATGGAGCGATGGAGAGCAAGGCTTTTCAGAAGAGTGTGAAGCGTATGCATCATGCGGCTCTGGCTATCCTTGTTTTGACAGGATGCGACTGGGTGCTTGATGTAGTCTTTATGGTTTTACATCGTGCAAATGATATTGCATGGGGAAGTGAGATTCTGTTTAACCTAGGATTTGCATTTCTTTTTATAATCCTATTTTGCTACTCAAAAATATATAACCGTTATTTTGCAAGCCTTTCGGCTGAATAAATACCATGTATTTTATCCTACAGAAATGCAGGTTAGAATAAATTCTTTATCAAAATATAATAGGAGGAAAAGATGATGAAGAGTATGAAGAAAGCTCTTGCTGCAGTACTTGCAGGAGCAATGGTAGTATCTCTCGCAGCATGTGGCAAGACTGCAAGTGTTGATTCAACTGCAGCAGCTGGAAACAATGGTGCTACCGCAAACACAACTCCACTCGTAATTGCTTGTGCAGATATGAGTGAGAAATTTAGCGAGTT
>JAZQQA010000076.1:0-2584 GCA_045628825.1 Agathobacter sp.
TAAAATGCATATTGTTGCCCTGACGCGCGTAGATCGCGTCAAACTCCTCATTCTCCCAGTCCTCCCACTGTGGGACAGTGGTAAATGGAAGCTTTTCACCAGACAAGGTTCCGTACTCATCAATACGACCCTTCATATCACAGCAGGTGCAATGGAATTCATCTCCATGGCTTCGTATGGTCTCAAAGCCCTTACAGTTTGGACAGATAAAGAGGAAGTTTTCAATTCCCTCTGCCAAGTCCTCTCCCTTGTATGGGATTGGATGCTTCGCCATGGTCTCATATGCATCTTCGTATAAGTCTGTTCGTAAAATCTCATTGACTTCATCTACAGACATTTTCTTAAGTTCCTCTTTTGTGTAGTAGCGCACCACAGAGCCCCAGATTGGTCCTCTTCTCGTCTTCTTGGTCCATCTTGGAGCCACAAAGTATCCCCCCTGCAAATGGAAGGTCACAAGTCCACAGTTTGCAGCCTTAATCAGCTTTCCTGTAGATGCTGCGATTGGATTGGTCTTGCCATTGAAGGTTCTGCTACCTTCTGGGAAAATACAGATGTTGTTGCCATCACGCACGCGGCGCATAATTTCCTGGGTGGTACTAACTGCAACAGAGCCTTTAAACATTGGAATTGGATTGCCTCCAAATACCATGAGTCTTGATAAAAGGCCTGCCCTCCACAAATGCTCGCTACATACAAAAAACATATGGTTTTTGATTGCGAGCATGGTATAAATCATGTCGTTATCCGTCGTGTGATTTGACACGCAGATGAACGGTTCCTTAATATCCAGCACATCTTCCTTCGGAATTGAAAATCCATACTTTTTCTTCACATTGTTCTTTACAATGGGACGTGCCACTGCATAGACAATCTTCTGAAATCCATTGGGGTGAATTTTCTTGCGCTTCTTCTTCATAAACGTAAATACGCTTTCCGGCCCTTGGCCATTTATTCATTAATTGGGCTTTCACTCAAAATGCAGTTTCCAATCACATGTTCAATTTCTTTGGCAAATTCTTCTAC
This sequence comes from Agathobacter sp., assembly GCA_045628825.1. Lineage (GTDB taxonomy): Bacteria > Bacillota > Clostridia > Lachnospirales > Lachnospiraceae > Roseburia. The sequence goes on from JAZQQA010000076.1 coordinate 1,024, forward strand.
GGAATAAGCCCTATCCTTACACCACACCTGGTGATTGGTTTCATTGAGGTGTGTAATCAAAAGCTGTATGTGTTGATTTCCAAGGACTCCCCATTCCCTTAGATCCTCACATATCGGCTCTAAAAATTCATCAATCGCTCCATGACGTGCGTATCGTAAGGTCCCCTGCCATGGATTTGGAACATTGGTAAAATCCGTCCAATTTGCCCTACAATCAAAATCCGTAATTTCATATGGCAGTGGACCTGCTCCATGTCTGGTGACATAGGATCTGGTCACATAGGTAATGGTCGGCTTCTCCTCAAGCAATCCATGCTCTCTCAAAAAGGCGAGCGGATTATGGCAACCTGTTCTAGATGGTGTCAGATGCGGTGCATATTTCTCATACAAGTCATCCAATAACAGTCCCTGAGCACCTTCAAAAATGAGCTGCTCATAACCCCCAAAAAAGGATTTCATGTCCGAAACCACATCCACATACCGTCTGTTTTCCACCATGGTCATGGCTTCCTTCTCTAACACATAGTCAGATGTAAGCAGTTCCAAATATGGTCCTATTATACTACTTATATGCAGCTCTTCCAACCTTTTTCGGGTATATCGACTTCGAATATTTCTTAATTTTTCAAGTAGTTCTTCCTCTGTTTTCGTCAGAAGCTCCCCAACGGAAAACTGATAGTCTTTGTGGGCAGTCCGTTGTACTGCCTCGTTGATGCCCATGCCACAGCTGCCGTGGGCCGCATCTCCCCTTGACGCCTCAAGAGCCTGATTGATGAGCACATCATCCAAAAGCACAAGCAGACAATCCGGGCTGGCATAAATATGTGGTCCCTCTGGGCGCCATGGCAATGCACCATAGTCTTCTATCTCTTCTCCCAGCTTGTATAAATCAGGCAAATAGGTCTTATCCCAAAAAGTATCTGCACCACGGAAGGATCCAGAAGAAAGCTGATGAAAAATAAAACGACCCATAGGCAGGTCCACTGTGTGACCTGCCTGTGCGCCGCCATTGTGCTTGATTACCAAGCATGCTATATTCTTGTCTTGTGCTTCTTTGGCAAAAAGATCGACAGCAAGGCCCTTGCCCTCATCCCCGAAGTTTTTGCCTATGACAATATCAATTTTCATTCGATTAGAAGAAGAAATGCTTTTTCTTCTTGATAGGACCAGAAAACTCCGTTGCAGCAATCGCCTGTGCTACTACATCTCTTGTTCCATCCTCTGCATTCCACTGGTTCAGCACCTGGTTCAAATCTGCGCCCTGTACCACCTGCATAATGGTCATAATGACCTCAGACAAACAAACTACGCGGTCTGCAGGAAGAACTGCATAGTGCTTCCCAAGAATAGACTCCCAGTTCTTACTGGTCTGCTGTAGATTGCGGCCACGGCCAGACATAATGATATGGAAGGTCTCATACTTTTCACTTACCTTGTTAAACAAATCAGACGAAGTCATACTCTTTGCGTTATCGTTAAAAACGCTCTGGATTTCGGTGCTTCCAAGCTCAAGGTGGCAAGTCGGATCGTAGCCATGTCGTTCTGTGAGCCAAGGAGTTGC
>JAZQQA010000077.1:0-8931 GCA_045628825.1 Agathobacter sp.
TAACGATCCAAAAGTTTGACGGAGCTGATAAAGTTCAGTGGGTTGGCATCTGTAATGCCATAATCTCTTTGAAAAATATAGCGCTGCACCTGGTGGAAACCAAAGAGCACCATCGAAATCAATATAATTGGGACAAAAATGATAATGCAAAAAGACACAATCAGTTTTGTCTTAATTTTCATCTTCATATATGCACCCCTCAATGCCCAATGTGGCAAATAAAAAAGGACAGACCTTATGGTCTGCCCCTATTATAGCATGTTTGCGCCCAATTCTTTCTAAAAGATTTATAAAGACCTTATAAATTAACTAGGAATTAGAGATACTTCTTAAGTGCCTCCGCCTTATCTGTGTGCTCCCATGGAAGATCGATGTCAGTACGTCCGAAGTGACCGTAAGCTGCTGTCTTACCATAGATTGGACGACGAAGGTCAAGCATCTTGATGATTCCTGCTGGGCGAAGATCGAAGTTTGCACGAACTGCCTCAAGAATCTTCTCATCAGAAACCTTTCCTGTTCCAAAGGTATCTACACGTACAGATGTTGGCTGAGCAACACCGATTGCGTAAGAAAGCTGAATCTCACACTTATCAGCAAGTCCTGCTGCAACAACATTCTTTGCAACGTAACGAGCTGCATATGCTGCAGAACGGTCAACCTTGGTGCAGTCCTTTCCAGAGAAAGCTCCGCCACCGTGACGAGCCATTCCGCCGTAGGTATCAACGATAATCTTACGTCCGGTAAGACCAGCATCACCGTGTGGTCCACCGATTACAAAACGTCCTGTTGGGTTGATGAAGAACTTGGTGTCTGCATCAATAAGCTCTGCAGGAAGAATTGGATCAAAAACATACTTCTTGATATCGGCATGAATCTGCTCCTGAGTAACTGTCTCATCATGCTGTGTAGAACATACGACTGCTTCAAGTCTGATTGGCTTATCGTTCTCATCGTACTCTACCGATACCTGAGTCTTTCCATCTGGGCGAAGGTACTTAAGAGTGCCGTCCTTACGAACCTTGGTAAGCTGAAGTGCAAGCTTGTGTGCAAGGTCGATGGAGTATGGCATATAAGACTCTGTCTCATTGGTTGCATAACCAAACATCATACCCTGATCTCCAGCACCTGTATCAAGGTCATCAGAAAGTGTTCCTTCCTTTGCCTCGAGTGCCTTATCAACACCCATAGCGATATCAGCTGACTGCTGATCAAGTGCAACGAATACAGCACATGAATTGCCATCCAATCCCTTTGCGCCCTCATCGTATCCAATCTCAAGAACAGTCTTACGAACGATTGCTGGAATATCAAGCTGTGCCTTAGTAGTAATCTCACCTGTTACAAGAACAAAGCCTGTACAGCTTGCAGTCTCACAAGCAACACGGCTCATTGGATCCTGTGCAAAACAAGCATCCAAAATTGCGTCAGATACCATATCACAGACTTTGTCTGGATGTCCTTCGGTTACTGACTCAGAAGTAAATAATTTCTTTTCCATTTTATGACTCCTCTCATAAATGTGTTAAGTTGAGCTTTTTGCGCAGAATCTTATTCATAAAAAGGCAATAAAAAAATCCGCAACAAAAAGCGGATTCGTTAAAGATAAGCAAATCCTCTTATTGTTCGATAAACTCGCTCAGGTTGGCACCTTCCTATACGGGGTTGCCGTGGCTTCACAGATCCTTTGTATCTCCACCACTCTGAATAAGAGAAAAACTACAATATGGAATTTTCAAATCTCCGACTGACACAATACACCCTATCTATACAAATGTCAACCCCTTTTTGTTGACATTACATTTGAAGAAAATTATACTTGAGTTATGAACTATAATTAGGAGGCAAACCATGCGTTCTCTTACTCCATATGAGTTAGAACCAGGCATGATTCTTGCTGCTCCAATCGTTACTCCAAGCGGCCAGGTATTGGCCCTCGAAGGCAATGAAGTAACCACCCAGCTCATCAATCGTATGAAGCTCTATCAGGTGGGACACGCCATTGTCAACGACGCCGCTGCACCTGCTCAAGAAGAAGCAGAGGAAGTGGAAGAAGTAACGGTTGAAGAGCCTGCACCAGAACCTGCAGCACCGACTCGTATTCAAGACACAAAAACAAATAAGCAAAGAGTTGCAGCGTCTTCTGAATTCCAGACCTTCCAGATGCAGTATGCACTCTGTATGGAGGAGCTTAAGACCACCTTCCGCGAAGTCGCAGACGAAGGCAAGCCGCTTGAGACGGATGCACTTATGGATGCGGTTGGACAGTTATTCCGTTCCCGCAACACCATTACAGAGCTTTTTGATATGTTAAACAATCTCCATTCCTTGGATGATTCTGTATATGCACATAGCATCAATGTCGCTTTGATTTCCCGAATGATTGGCCGCTGGCTGAAGATGGATCGCGCAAGCCTTGATACTCTTACCATCGCTGGACTTCTTCACGATATTGGTAAGGTTCGTATCCCAGAGGAAGTCTTAAATAAGCAAGGCAAATTGACAGACGAAGAATTTGCTCTGATTAAGAAGCATCCACGTCTTGGCTATGATATCTTAAAGAAGCAGAACATCGATCCTCGCATTAAAAAGGCCGCCCTCATGCACCATGAGAGATGTGATGGCTCTGGTTATCCATCCAACCTTGAGGAAGATTTGATTGACGAATTCGCTATGATTGTTGGCATTGCAGATGTTTATGATGCCATGACAGCAGCACGTGCATATCGTGCTCCTCTTTGTGCATTCCAGGTAATCAGCAATTTTGAGAAGGATGGCTACAGCAAGTATCACACCAAGTTCTTACTGACCTTCTTAAGACAAATCGCGCTGACCTATCAGAGCAACCGTGTCATGTTGAACGATGGACGCGCATGCAACATCGTAATGCTCAATCCAAACGATTTATCAAGACCTGTGGTACAGTTCGATGACAACGAGTGTCTCGACCTTTCCACCAATCGTGATCTTTTCATCACCGCAATTGTATAAGCAAGAAAAAAGGAATGTCCACATCGGACATTCCTTTCTTTTTTCAAATCTTATATGTATTAAGAAATTTTCAAAATTGCCTTTTGCATTTCCTTCTCGCCAGATACCTTTTCAATGCTTGCGCCAATTCTACGAAGCTTTTCTTCAAGCTTCTCATATCCACGCTCAACAAAATGGATATCATCTACAATGGTAACTCCATCCGCTGCAAGTCCTGCAATCACAAGGGCTGCTCCTGCACGAAGGTCTGGTGCATTGACTCTTGCGCCAGTGTACTTCTTTACACCATTGATAATGGCAATATTGCTTTCTACCTTAATGTCTGCGCCCATTCTTGTAAGCTCATCCACATATTTGAAACGATTCTCAAAAATGCTTTCGGTTACCGTACTGGTTCCTTCTGCAATTGCAAGAAGCACTGCCATCTGTGGCTGCATATCCGTTGGGAAACCTGGGTATGGAAGGGTTGTTACCTGGGTGTGAGTCAGCTTACCGCTTGAAATCACACGCACGCTGTCATCAAACTCTTCGACTTCACAGCCCACTTCCAAAAGCTTGGCTGTCGTAGCTTCCAAGTGCTTTGGAATGACATTACGCACTACAACATCTCCACCTGCTGCTGCAACCGCAAACATAAAGGTTCCTGCTTCAATCTGGTCTGGAATAACAGAGTACTCTGTGCCATGAAGCTTCTCAACGCCTACGATACGAATAACATCGGTACCAGCACCACGAATATTAGCTCCCATTGCATTTAAGAAATTGGCAACGTCTACAACATGTGGCTCTTTTGCTGCATTCTCAATGACGGTTTTTCCTTCTGCCATAGCAGCTGCCATCATAATATTGATGGTGGCACCAACCGAAACCTTATCCAAGTAGATATGGGTTCCCTTTAAGCTTCCAGCTTCTACACGAATATTGCCGTGTGCAATATCTACATCTGCGCCCATTGCACGGAATCCCTTGATGTGAAGGTCAATTGGACGACTTCCAATATCACATCCACCAGGAAGTGCAACCTCTGCCTTCTTGTACTTACCAAGCAAAGCTCCAATCAGATAGTAGCCTGCACGAATCCTACGAATAAAATCATTGTCCACACGTACATCCTGAATAAAAGATCCATTGATGCGTACCTTGTGGTCATTTACACGTTCTACCTTGGCTCCGATTTCAGAAATCGCCTGAAGCAAAACATTTATATCTCTAACATTTGGCAAATTGTCGATTGTAACGGTCTCGTCTGTCATAACGGCTGCTGCAAGAATTGCCAGCGCTGCATTCTTTGCACCACCAATGATGACATCACCATGTAATGGATTTCCACCCTTAATTACATACTGTTCCATTCTACACCTCGTTGAGCTGGATCAGCAGCTGTTCTACTGTTTCCTCCACGCCCAAATTCTCCTCTAAAACCGTGATATCTGCATACTTCTCATACAAAGGAACACGTTCCTCGTACAAATCCTGCAGGGTCTGTCCTTCTCTTAGAACCACACCTCTACCACGAATATCAGCAAGTCTCTTCTCTATTATACCATAAGACACCTTAAGATACACTACAGTGCCTATTTCACGCAAGTGCTCCATCGCTTCCTTGCCATATACCACACTACCGCCTGTTGCGATAATGGTACGGTCCACATCCAAGGATGCATTGACGCGATTTTCCACTTGAATAAAACCATCGGTTCCCTGCTCAGCGATAATCTCGCGAAGCAGCTTTCCTTCTCGCTCCTGGATGACAAGATCAGCATCTAAAAACTGATAGCCCATCTCTTTTGCAAGGATAACACCAACGGTGCTCTTTCCTACGCCAGGCATGCCGATTAGGACAATATTACGCTTCGACATTAGTTCTCAGTACCCTCTTCAGTCTCTGTCTCATCTAAAAGAGTGAAGGTATCCTTGAAGTTCACCTTCTTAAGTGCCTTCTCCTTTACCTTCCAGCCATCGTTCTCCTGCCATCCCTTAAGGGTATCCTCATAAAGGCTGCTCTTTCTTTCTTCAATAATGGAAGCGCGATTCTCCTCTGTCTTCTCAGCATTGGTCTTTGCATCCATTCTTACGATATACAAGGTAGTATCTGTTGTAATCAGCTCTGACATCTCGCCGTCCTTAAGGCCATCCAAGGTAGCCTTAACGGTTGCATCCAATCTTGTATCTGCCTGATCATAGTAGCCAACGCTTGTAATATAGCCATACTCCTTGGCAATTGCTTCAAGATCTGCTGCATCTTCGATCTCTTCATAAATAGCTACTGCATCCTGTGCTCTCTTCGCAGATTCTTCCTCTGTGAACTCGACATAAGAATAAGTAGAGTAATCAATGTATCCGTTGGTTGCAACCTCAAGGATGGTGTACTCACTCATATTGGCCTCTGCGTCTGATACATTGGTATCTGCTGCAGAAGCAACACTTGTATATACCTTGTCACGAAGAGTTACAAGAGTAAGATAACGAACAACTACATCATGAGTCGCTCCCATTTCCTTCAAAGTCTTTGCATCATTATCTGCAAGGAAGGTATTGGTTGCGTTTTCAATCGCATCGATTTCATCCTGGGTAAGTGCAACACCTACTTCTGCTGCGTGCTGCTCTGCAGTCACGAACTCATGAAGTGTCTCCATAACATTATCTCTTGCACTATCTGCAATAGAACCAGATCCATTGTTGTCATCTTCCCAATCGGTCACACCATAGTAAGCAGCATAGAAATCAGCGCTATAAGCCTGCTGATAACGACACATAAAATTGGCCAAATCAAAATTCACCTGAACACCAGTGGTTGTTGTTGCTACTGCTGTATTTGCGCCACATCCAGTAAACACGGATGCAGTCATAACACCTGCCACACCAAGGGCAGCTAATCTTCTCATATTCATATTTGCCTCCACGCATAGTTATCCATTTTTTGGATTATTGCTGATATATTATAGTGCTTTTTGCCCTATATCGCAACAACTTTCTATTTCACCCAGTATTTTCTCTAAGAGTTCCAGTACGTCCATACCCTTTTCCTTCGAGTTCACTTCCAGGCGATATACCAAGGTTGGTTTCTGTGCATCTGCCATAAAACTCATCGCTGGAGCCAGTTTTTCAATCAACATTGGAATGCCTGCCGGATTCAGTTTCGCCTTTTCATAAAGCAGCAAGCGCAGTTCTCCATTCTTTTGCACTACCTCTTTGACATAGCAATGATGCGCCCTTGCCTTTAGGCATGCAATGCGAAGCAGGTTCTGTACCGACTTTGGTGGTTCGCCAAAGCGGTCAATGAGTTCCTCAAGCATTTCATCTGACTCTTCTTCGTTCTCAATGCCTGCAATACGCTTGTAGATGTCCAGCTTTTGCAGTTCATTGCCAATATAGGTTGATGGAATAAAAGCATCTGTCACTAAATCGATGGAAGTATCAAAGTGCTCGCCCTGGGTCTCTCCCTTTGCTTCCTTAACCGCCTCATGCAGCATCTTACAATACAAATCGTATCCAACTGCTTCCATATGGCCACTTTGCTCTGCGCCGATCAAATTGCCAGCCCCTCGTATTTCCAAATCGCGCATGGCAATCTTAAAGCCACTGCCAAGCTCAGAGTATTCCTTGATGGCAGCAAGTCTCTTTTCTGCCACTTCCTTAAGCATCTTATTGCGGCGATACATAAGGAAGGCATAGGCAGTTCGGTTGCTTCTTCCCACACGACCACGAAGCTGATACAGCTGGGACAGTCCCATATTGTCCGCATCGTGAATAATCATAGTATTCACATTGCTAATATCAAGTCCTGTCTCAATGATGGTTGTAGATACCAGAACATCAATTTCCCCATTGATAAACTGATACATAATCTGCTCTAGCTGGGTCTCTCGCATCTGTCCATGGGCAAAGGCTACCGTTGCCTCTGGCACCAGGGACTGAATCTTTCCGGCCACATCTGCAATGTCCGCTACTTTATTATATACATAGTAGACCTGACCATCTCTTGCCAGCTCTCTTTGTATTGCTTCGCGCACCATCTCTTCGTTGTATTCCATGACATAGGTCTGAATCGGAACACGGTCCATTGGTGGCTCCTCTAACACACTCATATCACGAATGCCAATGAGACTCATATGAAGCGTTCTTGGAATTGGCGTCGCTGTTAGGGTCAGCACATCAACATTGGTCTTCATATGCTTAATGGTTTCTTTGTGGCCCACGCCAAAGCGCTGCTCCTCATCTACCACCAGAAGACCCAAGTCCTTGAACTGCACATCCTTGGACAAAATACGATGGGTACCAACAATAATATCTACCTGTCCCTTGCGCAAATCCTCAATGGTCTTCTTCTGCTCACTTGGGCTACGGAAGCGGCAAAGTAAATCTACTCGCACAGGGAAGTCCTTCATACGCTGGGCAAAGGTATTGTAAATCTGCTGCGCCAATATGGTGGTTGGCGCAAGATAAGCTACCTGCTTTCCGTCCTGCACTGCCTTAAAGGCTGCACGAATGGCAATCTCTGTTTTGCCATAGCCAACGTCACCACAGATAAGACGATCCATGATTTTCGTACTTTCCATATCCCGCTTGGTTGCTTCGATGGCAAGCACCTGATCCTCTGTCTCCTCAAATGGGAAAAGTTCCTCAAACTCTCGCTGCCATACTGTATCTGCGCCATACACAAAGCCATTGTGGTTCTCTCGCTCGGCATAAAGCTGCACCAGGTCAAAGGCCAGCGCCTTAACTGCAGAACGTACTCTGGTCTTGGTCTTCTCCCAATCCTGTCCACCAAGCTTGTTAAGCTTTGGCTTCTTGGCATCTTTTCCAGCATACTTTTGAATCATCTCAAGCTGCGTTGCAAGAATATAGAGGTTCGAGCCGCCTGCATACTCAATCTTGATATAATCCTTTACCTTGTGGTCCACTTCAATCTTTTCAATACCACGATAAATGCCAAGTCCGTGGTTTTCATGCACCACAAAATCCCCCACAGAAATTTCTGCGAAGTCTTGTATCTTCTCACCCTCATATACGCGGTGATGTTTTTTCTTCTTGTGTTCTGCACCGAAAATGTCTGTCTCGGTGATGACTGCAAATTGCAGCATTGGATACTCAAATCCGCGCTTTACCTTGCCATAGCACACCATAATCTGGCCAGGCAACAGCTCATGATTTAAGTCTTCTGTATAAAAGGCATTTAGGCCCTCATTCATAAGATCCTCTGCCAGTCTTCCTGCTCTTGTACGAGAGCCTGACAGCAAAATGATACGATATCCATTTTTACGATAGCGCGTAAGATCCTTCACCAGTAGTTCAAAGCTATTGTTATAGGCACTGACACTTTTTACTGGCAAATCAAAGGCGCTTTTTGCTTCCAGTCCATGCCCCTTCTGGTCCAGGGCTGCAAGGGAAAGCACAGGGAAATTGTGTAGTTTTCCCAGAATCTCCTTCTGGCGGAATAACTCCTTCATCTGGCCTGGCAGAATATAACCCATCATAAGACGCTGCTGCATGCTTTCCGAGAATTCCTTCTCCGTCTGCTCTCCACGCTCTACCGAACGACCAAGCTCATCCACGCAAATCAGGGTATTTTCTGGCGAGAAGTAATCAAGGAGTCCTACACGCTCTGCGCAAAAATAGGATAAATATGCATCCATACCTGCGGTCACGCCAAACTCGCCCCACTCCTCGGCCAGCTGCTCTGCTGTAGTCAAAGCACGGTGCGCTTCTTCTGTCTTCATCTGCTTACGAAGCTCCTCCGATACCTTCTTAGCCTCTGTCAGAAGGTTCTGGATTCCTGCATCTCTTTCTTCTTTCGTAAGCACAAGCTCACATGCTGGATATATTAAGAGCGCCTCTAGATTCTCAATGGACTTTTGACTCTCCACATCAAAGGAACGAATGGTATCAATTTCATCTCCCCACAATTCAATACGGGCAGGGTATTCCTCTGTCAGTGGGAAA
>JAZQQA010000078.1:0-15127 GCA_045628825.1 Agathobacter sp.
CTCAATGGCATAGTTCATAATATAGGTTTCCAGAGCCATACCGATGTGCATACGTCTAAACTTTGGATCCACCTCAAGCATTCCAATGCTTCCATCATCGTGGAAACCAATGAAGCCTGCCAGTTCCTCTCCGATAAAGGCACCAAACATCTCTCCTGCACCAATACGGTCTGCAATATATTCTTCGCTATGGAACAGATGATACATAGCCGCAACTGGAACCACATAGTCCAAAGTCAAAGGACGAATGGTAAGTCCATTTTTCATCGGCTTTCCGTCCGGGCGATAAAGGCCTGCCACTGGAAGCTTCTCTCTTCTGGTGCACACTGCCTGATAGCAGGCACAGCTCTGCCAGAATGGGAAGTAGGTGGTAAAGTACTTGGCACAAAGTGGCTGATGGGCAACAAGGCTTGTCACCTCGTCCATAATGGCACTAGGCACCAAATCATATACTTTAGGAAGCATATCTTTATGAGCATCCAAATCATCGGACAAGCCCGTGGTTGAAAACTTGGTATGCATAGCATTGCCACTCTTCTTATCCACAAGAAGCATCTCATCCCCATCAAAATAGATGAGCTTTGCTCTTCCTCGATTGATCAGCTCAATCATATCGATATGCAATCTCTTTTGCGTCATAAGAAGCTCTTTGCACGCCTGTAAGCGGACATATTCTTCGTATAAGTCTGGACGTCTTTCCTTGGTTCTTTGAATGGACTGCTCCAGTCTCCAAGCGTTAATCTTCTTCTGGTCTCCGCTTTGCAATACCTCTGGAACAACCTTTCCATGCCACTCTTCTGGACGCGAATACTGTGGGTATTCCAAAAGACCATTGGAAAAAGACTCTGTCTCTGCAGATACCTCATTGTGAAGTACCCCTGGAACCAGACGACTCACTGCATCGATGATGACCATAGCCGCAAGCTCGCCACCTGTTAGCACATAATCTCCAATAGACACGTAATCCGTAACGGTTTCTTCCAACACACGCTCGTCAATCCCCTCATAGTGACCACAGAGAATTACAAGGTCCTTTTCTCTTGCGAAATCCTCTGCCATCTCCTGGGTAAAGGTGCGGCCCTGTGGTGTCACATAAATGGTTCTCGGTACACAGGCTACCTCTGGTGCACTGCGGCAACACTGTGTGGCACATGGGCTTTCCAGCTTTGGCGCCATTCCACTTCCAATTCGCTCCGCCACAGACTTCCACGCATCATACACCGGCTGTGCCTGCATTAGCATACCGGCGCCACCGCCATAGGTATAATCATCCACCTTGCGATGCTTATCCTCAGTGAAATCGCGGATGTCTACTGCCTCAATATTAATTTTCCCCTCACGAATTGCTCTTCCTGTGATACTGTTGTTCACACCCTCCAGAATCATTTCTGGGAAAAGCGATAGTACATGAAAATTCATATTCTACATCATTCCAATCTTTAATCTCTAAGACCAGGCATCAAAAATACGGTCATAACGCCCTCTTCCAAATCCACATCCTGAATACACTGTGGAATCGCAGGGAGCAATAAGTCTGGCGTATTTTCCTTCACTACTACGTATACGTCGTTGGCTCCAGTCTCCAGGACATCGTCCAAAATGCCAAGGTCTTCCCCCTCTGTAGATACCACTTTAAGGCCAATAAGGTCTGCGACGTAGTATTCTCCTTCCTCAAGCGGAATGGCATTCTCTCTGGTCACCCAAAGCTCTGCCTTACGAAGCAGCTCTGCCTCGTTCATATTGTTAAACTCCTTGAATTTCAAGATTACCATATTCTTGAAAAACTTAACGGATGTGATTTCAACTTCACGGCTTGTCTTTCCATCATTCAAAATAACGGTCTTAAGCTTTTTAAAACGTTTTGGATCTTCCGTGGTAGGGAAAACTTTTACCTCACCATGAACTCCATGTGGTTGGGTGATAACACCCACGCGGAACATATCTTCCATAGTCTCTCCTTTTTGTATAGAAACAATAAAAAGAAAACCGCCTCCATTGCTGGAAGCGGTCCAAAGCATTACTGCATAATCTCAACAGTAACTTTCTTGTCCTCTTTTGAGGCTGCGGCCTTAACAACGGCACGAATTGCTTTTGCAATGCGGCCCTGCTTGCCAATTACTTTGCCCATATCGGACTGTGCAACACGTAATTCCAAAACAATTGCATCGTCGGTCTCGGTTTCAGTAACAACTACCTCATCCGGATTATCCACTAATGATTTTGCAATTACTTCAACTAAATCTTTCATTACGCCACCTCACAAATCCTTATTTCTCGATACCAGCATTCTTGAAGATTCTAGCAACGGTCTCTGTTGGCTGTGCGCCATTTGCTAACCACTTCTTTGCTAACTCTTCATTAACATGGTACTCAGTAGGATTCTTGGTTGGATCATAAGTTCCGATCTCCTCGATACATCTTCCGTCTCTTGGTGAGCGAGAATCTGCAACGATAATTCTATAGAAAGGAGCCTTCTTCTGTCCCATTCTTCTTAATCTAATCTTTACTGCCATTTGTTTTCACCTCCTTGAAATATTGGTTATATATCAAAAGCTAAAATTAACTTTTGTTAACTTCTAAAATGGAAGCCCACGGAACATGCTTCCCATGCCACCACGACGGCCCTTTTTACCACCCATCATGCCAGGCATCTGCTTCATCATCTTCTTCATCTGTTCGAACTGCTTCACCAGACGATTGACTTCTGCAATATCAACTCCTGCACCCTTTGCAATACGATTCTTGCGGCTCGGATTTAAGAGTTTCGGATCTCTACGCTCCTTTGGAGTCATCGAGTAGATGATGGCTTCGGTACGCGCCATCTGTTTTTCCGCCTGATCTGTATCAATCTCTGGCATCTTACCCATGCCCATACCAGGCATCATTCCCATAAGACTACCAAGACCGCCCATCTTACGCATCTGCTTCATGGACTCAAGATACATCTCAAAGTCGAACTCGTTCTTGCGCATCTTCGCTTCGAGTTCCTTGGCACTCTCTTCATCAATGGCTTCCTGGGCTTTCTCAATCATAGAGAGCACATCGCCCATGCCAAGGATTCTGGATGCCATACGGTCTGGATAGAACTGCTCCAAATCGGAAAGCTTCTCACCCATACCTGCAAAAAGGATTGGCTTACCAGTAACTGCACGAATGGAAAGTGCTGCACCACCTCTGGTATCACCATCGAGCTTGGTAAGGATCACTCCATCCACACCAATCTTCTCATCAAAGGTTCCTGCAACATTGACTGCATCCTGACCTGTCATCGCATCGACAACAAGGAGTGTCTGGAATACATTAGTTGCTTCCTTAATCTTAACCAGCTCGTCCATCATCTCTTCATCTACATGAAGACGACCAGCGGTATCGATAATAAGGACATTGCATTCCTGCTTCTTGGCATGCTCTACAGCCGCCTTTGCAATATCTGCAGGAGCAATCTTATCGCCCATGGTGAAGACTTCTACGCCTTGCTTCTCACCGTTAATCTGTAACTGCTCAATGGCAGCTGGACGGTAAATATCGCAGGCTGCAAGAAGTACTTTCTTGCCTCTTTGCTTTAACTTACCAGCAATCTTTGCTGTGGTGGTTGTCTTACCAGCACCCTGAAGACCAACCATCATGATGACGGTTAACTCTTTGCCTGGACGAAAAGCAATCTCTGTGGTCTCAGAACCCATGAGCTTGACCATCTCTTCGTTAACGATCTTGATGACCATCTGTCCTGGATTCAGTCCGTTCATTACGTCCTGACCAATTGCTCGCTCTTCCACTGACTTGGTGAACTGCTTTACAACCTTGAAGTTAACGTCGGCTTCCAGAAGTGCCATCTTGACTTCCTTCAGTGCTGCCTTAACGTCTTCCTCAGTGAGTCGACCCTTGCTTCTGAGGTTTTTAAATACGTTCTGAAGTTTTTCAGATAAACTATCAAATGCCATACCTTACCTCATTGCCTATCAAGCATTTTTACTTGACGCTTCTTTGCGACCTTAGTTAATCTACCATACATAGGAAGAGGTGTCAAGCATTTTTTCTTGACACCCCATCATTTTTATTTTTTGTTTGCCATAAATTCTTCGTACTTTGATACAACTTCATCTGCCGGCCCAACTTGTATTAGTACTCCATCATTTAGCCAAACAACCTGATCACATAATTCCCTTATCATGTTTGAATTATGTGATACCATGACTACTGTAACACTCTTGTCGCAAATAAGCTCTTTTAATTTTGCAGCGCTTTTCTTTCTAAACGCAACATCCCCAACACTTAATACTTCATCAATCAATAAAATGTCTGGTTTCATAATACAAGCAATTGCGAAGGAAAGCTTTGAATACATTCCGCTCGAATATGTTGATACTGGATTATCAATAAACTCCTCCAGCTCGGAAAAACGAACTATTTCATCAAAACTATCATCTATCTCTGATAAAGACAGTCCCATTAATAATCCAGAGAGATATATATTATCTCTTCCCGATAAATCTTTTTGAAACCCAACCCCTAACGCTAACAGCGAAACATGATTTCCGTGAACATCTATCTTACCTTCATCTGGAGAGAACACTCCAGCAATAGCACGTAACAATGTCGACTTTCCGCTTCCATTTTTTCCTATTATCCCTGTTACAGATCCCTCCTCAACCGAAAATGATACACCTTTCACAGCGTGGAATTTTTTCTTTACACTTGCTTTTGAGTGAAATAGCGCCTTCACAGAAATCCCCTGAACAACAGCATACTTTATATGAACATCATGCACACTAATTGCTTCCATCACACCTATACCACCTTTATATAAGTATTTTCATATCGATATGTTATTGAAACGCCAATAAAAATGAAAATTGTGCCAACGACGCTCCACATAAGATATATCAACTCATTGGGCGCAGATTGATACAAAATTACATTTCTTATGCCTTGAATAATGTACGCTACCGGATTAACTCCAAGTATAATCTTATTGTATGGTGCAGGAACATTCTTATCCAAATCATAAAAAATACCTGACATGTAGTACACTAAACGCAATCCAACTGTCATAATATTATGCAAATCTTTCAAATAAACACCTATATGCATCATTATCAGACTTATTCCAAAGGACAAATACATTAGTAGCAATAATAAAGGAATACACCACAAAACATGAATTGTTAGTGGTACTCTCTCAAAGACGCACATAATGAAAACCAAGGAAAATGCAATTATCATTTTGTAAGTTGCAACCATTATTTTAGAAAATAGCATGGCAAATTTCGGTATATATATTTTTGACAAAATACCCTTAGCCTGTCTAATTAATCCCGTTGATTGCAAAACAACCGAATTAAACAGTTTCCACACATTCAAACCGATAAATACAAAAATATGAAAATGCGGAACTGCCTTTCTAAAAACTACTTGCACAATAAATGTGTACACTAACATAAATAGCAATGGATCTAGAATCCACCAAATCCAAGAAAGATATGAACCTGCCACCTCACTTTTGAGAGTAGACTTAGCACTATACCTAACATATGGAATATATTTTTTAAAATCATTTATAAATCTTTTCATCACTTTTTCTCAACGCCTAGTATATTTTCCCGCCAAAAAGTCTTCGCCCTTCTACCAAGCGCAATCAATTTAGTAAGCAACCATCGAATCCGTTTTTGAATAATCCAAGAAGATACTTTCAAAAATGAACTTGGACAATTATTCCACAGCCAAATTAAAATCCCCTTTTTTTGCTGTCTTGACACAACTGTTCCACCGAAATAATATTTTACAGTCACGAAAAGTTGGTGTTTGTACCAATCCCGCAATTGCCTTTCTTCTGCAAATTTAGTTGCAATATTATATATTGCTCTTTTTTCTTCCAAGTTCTCCATCAAAAAATCATATGGTATATTTTTCGAGATATTTTCGGAATGTATTGAATATAAACCAACAACCTTCTCAGAAATAATTACATCGCCATAACATGCAGCACGCAAAAAAATGGAATGATCATTCATCATTGTCATATTCTGAAAGTCTGCCTCTTCTAATACGCTTCTTCTAAACATTGTTGTAAAACTCGATGCGGCTTTTGGATATTTTGAAACAAATCCACGTAAATATTCCAACCCATGTACTTCTCCACAGTATCCCAGTGCTCTATACCCCACCCGATTTGACGAAACATAGTAGTTAAATGAATTCATTTCAAAAGTGCCCACATTGGGATTAATACAAAATTCATTAATTGCTGTTTCAAAGAAATGGCTATCAATATAAAAATCGTCATCATCCACAAATACAATAAAGGACCCACATGAGCTCTGATATCCCTTTTGTCGAGTTTTACCTGGGCCTAAAGAGAATTCATTGTGAATGATCGCAATATTTTCTTTCGCTAAAAACTCTTTTTCTAAATTGGTATACCTTGTATCAGTTGAAGCATCGTCTATTATAATGATTTCGTAGTTACTATAAGTTTGTGAAAGAACCGATTCCACGCATCGCAACAACATTTCATATCGATTGTGAGATGGTATAATTACAGAAATCTTGTCACTTCCGAAAATGAATTTGTTATCATTGCAATATGTAATCTTTCCTGTTTCAAGCAGTTCAGACAACAAACCAATCGCCTCAGGTGAGATGATATCCAGTCCAAGATTTTCAATGTCCCTAACTTCCATTAACTTAGTTCCTCATCTAGCAGCAAGAAATGATTCTGGGATTCTCTTATTAACTCATTGCAGCTTATAATCTGTATGTCCTCTATTAACTTTGACAAGTCGTTTTCTTCAACATCAGCTAGTTTAAGAATATCCAAATAATGTTCTATCCCTACATCATCCACCACATGGCGCATTTTATCATCATAGCAAATCGGTAATGTCTTTTTTCCAAAAATCCAGCCTAATATCATGGCATGGAATCTTGTTGCAAAAACATACTCCGACTCAGCTAGTAACTGCAAAATTTCTTTCATGTTTCCTCTATAAGATACAACATTGCAATTAGTAAACCCTTCTTTTCTGCATTTTTCCGCAATACGTTCAGCAGCACAATTATCACCTTGTCCATCACAGAAGCTGATAAAGTTCACCTCATATCCTTTTTTCATAAACATACTTGCCAGACACGCCATTTTGTCTTCATAAATATCTTCAACCGCTCTAACGCCATGATTCCTTCCTGGACGTTTGCACCAAATAACAGAAAAGAAGATTTTTTTATTATCTATCACAGTCAACCCATATTGGCTAAAGTCATGCCCAAAAACAACATCAGGTGCATACCTTATATTGTCCTCGTCAAAACAACTAACTGAAAATGTGTCCCGAAAGCACACATCTACTGCATCTTTAAAGCATTGTTCAAACTCTATCCGATAATTATCATCGGTATAAGGTCCAAAATTTGCTCCCAATATATAGTACCTAGGGGTAACGTTAATTCGATTTATCTGACGACGAACTGCTCCTTGCCACTTCTTTCCTGCTTGAACAAATACGCTACCCGCAATATATATTCCTGCGCAAAATTTATTTGCCAAAATCTTGGTGATCCACATCGCACCAGGAATTTTCTTTCCTTTAGATTCTATTCGACTTTCTGCTCCAATCATTTTTGTTATGACCTTAGCTCGAAAACTGATTACAAGATTGGATTTCTCGTCAAGATACTTACTTGCCCCCGCCTCTGATGAAATAAAAAAACGAACATTAGGATACCTATCCACGATTGTTCCTATTAGCAAATCATCGCCTAAATTATTGTTCAAATATCCATATAGCAGTGCTTTCTTCAACTTCTGCCTCTCTTCCTACGATACATATCACATAAAAGTTGCTTATACCGTTTCTCTCCTAGAAATGTCAAACATGCCCCAAAACGATTTTTCATTCTAGACCTAGGATCTAGAATCATTTCCCAACGATTTTCCACAAGATAACTCCAAATGCTTGGCGAAAGAATTGCTTCATCCTGTCCATCAATAAACTGACTCCATCCTAATATTTGAGAATAACAACTGTATTTTCTTGCTCTCAAAGATTTTTCAAAGCAAGGCGTTATTTCCATTAATTTTTTTTCAACATAATGAATTGCCGTCAATTCATCATTTATCAGTTGTAATCTTATGGAATTCATCACACCATCCGGATTATTCGTGTAATAATAATATTGACCAACAACATACCCTATTGTTTTTGCCTTTAGAAATATAATAGGCGTCATATATAAATCTTCACATAACATGCCTGTCGGATATGGCGTATTCCGGAGCAAATTAGCAAGGTACATTTTTCCCCACGGTGAAACATCATATAATTTTTGGTATAGCAAGTCTTCTATTGCCTCATAAGACTTACGCGAGAAAAAAAGTTTTCCCTTCAAAAACTTGAAAAACCTCCACGTATCTATACAAACAGAAATTTCAGAGTTAGTTCTTGCTATAGCCTCATATAATTTCGAAATGTACTCAACCTCAACGTAATCGTCGCTATCGACAAACGAAATATATTTTCCTTTTGCAACACTGATTCCGACATTTCTGGCGTGAGCAGGTCCCATATTTTCTTCGTGAATGATTAAAATATTGCCATGTCTTTTTTTATAGCGGTTACAAATCTCAATCGATGAATCACTACAACCATCGTCCACAAGAACAAGTTCAATATTCTCATAATCTTGCGCCAAAATGCTTTCAATACACCTGCTTATCGTCTTTTCAGCCTGAAACACAGGCACAACAACACTTACCAAATCTCCCATCAAACCACCTTGCCCGATTGCGGGCCACCTTATCTTTATCAATATAGCCCGTTAGTGGGCAATTGTCAATTATCGACCATCAAAATAACATTTATGTATAAGGGGGCTCTCAAAATGATCGTATTTGACAAATTATGGGAAACCATGAAAAAACAAAATATATCGCAGTATCGCCTTATCAAGGAATATCATATTAGTACAGGACAATTAGATCGGCTCCGTAAAAATGCGAATGTCAATTCATATACCTTGAACCAACTCTGCGAAATATTACATTGTGGATTAGACGACATTGCAGAATATATTGAATCTAATGACAATAAAAAACACCCAAATGATGATTAGTGGATTTCATCATTAGGGTGTTTTTGTTTTTCCTGAAAGCGTTTCCGAATTTCATAGGACTAATTCCCGATTGCTTTTCGAACATATATTCGATATAATATTTCATGGAAGGCAATACCTTATATAGTATGGTAGGTGGTTGTCTTTGTCGAAGAGTTCATAGCTTCGTTCACATAGATAGCAAATTGTGCTGTTTTTGTAGAAAGGAGTTTTATATATGCTTACTATTGCAGATATGATAGGTCTTGTAGCCTTATGCGCTACTTTTTATGGTCTTGGATATGTGCGAGGTAAACACGATTCCAAGACAGAGAAATAGCCGCCCCGTCCTGCAAGATAGGCGACTATTTCATAGTTCCATGTAATCAGGCAACCATCTATTGGTATTGCCTTTCTTTTATTTTATTATACATCATCACGCGCAAATGTCAATTTGCGCATCCTTTATTTGTACTGCTCCATAGCCTCTGCAAGAGACATTCCCTGTTCAATAGCTTCCCTTCTCTTTTGGTTCACTTCCTGAATTTCCTTCATTCGTTCTCCAGTTAAGCTATAGCCTTTCATAGCAATCAAAGTTGCCATCCAAGCAATCATTGGAAGTAGGCAAAACAGTGCAATGACCACAAGATTCATATGAGGTGCATATGGTGTTTCTGCCGTTGGAAGACTGGCAAGTCCTATAGCACTCACTGCAAGACCAACAATGGTGGCAGCCAAAGAAGAAACCAGTTTATCTACCAATGAGAACAAGGTTCCCATAATTCCAGGAATATAGTTTCCTGAACGGTAGGTCTCGTAGTCTGAACAATCCGCAACCATAGGAATTGGCATATCTGCCGTTGCATAATATGCGCCATATCCCACACCAAAGAAAGCGATGAACAAAATGGTATATAGGTTAATTGCAATATGGTTATCCTTAATCAGTGTAAGGGTAAATGCATCGCCTCTGCCCCAAAGCAGTAAAAGCACTAGCACGCCTACATAGCAGATAAGCGCAAGGCGCACATATTTGACGAGAGACGCCTTCTGTCCTTCTTTTACAGAGGTTCGCACCGTCAGCATAAAGAAAGGAACAGAGAACACATATCCTACGATCATCATAGGAAGATACAGTCCATCGTAATCTCCCATCATACAGCCATATAATATGCAAAGCACCGTAGTATTGGTTGCCACAGAAAGAGCCAACTTGCAGCCTGCTCCTGCAATCATAAGGCGCTGCATCGGATTATTATTCTTAATAATTGCAACATACTCTTTGATTTTTACCTTCTCCTGCTTCTCTCCACCAATTCCAAAATACTTTGGCTGGTCCTTTTCCCAAATACCAATGATGGCAAGAATCGTAAGCGCAAAGGAAACAAGAATTCCAATTGGCGCTAACACTCGGTAAAAGGATGCAGAAGAATAGTCGGCCACATTGGCCCTTATGATAGGAGCTAAAAACTGCATAACTCCCATTCCCAGTAAGGATCCAACGGTATTAAAAATCGTAAATAGTGGACGCTGGGACGGATCGTTGGTAAGCACGGTCTGCCCCGATCTTGTACAACTGGTCTGGAAGGTATATCCAATCACCCATACAAAATATAGTCCTACAAAAGCCACATATCGAAGCCACATCTTATCTGGTCCAATATATGGAGTCAGAATATAAAGGGCAAGTATTGCCACTGCCATTATAATGTTACCAATGAGCATAAATGGACGAAACTTTCCAAATTTACCATTGGTGCGATCCATAAGCGCTCCAATAATTGGATCTGTAATGGCATCACAGACACGCATGGCCGTTACCATAATAGAGGCAAACATGACCCCAAGAGTCAACACGTTAGAACCAAAGGTTGCAATATAAGAAAGCACCAAAACATAATACACATTGGTTGCTCCATTATTTAATGGAAAAAGTACTAACTGATATGTTTTTGCTCGATTCATAATTTACTTCCAATCTTTTGGGTTATTAGCCTTATACTGTCTGCTTCTCTTAATGGTTAAGCATAAGAACAGTACAAAAAGTAACACGAATACAACTGCAAGCGTCTTTACTAAGCGAATAACAGATGGTGTAATGCGATCAATAGTTGTTCCGGCTCCAATTCCATTCATAGCCTGTGAATTTGCAATTGCATAAAGGTTATGATGGCATGCTTCTCTCATAGCATTTACCATTACAGGATCCTTTTTATACTTTGGAAGAGCCTTATTCACATACCACAACATCGCATCGAATGTGGTAACGCCACCAGCCATCAATGCGTCTGGTCCATTTACATACTGTGTCAATACATTATCTGTAATAGTAAGACCATCATTTCCCCACTCATCACGCATAATGTTCTGCATAAGTGGGCGATATCCACCAGACCATACACATCCCCAACGAGTATATGCAACCATGGTTCCACCTGCGTTTCCTTCTTCAAATACATCCTGGAACGCCTTCAAGTAAATCTCACGTGCTGCCTGCTCTGTCAGCCATACACCAAGTCCAATTCGATCCTGCTCGGAATCATTCAGTGCAAAGTGCTTCATAACTACATGGACACCACGATTTTCAATCTGTCCAACTTCTGCTGCTGAAATTTTTCCAGAAAGGAATCCATCCTCTGAATAATACTCAAAGTTACGTCCACCATAAGGTGTTCTATGAATATTGTTTCCTGGTCCATAAAGGAAGGTAACACCTGCCATTAAGCAGTCATTGCCCATGATTGCACCAACTTTTTCCATAAGCGCGAGATTGAAGGTTGCGGCCATTACATCTTCTGATGTAAATGCAGTTGTCTCTGCACCAAGTCCAGCACCGAACAAGGTTGCAGTAAGACCCTGTGGGCCATTTTCATCTCTGGTTCCAGGAGCATTTACTGACTCGATTGGCATGGTCCAGTGGAAAGAATCTCCAATAAAGCTTACCATCTCGTCAAAGGTCAACTGATCTAGGAGTGGCTCCCACTGTGGATCATCATAATCTTTTCCAATCATGTCATACAAAGATAATCCATTCTTTGCTCCCATAGTAGGCATGGTTGCTTCTGGATAATCAGATGCATTGTAGCGTGTCAGCTGAAGATCCTTAATCATGCCCTCAGTAAGCGTAATTGTAGCAAGTTCTGTTGGCCAAGTACCTGTCCAATCATTTCTGCTTAAATAGGTTACTCCATTATTTCCCTTATCATAATAAGTATTGATATCAGAGTCTGCTAACTGATTTTCAACCTTAACGCCTGCCTTAGACACAGCGTAGGTGCTTGCATCAAATTTCTGATCAATCGCATAGCAAAGAGTTTCATCACCATTTACGGCAAAGCCCTTAGCTGCAAGAATATTATTTACTGCGTTATGTGCGTCTGTTGCAGCGGTAAGATAATAGGTTCCTTCGTCCATAATATAGGTACCTGCCCCATAGAAGTCGTAGGAAGCCATATCTGCCTTATCCACTAAAATACGAAGAGTTTCACTCTCTCCTGGATTCAAGATTTCTGTCTTTCCAAAGCCTACAAGAGAAACGGATGCCTTCTCAATCTTGTTCTGTACATCATAAGATGTGTAAGGACTCTGTACATAAATCTGTACCGTTTCCTTACCGGCATACTTACCTGTATTGGTAACCTTTACAGAAACCTCATATACATCGCTTGAAGCGTTATAGTTCACGCTATAATCACTGTAATCAAAGGTTGAATAAGAAAGACCATATCCAAATGGATAAGCAACTACATCATCATATGCAAAGCTTCCTGCATTGCCAGTACCCATTACTACATCTTCATAACGTGTCTCATAATATTTGTATCCAACGTAAATACCTTCTGCGTAAATCTCATAGGTATCTGCAGAATCTGGGATTCTAGAAACATCCCCTGCATAAACCACTGGATGATTATTCGCCATTGCTGGTGAAGAGTAATTGTCAAAGCAATAGGTATCTACTAAGCTACCAGATGGATTCACATCACCACTTAAAATCTCGCCAACTGCATCAAGACCTGCAACTCCAACACCACCAATCCAGAGGATTGCGTCAATGCTGTAATCATTCTTCTTCATGAAATCCATCTGAAGTGGGTTAGAGGTATTTACAAGCATGATAATTTTTGCAATGCTTCCCTCTTCCTTCATTGCCTTAAGCTTAGAAAGCATCGTCTTTTCATTTTCATCTAATGCAAGATAATTGTAGCCTTCAAATCCACAGTCTGCACCTTCTCCACCAATTCGAGAAATCGTTACAACTGCTGCATCTCCATAGCTTGCGATAGAAGAAAGCGCATTTTCTGGATATACATCCCATGGAATTTCCGAAACAGAAGATGCTGCTGCACCAACGCCTGTACTTCCACCACGCTTATATGCTTCAGCCTCCTTAGAGTTATAGAAATCCCACATGGCTGGATTTACCTGAAGTCCAGCCATCTCCATTGCGTTTTTCAAGGAATTAGCCTTTGAAGCGTCTACATTTCCAGAACCGGTACCGCCATATACAATGTCCACAGAGTTATTTGACATAAGGGTAATCTTTGCACCCTTTGCAAGAGGAAGCGCTTCGCCTGCATTATAAAGAAGGGTTGCACCCTCTGCTTCAACCTGCTTTGCCACATCATATCCTGCTGCGGACTTTTCTTCTCCCGAAGCAAAATCCGGAGTAAAGTATTGTGCAGCACTATCTCCATTCTTCACATTCCAGAATGTATTTCCCACAAAAAACAGTGCTACTGTATTGTCAAAAACAGATACAAATACACTCAATATAAGGAAAATGACCATAAGTACACAACAGGTGTTCTTTAGACCACGGAATGGTCTTACGGCCTTCTTCCAGCCCTTTTTCCATGTTTTTTTCTTTGCTTTCAGTTCTTTTTTCTCCATTGATTTCCCCCTAATCTTATACCCAATTTGCTGCATTACTGTTTTTCTTCTTAGTAAGTTTGTATTCCTCATGTTGCTCTGTGGAATACATAAACTCTGCTGTATCTACAAAATCTCCCGCTACAGCTTTTATATGAGTGCTTTCTGTAATTGGGACACCAGAAAACTCAAATATCTTATCTCCCTTAAGACTTGCAAAAGGTGCATCATCTACCAATAAGGTTACCTCCGGTTGATTTGAGTACACCTTTACTGATATGGTCTTCTCATCCCGATACAAGAACCTCTTACTTGTGATATGCACAAAAGGTTCCTTGGACCACCAAGCCTTATACAGATAAAAACTATCTTTTTTTATCTTCCGATCAAAGGTTACAAGTCCCTTATGATTCATTCCTGGCTCACCGCCCTGGTCTCTTGCATCTGCTGCGAAGTCGAACATGTTCCATACAAAAGTGCTCCAAAGATATGGATGCCTATCAAAGCACTTGAGCATATACTCATGATACCTTGCCTGGTATTCCTCTGTATGGTCGCCTCTCTTTGGCTTCTTGCTGTGGAGATTTGGCATTCCCTCTGCTCCATATTCGGAATAGCCGAGAGGTGTCTTGTAAAATGTATGGAAGAACCACATAAATAAATCATTTAAGAAGAGTCCCGGCACATACCAGCCTAAGTACAAATTCCAGCCAACAAGGTCTGGTATTTTTGTAACTGGATGAAATGGCGTACACATAGCATAGCACGCAATGCTGGTCGGTCTGCTTGGATCCATATCATGAATGAGGGTATGTAACCTCTCATGATTCTTTAGGTTCTTTCCTCTGGAATGCTTGTTATCAATAGTAATTTCATTGGAAATGCCCCAGGTTACAATGGATGGATGATTGTAATTTTGCACAATCAGTTCCATCATCTGGCTGTAGGTATTCTCGTCCCCATCCTCCATGTAGGAAGAAATGTATGGAATTTCTGTCCAAACCAACATGCCTACTCGATCACACAAATCATAGAAATACTGATTATGCTGATAATGAGCAAGTCGAATGCAGTTGGCTCCTACTTCCTGAATCAATGCCATATCTTCATCCATCATGTCATAGGAGATGGCATTGCCCAAATCTCTTCTGTCCTGGTGTCTGGAAAC
>JAZQQA010000079.1:0-6468 GCA_045628825.1 Agathobacter sp.
TGGCAGACTCTACCTACAGAAGTGAGAGACCTACCATTGCAGTATTTAACTCTATGCTGCTTAAGGAATTCTTTGACCAGAATGGCTATAGCTTCTATAAGTCCTTTGCCTTTGACCCAGTCTTAAACGATGGCCTTCGCAAGGCACTGGATGAAGTACCAGAAGAGATTGAGAAGAAAAAGCGCATTATTGTCTATGGTCGCCCAGGCACCGAGCGTAATGCCTTTAACCTTGTGGTAGCAGCCCTTCGTAAGTGGGTACATCTGACACCAGATTACTTAGAGTGGGAGATTCTTTCCGCTGGAGAAATGCATCGTGCCATTCCTCTTGGAAAGGGAGCAGAGCTTGTATCCGTTGGTAAGCTTACCATCGAAGAGTATGCAAAGCTCATGGAAGAAAGCTATGCAGCAATTTCACTCATGTGTAGCCCACACCCAAGCTATCCACCACTTGAGATGTCGGTATTTGGTGTAAAGACCATTACCAATACTTACGGCAACAAGGATTTAAGCGATTTCAACGACAGTATCGTATCGCTTTCTAATACCAGTCCTGCCAACATTGCAGCGCATCTCAATGCAATTTGTAAGGCTTACACTCCAAGAGTGCCTAAGACCAAGGCCAAGGAGTCTTATGTTCACAATGACCATGTATTTGATTTCGTGAACGAGATTAAGGAGATATACGAGGATGACGGAACAGATCGGTAATGTAACCTTAGACGATACTTTCTACAAGGGAACTGACCAATATAGCGATGGAGATATTGAGGACGAATTACTCCAGTTAATTGAAAATGAGCCAGATGTGGACAAGATTTTGGCCTCTGATAAGCGTTGGCCAGTACTCTACCATTTTTCGCCTGTTAGATGGAATATTTTAGAGTGGTATCCGTTCAAGGAAGATGCCAATGTTTTAGAAATTGGAGCTGGGTGTGGAGCCATCAGTGGAGTGCTCTGTAAAAACTGCAAGAGTGTCACGAGTGTGGACTTGTCTATGCGCCGTTCAAAAATCAATGCTACGAGAAATCGTAATTGTGACAATCTTACAATTATGGTTGGAAATTTCAACGACGTGGTATTACAGGAAAAATATGATTATATTACCCTTATTGGTGTATTAGAGTATGCAGCATATTATACCGATGCTAAGGAACCATTCTCGGCATTTCTGGCAAAAATTAGTGAGTATTTGAAGCCAGATGGCAAGTTGCTTATCGCTATTGAAAATAAGTTTGGACTCAAATACTGGGCTGGAGCAAGAGAAGACCATACTGGTCGGTTTTACGATGGCTTGGAGGGTTACATTGGAACGGATGCTAAGGTTAGAACCTTCAGTAAAGAAAAGTTGTCCGAAATCATTAAAGAGGCAGGATATTCCAGTATGGAATTCTACTATCCATTCCCTGACTACAAGTTCCCTACCCAGATTTTTTCAGATGCATGTCTGCCGAAGGAGGATGATTTGAATCTGGGCCTAGATGTATATGACAATACAAGACTGCATACTATGAATGAGAATCGTGTGTATGCAGAGTTATTGAAAGAAGGAAAGTTTGATTTCTTTGCAAACTCTTTCTTTGTTGAGGTAAGTAGATAATGAAGAAAATTTATTCCAAGTTCACCAAGGACAGAAGAATACAATTTCAAATTGAGACATATATTGCAGAGAATCAAGGCAAAAGATTTGTGGCTAAGAGAGCGCTAACAGACCCGGCCAAAAGTCATGTCCAAGCACTTGCATCGTTTTATGATAATTTCTCTAGAAAGAGTCTGCTATGTCCTGCTCGGTTGAAAGAGGACGACACAGTTGTGTTTGACTTTCTTTCAGGCAATAGTCTATGTAAGGAAATGCTTGCTGCGTTAAATGTAAAGGATAAGGATGCTTTTAATGGATATCTAACACATTACCATGACATCATTCGAGAAATGATTGATGCCGCAAATGAGACTGCAAAGTCCCATGCGTTTAAGGATGAAGCAACCTTTGTTGAAGTATTTGGCAATATCAATATTGGCGTAATGGAAACGGCAAAACTTTTGGATATTGATTTGACGTTTGATAATATCATCCATGTGACAGATGAAGATACGATTAATAATGCGGTGGGCGATGTTCCTTTGGAGCATTACCAGGTAATTGACTACGAATGGATCTTCCCATTTGAGGTGCCAGTGAATTATGCAGTGTATCGTGCAATTTCCGCGTTCTACATGAAGTATGCAAGCATGATGAAGGAAGTGGTGACACTCTCTGAGATGTATGACCTGTTCCTGATTGATGAAGAGCAGATTGCGTTGTTTGAAGAAATGAATCGCAACTTTGATGGCTATGTGTATGGTATGTATGGTGCCCATCAGATAACCAAGAAATATGCAAAGCAGACCTACGATGTACAGAAGTTGATTCCAGAGCAGAATCTTTTCGTCCAGATGTTTTGGAATGACGGCAAAGGATATAGTGAAGAAAAATCGCTCTGTATTCCAGTTGCTAGACCAGAAGCGGATGTAGTGATTCCAGTCGACAGCGACGATGATATCAAAGAATTTCGTGTGGACCCACTCAATGTCTCAAGCCTCATAGGAAATGTAAGCATTGAAGTGCTTCTTGTAGATAAGAGCCGTATATCAGTAAATTCTTTTCAGCACAATGGAATCGTGACCAAGCAGGGGGCTTTCCTCTTTGCACATGAGGACCCACAGTTTAAGTTTGATAATCGATGGGGAAGCCAGATTGTTGGAATCGCCTTAAGGTTTGATATATTAAAGGCTGGTATGGCGGAGGATCCAATTCTTCCATATCTGGCAGAACGCAAGACATTTAAGGAAAGGGTGAAAGCTCTCCTTAAGTAAATCCTAAGAAATAAGAGAAGTATTTCATAAATAATGTGTGAGATACTATATGTAAGAAAAAGCAAAAGGAGAATGTATGCCTGTAATAGTAGGAATACTTCTAATTTCATATATATTTGGCATCACGCCGATTCTCCTTGGAATCGCCTATAACCGAATTCTTCGCATTGAAAAAGCGGAGATTAGCGATGCATTTTTCAAGGGTATGTGCTTGAACTTTGCTTTATTTGCGGCAGAAGCCATTCTATTCATCAAGATGGGGAAAAGACTAAGCGCTTTGTCACAGATTTGGCTGCTTAGTGTGGTGGCAGTCAGTGTGATTGCCCTTGTCATTGCAGCGAGGAAGCTACCGACATACGGCAAGGCAATGATGGAATACTTTCGTATTCTTTTCATTCATGCGCCAGAGAAGGACCATGTATCTACCTTTGTGGTCCATCGCGTGGCATACTTTTCTGCTGTGATTTTGATGATACTATCTATTTTCGTAACAAGACCACTGCCAGAAGCAACGGTGGAATATGCAAGTGTTGCTGTATCGACTGATGAGATGTATTATTTCCATCCGTATCTAGGGACACCAGCACCAGAGCAGCAGGTCGGACAAAGATATGCTCCAGTTGAAATGCTCTATGCAGCAATAGCGCAACTCACAGGAATTGAAGCGGCTACCGTGGTGCGTGTATGGATGCCTTTATTTTTGATTCTGTTTTTTTACGCTGCCTGGTTTCAGATGGCACAGATGGTTTATGAGAAAGATGCAGACAATCGAAGGAAAAAGGCAATATTTCGTCTTTGTACCATTCTTGTCTTTACGATACCGATTTTTGCTTTTCAGCCTTATATTGGCTGGGCGATTTACTTAAATCCATGGAATGGTGTGGCACTTTTAAATAGTGTTCTTTTGCCATACCTGGTGGTTTACTGCTTGAAAAATGGATATAAATTCCAAAATCTATGTACCATGGCAGTTATAACTGTTGCGTGCCAATTAACCTATGTTAGGGGCGGCGTTTATGCGGCAATGGTTATTGCAATTTTTGCCTTGATGCGCATAGGATGTAGACTGTGGAAGAAAGGTGGCAGGGTATGATGAGTGTTCTTGAAGAAATCCGTGTTGCCTATGGATCCTATAGTGGATTTGTATTTCCATTGGTTTTTGTTTTTATAGCTTTGGCATATTTTTGGTTAGCGCCTAAGAAGAATTGTGATGAGTTACTTCGCTATACTTGCATCGCTTGGGCAGTATTGATTATTCCTGGACTAGCGAATGTCGTCCTTCGATTTAAAGCGGATAAAGGGCAGAACTGGCTTGTCTACGGTATACTTGCAGCTAGTTTTTTGACTGTATTTACGGCAACGGAGTATCTATCAGAGCGGAAGCGTGTAAGAGACTTTGTAGCGAGCTTTATATTAATAACACTGCTTCTTGTGGCAGGAATTGGATTTCGTGTATCAGGAAGCCATTTGGGAGTCTTTAACCAGTATAAGGTTGATGATGAAGTGATTCAAATAGCGAATGCTGTGGAAATGCTTGAAGAAGAGAATGGCTTTTGGGAACCTGTAATGATGGGACCAGATGAAGCAATTTCCCAGATGAAATCCGTAAATCCGAGTATTTGTGTGTACTACGGTAGTGAGTTTTCTTATTCGCCACAGAATACAGAGTATCTCATGTTTGAAGCAGATAATTATGGATGTAATGTTCTTATCTTATTACATGAGTACACCGAAGAGGAACAAGTGCAAGTATACAACGCAAATGGGTTTGAAGAATTTATGACGACAGACCATTATGCAGTATACTTAAGATAATTGTCATGTAGCTCGTGGCAATTTTGAAGGAGGATTATGAAATGAAAAACACAGTATGGCTGAAACGCCTTTTCCTGATTTTATTGGATATGTGTTTTGTTGTATTAGCAAGTGTAGGCGGAATGATGGCGCGTTTTGACTTTAGCCTCGACGCTGTGCCGAACTATTTTATTGAGCGAATCTGGCATGTGTTGCCTCTCACGCTGTTTGCTGCGATACTTATTTTTTATTTGATGCGACTTTACCATGTTATGTGGACGTATGCAGGATCAACAGAAATGATGTATCTTGTAGCAGCTTGTGTCATTGATTCCTTTGTGAATATGTGCATTTATTTGGTTGCGTATCGTCATATCCCATATGCAATCCCTAGAAGCTGGTATTTCTTCTATGGCGCACTTCTTGTTATTTTTGTATTTGCAAGTAGATACTCGCCAAGAGTTCTTCGATTATTCAAGGGAAGAAGTAGACAAAAGCCTGGTCAGCACATGAAACGAGTACTCATCTATGGTGCTGGTGAGGCTGGAAATAACATCGTACATGAGATTACTAAGAGCCAGTTCGTTAACATGCAACTGGTAGGATTTATCGATGACGATCCAAGCAAGATAGGAAAATACATGCATGGTGTCAAAGTGCTTGGTAAGAGAGATGATGTCATTGAAATTGCAGAAAAATATGAAGTAGATGAAATCATCATTGCAATACCAACAGCTAGTGCGCAGACAATGAAAGATATCGTCAATGTCTGCAAAGAGACGGGCTGCGAGTTAAAGAAGCTTCCAGGACTTTACCAGCTTGTAAACGGTGAAGTATCGGTTGCGAAATTAAAGGATGTTGATGTGAACGACCTTCTTGGCCGTGATCCAATCCAGGTAGACCTGGATTCCATCATGGGCTATGTATCAGGTAAGGTTGTTATGGTTACTGGTGGTGGCGGATCCATTGGTAGTGAATTATGTCGCCAGATTGCAAGCCATAACCCAAAGACACTGCTTATCATTGATATCTATGAGAATTCTGTCTATGATATCCAGCAGGAGTTAAAGCGTAAGTATCCAGACCTTGATCTTGTAGTACTTATCGCAAGTGTGCGCAATACCAAGAGACTGGATTGGATTTTTGAGACCTATCATCCAGAAATCGTATATCATGCAGCTGCCCATAAGCATGTACCACTTATGGAGGACAGCCCTAATGAGGCAGTGAAGAACAATGTCCTTGGTACATGGAAGGTGGTACAGGCCTCTGATAAGTATAAGGTAAAGCGCTTTGTTATGATTTCAACAGATAAGGCAGTAAACCCAACCAATATCATGGGTGCGACTAAGCGTATCTGTGAGATGATTATTCAGACCTATAACAATCGTTCAGAGACAGAATATGTAGCAGTACGATTTGGTAATGTACTGGGATCGAACGGCTCCGTAATTCCACTCTTCAAGAAGCAGATTGAAGAAGGTGGTCCTGTAACTGTAACTCACCCAGATATCATTCGTTACTTCATGACCATTCCAGAGGCAGTGTCGCTGGTGCTTCAGGCCGGTGCCTATGCTAAGGGTGGAGAAATCTTTATTCTTGATATGGGAGAGCCTGTAAAGATTGCAGACCTTGCAAGAAACTTAATTCTTCTTTCTGGACATAAGCCAGACGAGGATATCAAGATTGAATATACGGGACTTCGTCCAGGAGAGAAACTTTACGAAGAGATGCTTATGGCAGAGGAAGGTATGCAGGATACTGCCAACAAGATGATTCATATCGGAAAGCCAATCCAGATGGATGAGGAAGCCTTCCTTGC
>JAZQQA010000080.1:0-3120 GCA_045628825.1 Agathobacter sp.
CTTGGAAAATGTCTTGTTTTCCGATGATAGCAGACATTTTATTCAGGCATTAATTGACTTGGGATTTGAGACAAAGGTTGAGGAAGACGAAAGAAGAGTAACCATTACGGGATGTTCTGGTCATATTCCTTGTGCAATGAAATATGAGGGTGAATTTTCCATCGATAATCCAATTGCAACCATCAATGTTGGAAGTGCAGGAACTGCTGCAAGATTTTTGACGGCATACCTTGGCTTATCGAAGGGATATTATCGTATCGATGCCAGTGAGCAGATGAAAAAACGTCCGATGAAAGAACTTTTGGTTGCGCTCGAAGAGATTGGTGCACAGATTCGATATGAGGGAGAAGAATATCATTTTCCTCTGGTAATTGGTTGCCCTGAGTGGAAAAAGCAGAAGGTAACAGTGGATGTAGATAAGTCTAGTCAGTTCCTCAGTGCACTTCTTATTTCATCTGTTCTTTCGCCTGCTGATTTTAAGATTCAGGTGATTGGCAGTCATGGTATGGCATATGTAGATATGACCGTTGTTATGATGATGCAGTTTGGCGTGGATGCAGGTCGTGATGATAAAGGAAGATTCGTCATTGCAAGAGCGTCTCATTATGAAGCGCAGGATTATACGATTGAGCCTGACCTATCGGCAGCTTGTTATTTCTATGCGATGAGTCCGCTCCTTGGGGTAAAAGCCAAGGTTAAGGGCGTACAGTTTGGAAGCTTGCAGGGCGATGTGAAGTTCTTAGAAGTGCTGTACAATATGGGTTGTACCTTGCAACCGGAAGCAGATGGCGTGTTAGTGCTTCCTCCTGAAGATGGTGTAATTTCTGGCGGTTATTTTGAACTTGGTAGTTTTTCGGATCAGACCTTAACCCTTGCAGCAATTGCTCCTTTTGCAGATAGTAAGGTGCAGATTGCAAAAGTAGGCCATATTCGTATGCAGGAGTGTGACAGAATCGAAGCAATTTTGCAGAACCTTGAAGCAATGGGGATTAAAGCAGACTATGATGACGGCAATGATGTTATTACCATTGAGCCAGGGCAAGTGAAGCCTTGTGAGATTGAGACCTTTGACGATCATCGCGTTGCTATGGCATTTACGCTATGCGGTCTTGTAAGTGATGGTATTGTCATCAAAGATCCAGGCTGTTGTCGTAAGACATTTGAAAACTATTTTGAAGTTTTGGAAGAAGCTTTATATTAATAAGTATATTTAAGCGGCTTATGTATTGAGGGATGCATGCGTTTGCTTTGATATATAAATAAGAGAAGAAGAGGATGATAACATGTCGGCAAAAGATCCAGGTGGAAAGAATTTAGGGAAAATCTATTCCACAGGAAAAGTTAGAAAGCGTAGGGAATGGAGAGGCTTTCGAGATACCTTCTACGATTATGTAGAATGGTTAAAAATTATGGGGACCTTGGCAAAATTTATTGCCAAACCAAATAACATTAAAGGATTCTTCCGTTATCGTTGGATGAGTAATTTTCTTGCTGCTCCAATGATGGTAGATCGTATGACGGAGGGACTTCGCGGCCCGCAGCTTCGTATTGCACATATGGAGTTTGGCTTAATTGTAGGCGAAATCGCGCTATTGATTGAAAAGTTGTTCCGGGGAGACCGTCGTATTGGAAATGATGTGGCGTTTTCCGATAAGGTGGTTTTGTATGATGAAAATGAATCCAGTGCGATTTTTATGGGATTTCCTACTTTGGAAGGATTAAGTAGAGAGATTCCAACATTGTTTATTTCTAACTTGCTCAATCAGTTTTCCGCAACCCATTATATTGATATTGCGCAGGTCTTTGGACTGCCAGGTGATGTGTGCCCGATGCCTGAGACAGAGTGTGGTATTTCCATTGAAGATGATTATTGTGTTCTGGGTAAGTGTGCAATCCAGTGTAATACTACTTGTGATGGTTCACTTCTTGGCAATGGAGTCATTGGAAGAAGACTGCAGGGAGAAGATGGAATTCCAATTTTTGAGCTGGCTACACCTATGCGTCACCGCGAGGATGATGTGCAGGATTATGCAGCGCAGGAAATCCGCAATGCAATCGCTTTTATTGAAGAACAGACAGGCGAAAAGTGGGATTGGGACTACTATTTTGAATGCGCAAAACGTGTGAATGAGTCGACCAGACATCGTTTGGAATGGTTGGATATGAATAAGACAGATTACCCACAGATGCCAGGCGTTCTTTTGGCTCTGTATACAGAGACCAACTATACCGGTGTATGTGGTAAAGAGCCAAAGTTTGTAACCATGGACCGTAAGATCACGGCGCTTGCTGAAAAGGCTTATCGTGAGAAGACTATGGTGGCAAAGGAATATCGTCACAGAGCCGTTGTATGGGGTGTACAGTCACAGTATTTCTTTGAGATGCTCAACTGGCTTAGTAACTGTTGGGGAATTCTTCCTCTTACAGATATGCTTTCGATGTTATCTACGAGAGTGCTTTCTGAGGATGATAAGGAACAGGCAATTTACGATATTGCATGGTTGACGGAAAATATGATTATGCGAAATCGTACCCATGGTGGTTACAAGGTTCTTCTTGATGAACTCTGGGAGTTCTGTGAAGAATTCAACGCTGACATGGTGATTCTTTGGGAGCATATGAGCTGTAAGGCTTTGACAGGTTTCCATGGTCAGTTCGAGGAGCAGGCAAGAAAGCATGGAATTCATCTTGTGTGGGTATCCCATGATCTTTGCGATCCTAGACTTATGTCTCGCCAGGGCATTCGTGATCAGATTAATCGTTATATGCGAACCGTATTCCGTGAGGAACCGCTTGATCCTACACTTGAAGTGCTGCATGATGAGAAGTCATGGTAGGGCAATAAAGTTTTGGATAGCGAAATTACATCATTCATTTTGCAAACATACTATTTATAAATAATACGAAAAGGACCATACCTTTGATTGAAGAGACGCTTTTGCTTCGTCTTCGCACGAACGGTACTAAGATTTGCGTTCCGCAAATCAAGTGCCGCGGCTCAGAAGACTCTTCTTGTCAAAGGTACGGTCCTTTTCTAACTTTTTCCATATTTCAAGCTTAAAAGAATTGATCTGGTATCCATATCATAAAAATGTTTGTTGAGATACTCAAAACATAATA
>JAZQQA010000081.1:0-20096 GCA_045628825.1 Agathobacter sp.
AGCAAAAGCGCGAAGCCGCTAGAGATCTTAAGGTATCACATAGAGCTTAATAGATTTTGGGCTAGAAAAGGTTTCGACGGGGCCCATGAGGTCCGGTGGACCACGGCTTTCGGCCGACCGAAGCGGAGCGGAGACACGGGAAGCGGAGCCTCACGATCCCCGCATTATAAAATTAATTTTGGGCTAGTAAAGGTTTCGACGGGGATCGTGAAGCTGGAGAAGCGAGTCGTATGGTAATGCGTTAAATGGCCAACTTAAAATTAAACGCTGAAGATAATTTAGCATACGCTGCCTAGTTGCAGCAGTCTGACCTAGGGCACTCACACCTTAGGACCCAGGCTTCGACTATGTGAGAAACGACGCTGGCAAAGCTTTGAGCTAGTGGGCGTATCATGAAGCTACTAAAGGTAGTCGGTTGTTTGTTCCTGACTGCCGGAGGGAATGTTTAAGAATAAACTACACTCGTAGAAGGACAGGGGATTGGTTTTCGGACACGGGTTCGACTCCCGTCTAGTCCATTTAAGCAGAGAGAGCAGTATGCTCTCTCTTTTTTTAGATATTACTCATTTTATCAAGTCATATCCCCACAACTTATGTATACTAAAATTACGATATCGATACTAAGAAAGGACTTTGAGATGGAGAATATTGAAATTCTTGCCAATGCCTTGGAGTTTATTGAGCTAAATCTAACTGAACCAATAAAAACAGAAGACATTGCTGCAAGCATCTATTGCTCAAAATCCACAATTGAAAAGCTTTTCCGATACTTTAATGACATAAGTATAAGGGATTACATAATCAGAAGACGCATGAGTAATGCTGCAAGAGATATGGTTGAGGATAAGGAGCGTTCCATCCTTGATATTGGAATGCAGTATGGATATAGCAGTAATGAAGCCTTTACCAGAGCCTTCCAGAGTGTATGGCATGTGTCTCCTTCTGACTATCGTAAAAATCCCTCACACTTTGCACTTTTTCCGGGCTTCCGTCTGGAACCGGAAATTATGGAGGATAAGTCGATGGATGGAAGAAAAAAGGTTGATATTAGTGAGTTATATGATTGCATCAAGGAAAGACGTGGCTGCTACATGGTACTAGGAGATATTAAGAGCCTGGTTCCTATCAATAACATCTCAAGAGAACTAGGAGATGTGGCAATTATTACCTCGCTTAGTCGCATGGAGGCGGCAGCAGGACCAGACGATATTGTATTTCGTGTTGGAGGAGATGAATTTGTAATATTAACTGATTCAACAGATGAGCAGTATGCAAGGGACATCTGTGATAAGGTTCTTAGTCATAACGGAGAAATGATTACCTGTAAGGAGAATAGTACTCCATTATCTATGTATGTGAAAACCATGAAGCTGGAAGAACGTGGAAATATTCGCTATGCAGAATTGTTCACTAAGATTCAGGATGAACTGAATGCAGATTTTAAGAGAACACAGGAATAATTAATATTGTTGCCCTTGGGACAAATCGATACAAGTATGATATAGTTTCTATAGGAACTTTAGTGGAAGCAAAAAGGGGGAACCTATGGAAAAATTCATCTCGGTTTTATTTAATACCAATCATGAAATGAGCTGGCAAGCAATTGCGGTTCTTGTTGTGATTGCAGTCATCTTTGGAATTGTTTCAAAGAATTACCAGGATAAGCATCGCAGATAGTGCTACGGGGAAGGAAATAAGGCTATGAAGTATGATTTTACATCCATCATGGAGCGAAGTGGAAAGGATGCCATTGCATACGATATGTTAGGCCGTGGTTTTGCGCCGGATCGTCCCGAAGAGGGATTTGATATTATCCCTATGTGGGTTGCGGATATGAATTTCCCTACAGTTCCGACGATTACGGATGCTGTGATTGAGAGAACCAAGCACCCAGCTTTTGGTTATTTTGAGGCAACGGAGGAGTACTACAATTCCATTATAGATTGGCACGCTAAGAGAAATGGTGTGACAGGACTCACCAAGGAATGTATTGGTTATGAGAATGGAGTTTTGGGAGGTGTGTTATCTGCACTGAACTGTGTGTGCTCTAAGGGAGACAATATCCTGGTACATGCTCCAACCTATATTGGTTTTACCCATGCCCTTGAGAATAATGGTTATCACATCGTTCACAGTCCACTTGTGCAGGATGCAGATGGCGTGTGGCGCATGGATTACGCAGATATGGAGGCAAAAATAAAGGCAAATCATATTCATGCAACCATCATGTGCAATCCACATAATCCATGCGGCCGCGTGTGGGAAATGGATGAGTTAGAGCAGGCAATGGACCTGTTCCAGAAGTATAATATTTATGTGGTGTCCGATGAAATTTGGTCGGATCTGGTATTGGATGGCCATAAGCATATTCCAACCCAGATGGTAAGCGAGGACGCAAAAATGCGTACGGCGGCTTTCTATGCACCAAGTAAGACCTTCAATCTTGCGGGCCTTGTTGGAAGCTATCATATTGTCTACAATTCCTGGTGGAGAGACCGCATCGAGAAGGAATCATCTCTTAGCCATTACAATATGATGAATGTGCTTTCCATGCATGCTTTGATTGGAGCCTATAAGCCAGAGGGACACGAGTGGCTGGATGAACTACTTACAGTTCTGTCAAGAAATGTCACTTTTGCAGTGGATTATATTCGTAAGAATTTTGAAGGAGTCAAGGTATTCCACCCAGAAGGAACCTATATGCTTTTTGTGGATTGTACCGATTGGTGCCAGGCACATGGAAAGACCATTGCGGATGTGGAAAAGGCCTGCTGGCGTGTAGGTGTTGCCGTGCAGGATGGCGTAATGTTCCATGGGAATTGCCATATTCGTATGAATCTTGCCCTTCCGCTTTCTCGCGTTGAGGAAGCCTTTGATCGTATGAAAAAATATGTATTTATTTAAGAAATCTTAAGAGAGTCTGTGTTGTGCACAGACTCTTTTTCGTTATAATAGAAGCATAGGAGTGTGGGGACGATGAGCATTACATATTATTCCATCATTGGCATTGTTGCCATTTTGATTCACATCATAATTAATAATGATCTTCTATGGGGAAAAAATAGAAAGCTATACTATGCAGCATATGAATACAGAGTGTATTTGTGGGTGGTGCTTGCATATTACATCATCGATGTCTTGTGGGGTGTAGCGGCAGAGTGGGGGAATGAAACATTCCTTTATGTGGATACGGTGGCATATTTTCTTGCCATGGCTTTGTCGGTTGTATCCTGGTGTCGTTATGTGATTTCCTTTTTACAGCTGCACAGTGTTATGGCCAAGTCTCTTAACATTTTTGGCGGCGCATTTCTGGCAGTAGATGTGGTAGCGCTTGTAATCAATCATTTTGACCATATGGTCTTCTGGTTTGATAGCGATGGGACGTATCATGCGTTCATGTTCCGCTATGCAGCCTTGTCGGCACAGATTCTTATGTTCCTTGTGGTTGCGATTTTTGCATTTGCTTCCGCAGCACATGCTTCGCACGAGGCAAAAAGGCGTAATACGACCATGGGCATCTTTGGATTTGCGATGGTGGCAACGGTTTTTATCCAGATATACTATCCACTTTTGCCAGTATACACAGTTGGACTTATGATTGGTATCTGCCTGCTTCATGTCTTTGTACAGGAGGACCAGAAGGAGCAGTATCGTAATCAGATGAAATCCCAGTCGGATATTATTGCCAATGCAGGATTTGGCCTTTGGCGCATCTATTTGAAGGATGGCGAAGAGCCAAGGATGCAGGTTACGCCGAAAATGGCAGAGCTTTTGGCTATTGATTCCTGTACCATGACAGAAGAGGATGTCTATGCCTGGTGGTTTGAAAATATCGTGCCAGATGCAGTCCCTTCGGTAAACGCCAGTGTACAGGAAATGATCGATGGAAAAATGTCCGAAAATACCTATCAGTGGATTCACCCAGATGATGGCGTAATTTATGTGCGATGTGGCGGCGTCTGTCAGATTCTTGAGGATGGTACAAAGCTGCTAAGTGGATACCATGCCAACGTTACGGATATTGTGCGTGACGAGAAGGAAAAGGAAGAGCAGCTGCATGCAGCGATGAAGGCAGCAGAGGCAGCCAATGAGGCAAAGACGACATTTCTGTTTAACATGTCCCATGATATTCGTACTCCAATGAATGCTATTATCGGATATACGGATTTGCTGGAAAAATACCGTGATGATGCAGAGAAGTGCTATGACTATTTGGGAAAAATCCGTTCTTCCAGTGATTTCCTTCTTTCACTCATTAACAATGTGCTTGAAATGGCGCGAATTGAGAGTGGCAAAATTGCTTTAGAGGAGCAGCCATGTAGTCTTAGGGATATTTGTGCAGAAATCGGTGATGTTTATGCAGAGCAGATGAAGAGTAAGCAAATCCGTTTTAACTTGGACTACCAGGTGAAGACGGAGTATATCTACTGCGACCGTGTTAAGATTAATGAGGTCCTTCTCAATCTTGTGTCCAATGCTTATAAATACACGCCAGAGGGTGGGGAAATCTTTGTAAGATTGGAAGAGCTGCCTTGCAAGAAAAAGGGATATGTCAATATTCAGGCAACCATAGCAGACAATGGCATTGGTATGTCAAAGGAGTATTTGCCAACGATATTTGATCAGTTTACCAGAGAACGTAACACGACGGATGTAAAAATTCAAGGTACTGGTCTTGGCATGGCGATTGTAAAGCGACTGGTTGATTTTATGGGCGGAACCATTACCGTGGAAAGCGAGCTTGGTGTTGGTACCACCTTTGTGGTGACGATTCCACACCGCGTTGCAGATTCCTTGTATGAAAGTCCGGCAAAGGAAATAGAAGAGCATGCAGCAGTTGATTTCTTTGGCAAACGCATTCTTTTGGCAGAGGATAACGATTTGAATGCGGAGATTGCAGAAGAACTTCTGTCAGATGAGGGATTCCTCGTTGAGCGTGCGGTAAACGGAGCAGTCTGCGTAGAAATGATGGAAAGAGAAGTGGCCAGCTACTATGACATCATTCTGATGGATATCCAGATGCCAGTCATGGATGGATATGAGGCAACCAAGCGCATTCGTGACCTGGAGGATGAGGAAAAACGTGTGATTCCAATCATTGCCATGACTGCCAATGCATTTTCCGAGGACAAGGCAAATGCCTATGCAGCAGGTATGAATGCCCATTTGTCAAAGCCAATCAATATCAAGGATTTGTTTGAGATTTTGGCAATCTATTCGAAGTAAAAAGATGAGCGAGTGGTCGAAAAGACTACTCGCTTTTTTGCGCATTTTCTGATAGAATGTATGTGGGATTTTTTGCGCTTTATTAAGCTGCCAAAGGGGGAAATTGGCGGCACGACAACAGGAGATTTTCATGAGATTTGTACCAATTCAGTATGTAAAAGCAGGCGATGTTATTGGATATGATGTATACGACACACAGGGTCGTACCGTCATAGGAGCAGGCATTGCACTGACTACCTACTATATCGAACGTCTGAAGGAATCAGGCTTTCCAGGCGTTTATGTCGATGATGATTTATCAAAGGATGTAAAAATCCAGCCACTCATCAGCCCAGCCCTTCGTGCCAATGCGATGAATGCAGTGAAGGCAGGCGATCTGGATAAGACCTTGGATATTGCAAAAAGCATTATCGATGAAATTGTAAAAAGTGGAACCATCGCCCTTGATATGGCGGATATCCGTTCCTTTGATGATTATACCTTTGCTCATTCCACCAATGTTGCAGTTCTTGCCTGCGTACTTGGACTTGGCATGCAGCTCCCAGAGGATGAATTAAATAATCTTGTCACCGCAGCACTTTTGCATGACATGGGAAAGGTTTTGATTCCAAAAGAAATCCTAAATAAACCTTCGCGATTAACCCAGGAAGAATATGAGCTGGTTAAGACACATCCAAGTAAGTCTTATGAGTTAATCAAGGAGCGTATTGATATTTCTGCCCATGTGAAGAAGGCGGTGCTTATGCACCACGAGAATGAGGATGGTAGCGGATACCCAATGGGTGCTGTGAATATTGAGATTCCATTCATTGCAAAAATGCTTCATGTTGTGGATGTATACGATGCTTTGATTTCAGATCGTCCATATAAGAAAGGCTATGCACCATGGGAGGCAGCAGAGTACCTTATGGGAGCCTGCGGAATTATGTTTGACCGTAGAGTGGTGTCTCAGTTTATTCGTCTGGTTCCTTTGTATCCAAAGGGAACAGAAATCGTTCTTTCGGATGGTAGAAGAGCCATTGTTTTGGAAAATGCTGGCGATCATAATCTTCGTCCTGTAGTTCGTGTCGTGGATTCAGGAGTGAAGGTAGATCTCTTGGAGCGTGAGTATAGCAATATTACAATCTTCACTGGATACCAGTGGGAGAAGGAACAGCAGGCGAAGAGTGAAGCTGAACGTCAGTCTATGATTGGTGGCAGGGGAACAAGACCAGTGATTATGGTCGTCGATGATATGAAGACCAATCTGGTGATGCTGGATCAGATTCTAGGAAAGGACTATGAGGTTTTGTCCATGAATTCTGGAGAGGAAGCACTGACCTATCTGCTTCGCAATGAACGCCCAAATCTAGTCCTTATGGATATTGATATGCCGGGCATGAGCGGTATTGAGACGGCAGAACGTATTAATACCTTGACCAATGGGCAACTGCCAATTCTTTTTGTGTCTGCGATTTGTGATAAGGATACGGTAATTGCCTGTCGTAAGCTTCATGCAGCAGGCTATGTTGCTAGACCTTATCAGGCAGCCTATATTTTGGCGGAAATTGAGCGAATCTTGCGAAAGTAGGAGTTTTTCATGTTATTAGCATTTGACTTTTTCTGTTTGTTTCTCACTTTGTTTGCATTTTTGCATTATATCGTGACAGGCTTTCATTCGAGCACTCATCGTTTGTTGCCGCTATCTCTTGGCCTCATTGGGGTCTATGATTGTTATCTTATCATAGAACTGATTTATGGCCCTAGTAGTGGCTTTCATGCGCTTAAGGTGTTGCTCCTGCTACAGGAATTGCCTTTGCTTTTGTATTACATTTTTGACATTTTACACTTTAAAATGCGCCCTTGGATGAGTGTGATGGTGTTTTTATCGGTGGCGCTTGCTGATATTGCGGAATTATCGCATGAGTCCTGGGGCAAATATTCCTATTTTGTATTGTGGACCTATATCTTTGGCATGGTGCTTGCCAATGTTGCGGTAGCGACCTATGGTCTGTTCCTGCGTATATACAGTAGACAGATTGTTATGCTGCATCGGCTTTTGTATATCACGCTTCTGGTGCCAAGTATAGGACTTATCATAGCAGAAACAACAGGAATCGGAGAGGCAACCATTATGCCAGCCTGTTTTGCTGTTTCCTGCTCGATTCTTAACTATTTGGTTTCGACCAACAAGATGCGAGATACAGATGCCATCCTGAAAGAGGATTTGTTTGCAAATCTGGATGCGGTAATGGTCCTTTTTGATGCAGACTGTTCCTACATCGATTCCAATATTTATACCAAAGAAAAATATCCTGAGGTGGTAGCAATTGCAGAGTATAACCGCTCGGACTATCCGATGAAGGAATTGGTGAGCCACTTGGCACAGCACGTGCAGGAAGAGCCAACGATGAACCTTGGAGGAATCTATTTCCGTGCCCATATGCAGGAAGTGTATTACAAAGGGAAACTTCGCGGTTATATCCTGTCTCTTACAGATGTGACCAGTGAAAGACAGGCTTTGGCGGATGCCAACCGTCAGACCAGAGCAAAAAGCGATTTCCTTGCAAATATTAGTCACGATCTTCGTAGCCCATTGCATGCCATTATTGGTGGAACCGATATTATTTTGGGAAGAGGCGATATGGCTTACAAGAGTA
Source organism: Agathobacter sp. (assembly GCA_045628825.1). Lineage (GTDB taxonomy): Bacteria > Bacillota > Clostridia > Lachnospirales > Lachnospiraceae > Roseburia. The sequence goes on from JAZQQA010000081.1 coordinate 7,866, forward strand.
AGCAGATGGTACTGCGCATTCGAGAGGCAGGCAATCGTTTGCTGGGACTTGTAGATTCGGTTTTGGAATTTTCAAAGCTGGAAGCTGGAGACGTGGAATTCCACAATGCGCCTTATGAGATGGAACAGGTACTTCGTGAAATTGCAGATGAGTGCCTGATGAATCTTGGAATTCGCCCAGTAGACTTCCGTGCAGAGGTCAAGACCAGGATTCCACATACCCTTTTGGGAGACCGCATTCGTATTATGGAGATTTTGCAGAATCCGCTTTCTAACTCTATGAAGTTTACGCAGGAGGGTTACATTGCCTGTGAGATTTCCTGCGAAGAAGCTGGAGAGCATCGGGTAAAAGTGATAGCGGAAATCAAGGACACTGGTTTGGGCATTCCAGATGAAGTGGTTGCGAATATTTTTGATGCTTATACGAGCTATGCCAATGTATATGCCAGAGAAGGAACTGGACTTGGACTCAATATCGTTTCGCGTTTGACGAAGGCTTTGGATGGAGAAACCAAGGTGGAGAGTCAGGTTGGAAAGGGCAGTGTGATTACCATGTCCTTTTATCAGAATTATGTCGGGGATGTGTGGGATGAACCATACATCATTGATAAAAATAGACAGTATGACCGTACGCCATTGGAATATGAGGTGCGTCCAAACTGGGTGTATCCAAGTGCCCGTGTTCTCGTTGCGGATGATTTGAAGGTCAATCGTGAAATCTTTTATGAATTGACAAGACCTTGGAAAATTTTGGTGGATGAGGCATCGGATGGTGATCAAGCGGTGGAGATGGCAAAGGAAACTCAGTATGATTTGATTGTTTTGGATCAGATGATGCCTAGGGTGAACGGAACGGAAGCCGCAGATAAAATCGCAGGTTTTTCAAGTGCGCCAACGATTCTTATTTCGGCGGACATATCGGATGGTATTCAGCATTTGGCAGAGGTACATGGAATGTCAGGTTATCTACCAAAGCCTATGGATTTGCAGAAGCTACAAGAACAGTTGGAGTGTTTGCTGCCAAAGGAGAAGCGTGTTCTGCCAGATGGAGTAGAGGACATGGATTTGGGTGGCATTTTGTACGGACAGGCATATGAATTGACTCTGCGCGCCTTTGTAGAGGAGCTTCTGGAACTCTATCCACTTTTACCAGAATATGCAAGGAATGATTTGGAATTATTCCGCACCAAGGTGCATGGCGTGAAGGGCATTAGTAGACAGCTGGGAAGGAAAAGACTAGGTGGTGTCTCTGAGGTGATGGAAATGGCAGCAAAGGCTGGCCATGAGCCATTTATAGAGCGCAACCTTGAACCATATCTGGAAGAAATGTATTACACCATTGAAGAGGCAAAGCGAGAGCTTGCCATTCGGTAATGGGAAAAAGGAGAGGGATTTTATATGAAAAAGGCACAGTTGTATTATTTGGAACAGATGTCGGAGCAATATCCAACCATTAGCAAGGCATCCTCGGAGATTATTAACCTGCAGTCCATTTTGAACTTGCCAAAAGGAACCGAGCATTTCCTTTCGGACATCCATGGAGAATATGAAGCATTTTCCCATGTGCTTCGTAATGGCTCGGGTGCAGTTCGTAAGAAAATCGATGATGTATTCGGAGATAGCATGAGTGACGAGGATAAGTCGGCTCTTGCGACCTTAATCTATTATCCAAAGCGTAAGATGGAGTTGATTAAGAAGAAGGAAGAGGACATCGATAGTTGGTATCGTGTGACCTTGTATTGCCTGATTGAGGTTTGTAAGACGGTGTCTTCGAAGTATACCCGTTCGAAGGTGCGTAAATCGCTTCCAGAGGATTACGCTTATATCATTGAGGAGTTGATTACCGAAAAGCCAGAGGTCCTAAACAAAGAGGCATATTACGAGTCCATCGTGAATACCATTGTAGACTTGAACCGAAGTGAGGCTTTTATCACCGCGCTATGTGAATTGATTCAGAGATTATCTGTGGATCATCTACACATCCTGGGCGATATCTATGATAGAGGCTCTGGTCCTCATTTGATTATGGATCGCCTTTGCAGATATCATTCTTTGGATATCCAGTGGGGCAACCATGACATTATCTGGATGGGGGCGGCAGCAGGGCAGCTTACCTGTATTGCAACGGTGATTCGTAATAGTATTCGTTATGGTAATCTGGACCTTTTGGAAGAGGGCTATGGTATCAACATGGTGCCACTGGCAACCTTTGCCATGAAGGCTTACGCAGATGATCCATGTGATGTGTTTGTCTACAAGGTTGCACCTAAGATGAACAATGAAGAGACTGAGCTTACCCGTAAGATGCATAAGGCCATTGCCATGATTCGTTTTAAGCTTGAGGGACAGATGATTCTCAAGTATCCAGAGTATGGCATGGAGGATCGCCTTCTTTTGGATAAGATTAATTACGAGAAGAAGACCGTTATGGTGGATGGTGTAGAGTATTCAATGAATGATACTCACTTCCCTACGGTGGATCCAGAGCATCCATATGATCTTACAGAAGAAGAGGCAGAGGTTATGAGTCGTCTGCAGTCTTCCTTCAAGCACTGTGAGAAGCTACAAAGACATATCCAGCTTATGCTGAAAAAGGGTGGTATGTACCGCATTTACAACGGCAATCTGCTTTTCCATGGTTGTGTTCCAATGACCAAGGATGGAGAGTTCGCAAAGGTTAATATCTATGGCGAGGAGTATTCTGGCAGAGCCTTGTTTGATGTGCTTGAGACTTATGTGCGTAAGGCCTTTTTCTCGGACAATAAGAAGGAAAAGGAAAAGGGCGCAGATATTATGTGGTATATCTGGACTGCTAAGAATTCTCCGCTTTATGGACGTGCAAAGATGGCGACCTTCGAGCGTTATTTTATCGATGATGAGTCAACCCATGAAGAAAAGAAAAATGCCTACTATGAGCTCATCAATAAGCATGAGACCGCACAAAAAATTCTGGATGAATTCGGTCTGGAAGGAGAAAATGTGCACATCATCAATGGTCATGTGCCAGTGCGTAGACTAAGTGGTGAGAGCCCAGTGAAGTGTGATGGTAAGGTAATCGTCATCGACGGTGGCTTCTCGCAGGCATACCGTGGAAGAACTGGTATTGCTGGCTACACCTTAATCTTCAATTCTTATGGATTAACACTGACTGCTCATCAGCCATTTGAGTCTTCAGAGAAGGCGGTGCGAGAGGAAATCGACATCGTATCGCAGCGTGAGACAGTCGAAGTGGTGGAACACCGTATTTTGGTTGGCGACACAGATGATGGAAGGACCATGCGCCATAAGATTAAGATGTTAAAAAAATTGATTGCAGCTTACCAGTCTGGTGAGATTGCAGAACGAGAGAAGTAATTATGACAAAGACAGAATTAGAAAATATTCTTAATAGTGTAAAGACAGGGGAGTTATCCGTTGAAAAGGCAGTAACAGAAATTAAATCGGAGCCATTTCACGACATCGGTTATGCAAAAATTGATACTCATAGAGAGCTTCGTCAGGGGATGTCAGAGGTGATCTATGGTGCTGGAAAAAGCGCAAAGCAAATCAACGGGATTGTTGCCTCGATGCTGGAGCATGGTCAGAAGACCATATTGATTACGCGCATTTCCAAGGAGAAGGCAGATGCCATTTTGCCAGAGTATGATTTCCATTATTATGAGGATGCAGAAATCGGTATTATTGGACCGATGCCAGAAAAAGTGGGCAAGGGCAAAATTGTAATTGCGACGGGTGGAACCAGTGACTATAAGGTGGCAGAGGAAGCTGCCCTTACAGCAGAGGTCTATGGAAACCACGTGGTTCGTCTATATGACGTAGGTGTGGCTGGCGTGCACAGACTTTTGGCACATACGGAATACCTTATGGAAGCCAATGTAGTCATTGCAATTGCAGGCATGGAAGGAGCCCTTGCCAGCGTAGTTGGTGGACTTGTGGATTGCCCAGTGATTGCAGTACCTACAAGCGTTGGCTACGGTGCAAGCTTTGGCGGTGTGTCTGCACTTTTATCTATGCTCAATTCCTGCGCCAGCGGGGTATCGGTTGTAAATATTGATAATGGCTTTGGAGCAGGTTATCTTGCGAGCATGATCAATCAGAGAACACAAGGATAGTGCGAGGAAAAGAATGTATCAAGTGGATGGATACTTGTTCTCATCAAGGGAGCGAGCAAAGGACGCGAAGAAGGAAGCGGAGGCAGTTGCTTATATTAAGGAACAGACCAATCTGCGGGATCCAGATATCGTTCTAAAACTATATAACAGACTTTTGGATGAAGAGGTGTTTGATACGCCAGTTGGCATTGCATTTCTGCGAGATTTGCAGGAGCATCTGCGCATGGTGCCTTATATTAAGCGTGAGGATATTCGTCCGATTCCAGGAGACAGCCTTGTGGTGGAAAAGGAAGTCGATAAGGTAAAGGCAAAGGCAGAGACTGCAAAGAAAAAGCAGGAGGCTGTGTATGCGAGAGAGAATTCTGGAGCATACCGAACCAAGTATCACGTGGCATTATTTTTTGCCATTGTGTTTGCTCTTGCAATTATTGGGATTTATGCAATCACTGCTTTTTCCGGAAATAGTGTCACCATTGCCAACTATGAGGAAGAACTGATTAATAAGTATGCTTCTTGGGAACAGGAGTTGAGCGAGAAGGAACAGGAGCTGAATCAGAGAGAGTCACAGTTGTGGCAGATGGAACAACTCGAACAGTAGAAGAATTGTATCAATTTTCCTCGAAAATTGTAAAAAATAATACTAGATTCTTGTTACTAGAATTATTATTATAAATACGAAAAATAAAGAAAAGAGGTCTTGTAACATGGGTGGATTCTTTGGCGTTGCTTCAAAGGAAGATTGCGTATTTGATTTGTTCTTTGGTGTGGATTATCATTCGCATCTTGGAACACGTCGCGGTGGTATGACGGTATATGGTGAGGACGGTTTTGATCGCGCCCTTCATAATATTGAAAATGCGCCTTTCCGTACAAAGTTTGATAAGGATATGCAGAATATGAAGGGACATTATGGCATCGGATGTATTTCTGACTACGAGCCACAACCACTTCTTATTCGTTCACATCACGGCACATATGCCATTGCAACAGTTGGCCGTATCGATAATCTGGAAGAAGTAACACAGATGGTATTCGATCAGGGTAATGTGCATTTCCAGGAGATGACCACTGGTGAAATCAATGCGACAGAGTTAGTTGCTTCTTTAATTAATAGCAAAGCTAACTTGATTGAGGGTATTACCTTTGCCCAGAACGTCATCGAAGGATCCATGACCATTCTTCTTATGAACCAGGCGGGAATCTATGCTGCTAGAGATAAGTATGGTAGAACTCCAGTGGTTGTCGGAAAGGGAGAAGAGGGATTCTGCGTTTCTTTCGAGAATTTTGCTTACAAGAACCTTGGATATACAGATTATAAGGAATTAGGACCTGGCGAAATTGATATCATTACTGAGAAGAATTGCGTGACCTTAGTGGATCCAGGCAAAGAGATGAAGATTTGTACCTTCTTATGGGTATACTATGGATATCCAGCAAGCTCATATGAAGGATTAAGCGTAGAGCAGATGCGTTATAACTGCGGTGCGATGATGGCAAAGCGTGATAACGTAAAGCCAGATATCGTTGCTGGTGTGCCAGACTCTGGTACTGCACATGCAGTTGGATATGCCAATGAGTCAGGAATTCCATTCTCTAGACCATTTATTAAGTACACACCAACCTGGCCACGTTCGTTTATGCCAACTACCCAGACCAAGCGTAATCTGATTGCAAAGATGAAGATGCTTGCGGTAGATGATTTAATTAAGGATAAGAGCCTTCTTTTGATTGATGACTCTATCGTTCGTGGAACACAGCTTCGTGAGACTACCGAGTTCTTATACCAGAGTGGCGCCAAGGAAGTGCACATTCGTCCAGCATGTCCACCACTTCTCTATGGATGTAAGTACTTGAACTTCTCTCGTTCTTCATCTGAGATGGATTTGATTACAAGACGTGTCATTGAGCGCCTTGAAAACGGCAATGTTACGGATGAAATCCTTACAGAATATGCAGATCCGGAGTCAGAGAAGTACGAGCGCATGGTAGAAGAAATCCGAAAGGAACTCAATTTTACCAGCCTTCGTTTCAACCGATTGGATGATATGCTTGCTTCTACCGGATTAGAGCCATGTAAGCTTTGTACTTATTGCTGGAACGGTCAAGAATAGTTATTGCAGTAGTAACAAAATTATGTTACGATTATCTAAATATATAGGTAAAAAGTTACAAGGAGACCATATGAGGAAAAAAGGGGCACTGCTTTTTGCAACAACGCTACTTATTTCTTCCCTCTGCACAGGCTGTGGCGAGCCATTATACGAGCTGACAGCACAAGAGGAGGCGCTCATTGTTCAATATTCTGCAGCAACCCTGGCAAAGTACAATGTCTACCAAAAGGATGGACAAAAGGCCTTGCCAGCTTCCGTGATTGATGAAGCTTTGTACGAGGCACCTTCTTTTACTGAGCCAGAGACAGAGGCCGCGGAGGGCGATGGATTTGCAGTAATCCCTGGGGAGGGAAGTACTGTGATTCCAGAGGAACAGCCACATGGCCCTGCAGAGAATCTGACAGAGTCAACAACTTTGGCGGAAAGCATTGGACAAAGTGGCACACTGGATGTAAGTTTCGAGAACTACTATGTGACAGACAATTACAAAGAGGGGAACTACTATTTTGTAGATGCCAGCGCGGGTAAGCGTTATCTGGTAGTGCAGTATAACCTTACGAATATAAGTGGTCAGGATGCCACACTGGATCTTGCAGGACTTGGCCTTACTTATTATGTAAGCGTTAATGGAAGTACCTGGATTCCAGAGGATATCACCTTCTCTTTGATTAATCTTTCTACTTATCAGGGAATTATTCCTGCTGGAAAGTCAGTCAATATGGTGTCATTATTCCAAATTGACAAGAATTTGGAGGGAAATATCAGTGAAATTTCTCTTGCAGTTGGTCAAAATGGGACAAAAAAGCGAATTTTTTGAGAAATTCTGAAATATAATTGTTGAAAAACTAGGAAATATGATATAATTATTTCATCTTAGTATTGGGAGGATAAGTATGGATACTAATATTCTTTTGGAATCGGGTACAAATGAGTTAGAGGTTTTGGAATTCACATTAGGAGATAACCATTACGGAATCAACGTTGCGAAGATTCGTGAAATTTTGGTATATCAGCCAGTAACCCCAGTTCCAAATACGCATCCAAGCGTTGAAGGTATCTTCATGCCACGTGATACCATGATTACAGTTATCAATTTGAGAAGCTGTCTTGGTCTTAGTGAATCAGATGAGAAGGGCCTTTTCATTATTACTAACTTTAACAAGTTAGATATTGCTTTCCATGTGGATCAGGTAATTGGCATCCATCGTGTATCCTGGGAAGAGATTATTAAGCCAGATTCAACCTTGAATGGTCAGGACGGAAGCGTTTCTACTGGCGTTATCAAGATGAATGATAAATTGATTGTTATTCTTGACTTTGAGTCAATTGTTTCTTCTATCAGCCCTGAGACAGGACTTAGAACTTCAGACGTTGACAATATGGTATCAAGAGAGAGAAGTGATTCAACAATTTTGATTGCTGAGGACTCACCTCTTCTTAGTAAGTTAATTACCGATTGCCTTAGAAAAGCAGGATATGAGAGCCTGGTTGTAACACAGGATGGCCAGGAAGCTTGGGATAAGCTTTCAGAGCTTAAGAATGATGGAAAGGCTTTGGATAAGGTACAGTGTATTATTACAGATATTGAGATGCCAAGAATGGATGGTCACAGTCTTACCAAGTTGGTTAAGACAGATGATACACTCAAAAACATTCCTCTTATTATCTTCTCATCATTGGTAAATGAAGAAATGAGACGTAAGGGCGAACAGTTGGGTGCAGATGCACAGTTAACCAAGCCTGAGATTGGACATTTGGTAGAAGCAATTGATAAGTTGATTGCAGATGCTAGATAGTAATTAGATATAAAAATCGTAAGGGATGTGGTAATTATCACATCCCTTTTGTCAATTATAATACTACGTTAGACGGGGACAGGATATGAGCGACAAATCATCGGAAAATTATCTTGATAATTTGCTAGGATCCATTAGCGGAAGTGGTGCCACACCAGCAGCTTCTGCAGCAATTGAAGAAGTGGAAAATGAAGCGGGTGTAGCGAAGGAGCAGGACGAGGATGCCTTTGGTTCCTTAGCGCCACTTGAAGGGGAAGAACTGTTCGGAAAATCCACAAGGAGTGAGGATGATGAATTCTTACGTGCCTTTGAAGCAGAGCTTGAATCAGATGCCTATAAGGAGTACTTTGCTGATTTTGAGCATGAGATGGAAGAAGAACAGCGCCATGACATTGAAATTGAGACAGAAAGAAAGAGTGCGCCAGAAGCCATCGCATCCATTTTACAAGGACTTGAGGATGGAACAGAGGATGTATCTGCAGTTCCTGCCATGCCAAATCCAGGGGTAGAAAACCCAGAGGAACTTATAAAGGCTATGGAACAGCACGAAGAAGAGCGCGAGCAACTCGGTAAGCTGGATGGCCTTGAGTCAGATAGTCAGGTTGTAGGGAAAGACCCAAAGAAGGTCATTGACTTGGACGCTTTGGATGATTTGTCAGAGCTAGATGGTCTGGAAGGCATTGAGCAGATTGGCGAGGAAGCAGCAGAGGAAGCTGGGGAAACAGGGGAAGATGCAGCGTCTGCAGAGATTCCAGAGGAAGAGCCTCTTAAGATGACGGAGGACGGAGAAGCAGATTTGTCTGGTATGTCCGATGAAGACCTATTCTCTATGCTTGCAAACAGTGATGAGATGGGCGATATCGGCGACCTTTTGGATAAGAGCGATTCGGGAGAGTCTGTTTCAGACGAAGACGCTTTTGCTTCGTATGCAGAAAAGCAGATGGAAGAGTCCAAGGAAGGGGACGAAGAAGAGGCGCCTAAGAAGGGCAAGAAGGCCAAGAAGAGTAAGAAAGCGAAAAAGGCAGAAGATGGAGCTGCAGAAGAGGCAGAGCAAGGTGGATTCTTTGCAAAGCTCAAGCAGATATTCTTTGGCCCAGATGATGAGGACGAGGAGGGCGCACCAAAGGTTTCTCTAGAGGGAACAGAAGGGGCAACCGCTGAGGAACTCATGGATGAAAATATGAAGATTCTTCAGGAATTGGATGGAGAGTCTGCAGATAAGAAGCCAGAGAAAAAGAAGAAAGAAAAGAAACCTAAGAAAGAAAAGCCAAAGAAAGAAAAGAAAGAAAAACCACCAAAAGAGAAAAAACCAAAGAAGGAAAAGCCACCAAAGGAGGTTGTAAAGTTAAAGCCACTTCCAAAGGGACCAGTCATTATGATTTTCCTTATGGTGATTTCCCTTATGGTATTTATCATTTTGAGTACGAACCTTGTGAATTATAGCTCGAATATTGGCAAGGCAAATAGGCTGATGTCTTCTGGCAAGTATACAGAAGCCTACAGTACACTTGAGGGTATGAAGCTTAAGGAAAGTGATATGCTCATCTACCGCCAGGCGCAGACTTTGGCGGCAGTAGAGAGTCAGTATACAGCCTTCTGTACCTTTACGCAGGTGGACGATCATGTCAACGCCATGGATGCCTTGGTTTGCGCGGCAGGACGAATCGAAATCAATATGCCAAAGGCAGAAGAGTATGGCTGCGCTATGATACTCGTGGATATGAAGGGCGAAATCGAGAAGGCATTGTCCGATTGCTATGCAATGAGCATGGATGACGCACTCGAAATTTACAATGCAAAGGATCGCAGGGCTTATACCATTGAGTTGCATAGAAGGTTGCGACAGCTTGGCCTAGAATAGGCGAGATTAAGAAGATGTAGAACAAAAAGTAGGAGTTAGTATGGTAGCAATCATTGATTACAATGCGGGGAATATAAAGAGTGTGGAGAAGGCACTTGCTTTACTTGGGGAACCTTGCGTTGTTACCCGTGATTTTCAGGAGATTCGTCAGGCAGACCGTGTGATTTTGCCAGGGGTTGGAGCTTTTGGAGACGCCATGGGGCAACTGAAAAAATATGAGTTAGACAAGGTAATTCATGAGGTAGTCGCAAATAACACACCATTCCTTGGCATATGCCTTGGATTGCAGCTTTTGTTTGATGGAAGTGAGGAGAGTGAGGGCATAGAAGGTCTTCATGTACTTCCTGGAGATGTACTTCGAATTCCGGATAAAGAGGGACTTAAGATTCCACATATCGGATGGAATTCTTTGACTTTACAGAATGATGGCAGACTGTATCAGGGGATTGCAGATCAGTCTTATGTGTATTTTGTCCATTCCTATTATCTGAAAGCCAAGGAGCCAGAAATTGTAAAGGCAACCACAGATTATAGTACACTCATTCATGCATCCGTGGAGAAGGGCAATGTATTTGCCTGTCAGTTCCACCCAGAGAAGAGTAGTACGGTTGGACTTAAGATTATTGAGAACTTTATTGGAATATAAGGAGTATTTGCATGTTTACAAAACGTATTATTCCATGTCTTGATGTAAATGATGGACGTGTGGTAAAGGGTATAAATTTTGTGAACCTCAGAGACGCAGGGGACCCTGTGGAGGTTGCGGCAGCCTACGATAAGGCTGGTGCAGATGAGGTTGTGTTCCTCGATATTACAGCATCTTCGGACAATCGTGGAACGGTAGTGGATATGGTTCGCCGTGTGGCTGAGAAGGTATTTATCCCTTTTACCGTTGGTGGTGGTATCCGTACTGTGGATGATTTTAAGGTTCTGCTTCGTGAGGGTGCAGATAAGATTAGCATCAATTCTTCAGCAATTAACACACCAGAGCTTATTAGTAATGCGGCAGATAAATTTGGTAGTCAGTGTGTTGTTGTTGCTATTGATGCAAGACGTCGCCCAGATGGAAGCGGTTGGAACGTATTTAAGAATGGTGGAAGAATTGATACAGGTCTTGACGCCATTGAGTGGGCAATGAAGGCAGACAAGATGGGAGCGGGAGAGATTCTTCTTACTTCCATGGATTGCGATGGAACCAAGGCTGGCTATGATATCGAGCTGACAAGACTTATTTCCGACAATGTGTCGGTTCCTGTGATTGCTTCTGGTGGAGCGGGAACTAAGGAACACTTCTATGATGCCCTGGTAGATGGACATGCAGATGCAGCCCTTGCAGCATCACTTTTCCACTACAAGGAACTGGAGATTATGGATCTCAAAAATTACCTGGCTGATCGAGGCGTATCAGTCAGAAGATAAGGTTGGATATACAGTGGCTGCTATCGAGAATGATTGGCTTCCGGTTCTTTCTGAGGAATTCAAGAAGCCCTATTACAAGGAATTATATCAATTTGTGAATGAAGAGTATCGTACCCATACGGTATTCCCACCAGCGGAAGATATTTTTAATGCGTTGCATTTGACTCCGCTTTCTGAGGTAAAGGTGTTGATTCTAGGACAGGATCCATACCATGACTTCAATCAGGCCCATGGACTATGCTTTTCGGTGCTTCCAGGGAATGATGCACCGCCTTCCCTTCAGAATATCTATAAGGAATTGCAGACGGATTTGGGCTGCTACATTCCAAATAATGGGTATCTCAAAAAGTGGGCAGACCAGGGCGTGCTTATGCTCAACACAGTGCTTACGGTGCGTGCGCACCAGGCGAATTCTCATCAGGGAAGAGGTTGGGAGCAGTTCACAGATGCCATTATTCGTGCGGTAAACGAAAAGGAAGAGCCAGTGGTTTATATGCTTTGGGGTAAGCCGGCACAGAGCAAGATGAAGATGCTTAACAATCCAAATCATCTAATTTTGACGGCGCCACATCCAAGTCCACTTTCTTCTTATCGTGGATTTTTTGGATGTCAGCATTTTAGCAAGGCCAATGCCTTTTTACAGGAAAAGGGATTGTCTCCAATTGATTGGCAGATAGAAAATATATAAAATACTGGACTTTTAGCCTAAATGGGTATAAGTTTAGGGTAGAGGTAGTTCGATATAAGAAATAGAAGTATGTCACGGATGACGCATCTATCAAAGGAGTGAAGCTTATGAGATTATCTGGATATGACTCAAGTTCAATGAGCACATTACTTAGTAGTTTGAACGGCGGACGTTCAAATAACTCTTTGTATAATATTAATCTTGGCGATTATAGTATGATCAAGACTGGTTCATACGGAAAATTG
>JAZQQA010000082.1:0-3517 GCA_045628825.1 Agathobacter sp.
AGGATTTGGAATTTGGTACGGGAGGACTTCGTGGAGTCATTGGCGCAGGAACGAACCGTATGAACATCTATACTGTGGCAAAGGCAAGTCAGGGGCTTGCAAATTATATCCTTGAGAATTTTTGTAAGGAGCAGCAGAAAATAGCTGTAAGCTTTGACTCTCGTATAAAGTCAGATGCTTTTGCAAGGGTTGCAACTGAAGTATTTGCGGCCAATGGAATTCAGGTGTTTCTTTATGCAGAGCTCATGCCAACCCCATGTCTGTCCTATGCGGTACGAGCACTTTCCTGTGCCGCTGGAATTATGGTTACTGCTTCCCATAATCCTGCCAAATACAACGGCTATAAGGTGTATGGAAGTGACGGATGCCAGATTACCACTGAGGCAGCAGCATGTATTTTGGATTTTATGTCAAAGGTTGACGTATTGGATGATGTGAAGCGAGTGCCTTTTTCTACTGCCCTTGCGGATGGGCGAGTGTCCTATATAGATGAGGATGTGTATACCGCTTTTGTGGAAGAGGTGAAGGCCCTGTCCTTAGTGGGAGAAGAAAAAATAGATCGGAATGTGAAAATCGTTTATTCTCCTCTTAATGGAACGGGATTAAAGCCAGTTCTTCGGACCTTAAGTGAACTAGGATATTCCAATGTGACAGTGGTTAAGGAGCAGGAGCAGCCAGATGGAAATTTTCCAACATGCCCATACCCAAACCCTGAGATTGAGGAGGCTATGGCTCTTGGAATGGAATATGCAAGAAGAGAGGATGCAGAGCTTCTTCTTGCAACAGATCCAGATTGTGACCGTGTTGGTATTGCAGTAAAGGCAGAAGATGAGTATGTGCTTTTGTCTGGAAATGAAACGGGCTGTCTGCTCTTGGACTATGTGTGCCAAAGAAGGATTGCCAATGGAACGATGCCACAAAATCCGGTTATGGTGAAAACCATTGTGACCTCTGAATTGGGAGAAAAAATAGCAGATTATTATGGAGTAAGAACCATCAATGTGCTAACGGGATTTAAGTTTATTGGTGAGCAAATTGGCTTGCTGGAAAAGCAGGGACAAAAGGATGCTTACATTTTTGGTTTTGAAGAGAGCTATGGCTATTTGAGTGGAAGTCATGTTCGTGATAAGGATGCAGTAAATGGTGCAGCTCTAATTTGCGAGATGTTTGCTTACTATAAGACCAAAGGAATCTCACTGCTTGAAAGATTGAACGCACTGTATCAGCAGTTTGGCTACACCAAAAATGTGCTCAAATCTTATGAATTTGAGGGCGCAGACGGTAGTGCAAAAATGAAACAGGTTATGGACGTCTTTCGTGGTTGTGACAAGGAATTATGTGGGCTTAAGGTCGAGCGGATGCTTGACTATGCTAGGGGTATCGATGGACTTCCAAAATCCGATGTTTTGAAATTCTACATGAATGGAGACACTTCTGTGGTAGTACGTCCATCCGGCACAGAGCCTAAGATGAAGGTGTACTTGTCTGTGAATGCAGAGACGAAACAAAGTGCGAATCAAATCGCTTTTGCGCTGGCAGAAAAATTAGTAAAAATGCTTGCTTAAGGTCGTGATTATCACGACCTTTTTTCTTGCAAAATTTCATCCCCCCTAGGGGCTTAAATAGGAAAAGGCCTTATGATATTCTTTTCTTTGCGTGAAAAAAAGAAGGGAGTATCAATATGAAAAAGAGATTACTTGCACTTATGTTATCTGTAGCACTTGTTCTCGGATTAACAGCATGTGGACAGAGCGAAAATAAGGAGACAGGAAATAACACACTTGTCTATGGCTCTGGAGACTACACAAGAATCAATCCTGCGATGGATGAGCATGGAGAGATTAACGTACTTATTTTTGATGGATTAACAGACCACGATGGGGATAATCAGATTATCCCACGTCTTGCTAAGAGCTGGGAGTATGACGAAGCGAGCTTCACATATACCTTCCACTTAGAGGAAAATGTAAAGTGGCACGATGGTAAGGCATTTACTGCAGATGATGTAAAGTTTACCATTGAAGCTATCATGGACCCAGAGAATGGATCTGAAAATGCACCAAACTATGAAGATGTGGAGGAAATTACAGTTGTGGATGATCACACCATTTCCTTCCGTTTATCTGCACCTAATGTTGCTTTTTTGGAGTACATGACGATGGCAATTCTTCCAAAGCATTTGCTTGAGGGGGAGAGCATGCAGGGGTCTGAATTTTTCCTCCATCCAGTAGGAACTGGTCCATATAAGTTCAACAGCTGGGACGAGGGACAGCAGATTGTTCTTGATAAGAACAGTGATTACTTTGCAGGCGCTGGAAAAATCGACCGTATTATTTTCAAAATCGTAACCGATGACAACGCAAAGGCTCTTCAGCTTCAGTCTGGAGAATTGATGCTTGCACAGGTAACTCCTAAGGATTCTAAGAATTTTGAGGGTAAGGATGAGTTCCAGGTATACCAGATGTCAACTTCTGACTACCGTGGAATACTCTACAATTTCTGGAATGAGTATTGGCAGGAAAATGCAGATATCATTCCTGCAATTAACTATGCAATCGATCGTCAGGCAATTCTTGACACCGTATTACTTGGAGATGGACAGATCGGTTATGGACCACTTCAGAAGAATGTATATAACTGCGCAGATGTAGAAAAGTATGATTTTGATTTGGCAAAGTCAGAGGCCGCTTTTCTTGCTGCAGGCTGTGAAAAGGATGGCGAAGGCTTCTGGACAAGAAATGGAGAGCGCATCCATTTTACCATCAATGCAACACCTGGTGATCAGGTAAGAATTGATATGGCACAGGTTGCTGCACAGCAGCTTCGTACCGCTGGTCTTGAAGTAGATGCGAATGTTCCTGCTGAGGGAATTGACTGGGGCGGACAGGAATGCTGCATTATCGGATGGGGTTCTCCATTTGATGCAGATGATCATACCTATAAGGTATTTGGTACCGATAAGGGCGCAAATTACTCTGGATATTCCAATGCGTTGGTAGATGAATATCTTACCCAGGCTAGACAGACTAGCGATGAGAAAGAGCGTATGGAATGGTATGCGAAGTTCCAGCAGGAGCTTGCAACAACTCCAGCCTACACCTTCTTCTGCTACATCGATGCTTTGTACATTGCAGCAGATGAGATTAAGGGTATCAATGAGAATACAGTATTAGGACACCATGGTGTCGGAATTTTCTGGAACGTGTGTGATTGGACGATAGAATAAAGAATGAATGTTTTAAGGGTCGAGAATTTATACGTCGAGGTAGGTACAACTGAAAAACCAACGAAAGCAGTGCGAGGGGTAAGCTTCTCCCTCTCGGAGGGAGAGACCTTTGCGATTGTAGGAGAATCTGGTTCTGGAAAAAGCATGCTGTGTAAAAGTATCATGCATCTCTTACCAAAAAGTGGACAGATTACAGACGGTTCTATATGGCTCATGGACAAAGATATTGCGCATCTTAAGGAGAAGGAGATGTGCGCATATCGTGGAAGCCAGTTTGCTATGGTGTTTCAG
>JAZQQA010000083.1:0-6754 GCA_045628825.1 Agathobacter sp.
ATGAGAACCAGAGAAAGCTGAGAATACGAGATCGCCCGCATATGGACTTCTCTCATGTACATGCATTCTGGTAAGACGCTCATAGGTCTCACGAATCTCTGGAATATTACTAAAGTCAAGACATGGATCTACGCCATGTGAGTACATGTTCATTGCAAGCGTTACAATGTCTACGTTACCAGTGCGCTCACCATTTCCAAACAAGGTACCCTCAATCTGCTCTGCACCAGCAAGCATACCAAGCTCCGCATCGCTGACACCACAACCACGATCGTTGTGTGGATGCAAACAAAGGATAACACCATCACGGTGTCTCAAATTCTTATTGATATATTCCACCTGTGTTGCAAACACGTGTGGCATTGCATTCTCAACGGTTGTTGGAATGTTAATAATTACTTTGTTCTCTGGCTTTGGTTCCCAGACATCCAATACTGCATTACATACTTCCACAGCATAGTCTACTTCTGTTCCAGGGAAGCTTTCTGGGCTGTACTGGAAGGTAAAGTTGCCATCTGTCTCTGCTGCCAAATCACGAAGAAGCTTTGCGCCATCAATGGCAATCTGTTTTACCTCTTCCTTACTCTTCTTGAACACCTGCTCACGCTGTGCCACAGAGGTAGAATTGTACAAATGTACAACTGCTCTAGGTGCGCCCTGAAGTGCCTCAAAGGTCTTTCGAATGATATGCTCTCTTGCCTGTGTCAGCACATGAATGGTGACATCGTCTGGAATCATATCACGCTCAATCAAGGTTCTTGCAAAAATATATTCGGTCTCAGATGCTGCAGGGAAACCAATCTCAATTTTCTTAAAACCAATCTTTACAAGCATCTGGAAAAACTCAAGCTTCTCATCCAGACTCATTGGCTCAATCAATGCCTGATTTCCATCTCTAAGATCTACAGACACCCAATATGGTGCCTTATCCACATAATCCTTTTTTACCCAATCATAGGTACACTCTGGCGGCATAAAATATGCGCGCTCATACTTCTCATAACCCTTCATAGTAGTCCCTTTCGTAAATGTCATTGACACGATACTATCACTTTTGCCAATACAACGGAATGATTAAATTTAATCATTTTCACTTGATATATTTTAACATAGTGTATATTTGTATGCAAGTATCATTTTGTGATAATCCTTTCTACATAAAAAGCCTGGTAACCAAATGGCTACCAGGCTCTCTACTCATCTTATCCAATTAGATATGCTTAAATCTATGAACCTCACCTGTTAAAAGGTCTGAAATATCTTTATTTCCAGCTGCTGCAACACCAATCTCGCTGAGCTCATCTACAAGCAGGTTGGTTGATACTGCTGCATTGCTTACGCCTCTTGCACTCTCATCTACCGCAGAATTGATTCCTTCAATTCCCTGACTCATGGCATCTACGGTTTCTGCAAGTGCCTGTGCTCCTGTTGCAAATCCACGAAGCACTTCATCCATGCTTTCTGCATCTTCGTTATACTTCACAGCTACATCTACGAACTTGTCATAATCTGCAAGTACCTGCTGGTCAATGAACTGAAGCATACTGTCTGCATTACCTGCAAGTTCCTGAACAGCCTTGGTAACTAACATACTGATTTCCTGAATGTTATTTGCCGTCACTCTTGTGTTATCTGCAAGAACACGAATCTCATCCGCTACGACTGCAAAGCCCTTACCAGCTTCACCTGCACGCGCTGCCTCGATACTTGCATTCAGTGCAAGGAGGTTGGTCTGGCTAGAGATATTCAAAATCTCGTCAGTCAGTTCGTTAATCTTTTCTACGCTACGGCTATTATTGATTGCAACCTCAAGTGCGCCTCTGTTTTCTTCAATCATAGCACTTGTAGATTCCTTGCTTTCAATGGTGTCGGTCTTAATTTCCTGCGCACGGCTCTTAATCGATTCTACGAAAACAGATCCCTCTTTTGCCTCGTCCTTCATCTTCTTAGACTCAGCAAGGACCTCTGATACACCATCGCTAATCTGAGACAGAGTGGCTGTAACCTCCTCCATGCTTGCAGAAAGTTCTTCCATAGTTGCAGATACATCGCTTGCGCTATCATTTGAAGAACGAATACGATCATTGATGTTGTCTACTGCATCCGTCATATTAAGGGTCTGAGCCTGAATGGTCTGCATAATTCCCTGCAGCTGATCAATGAAGTTGTTTACACCACCAACCAACTGGCCAACCTCATCCTGGGTGGTTACCTGAATACGCTCTGTTAAGTCACCCTCGTTATTACCAATCTTATCAATAATTCCCTTAAGGTCCTTACTTGCCTTGCTTGCAGGACCTGCAATGGTACGAAGCACAACAAGGATTGCCACAGCACTTGCAAGAATATAAACAAGGATTGCTCCAATTACTACCACATATGAGGTCTGAATCTCACCAATACGCTCTGCAACAAGTTCGTCGCCTGCGCGGTCTCTGGTCTCATTAAATGCGTTGTTCAGTTCATCAATTCTTGCATAAGCCTCTTCTGCAGAGCTTGTGGTGGTTGCTGGGTCAAGTCCTGCACCAGACTTAAGTCCACCCATAATGGTTTCTACACGAGAGCAAAGGGTAAGGATTTCGTCTTCCAAAGGAAGGAAAGAATCTACCAATTCCTGATTGCCTGTTCTCTCACAGAAATCTTGCATGTTGGCAACCGTAATACGAATGGCATCGATATTGTCTTGTGTATTTGTCATGGCAACTGCAGCCTTTTGCATATCTCCCAAGGTTGCGTATATCATAATATTATTCATATAGAGCTTGGCATATACAATCTCAGATGCCAAATCTACATTTTCGTCCTGTAATTCCAAATAGATTTCTGACAAATCCTCAAAGGATGCCTTTGAACGCTGCAATGCATTGGATGAAATAAAAGCATTTCCAATAAAAACAGCGAGCAGGACGGCCAGCATTACAATGACTTTTACACCAATTTTCTTCATTTCTTTTCCCTCCGACACAACTAGTTTTTGAAGCTTTTGCATATATTTTACTCTTCTTTTCCTATGCAAACAAGCCTTTAGTACTAAAAAAATAGCACCAACATAGAAAAACTATGTTGGTGCTTCTATCGGCGTGACGGGATTCGAACCCACGACTTCTACGTCCCGAACGTAGCGCTCTACCAAACTGAGCCACACGCCGTTTCAACCGTAACAATGGTATCCTATTTTGCCACCAAAATCAAGGTTGATCGCGCTGGTACGCGGAAGGTATTTGGTCCAAAAATTTCGGTCTTCGAACCGAAGTCCACTTCTTCCGCAAATGGAATGTCTGTGTTCACCTCTACATACCACTGCATACCGTTGGTAAGTGGAGGCAGCTGCAGGGTCAAAGGCTCCCAATAAGAATTCATTGCATAGAATACAATATCGTCGCTGGTATCCTCTGCATTACGGCCCGCAAACATGATTCCAATGAGATGGGTGTTGCCATCTGTCCTGTAGTTATATGGGAATCCATTGTGAATACTAATCTCTGGCAGCTGACAGGCTGCTGGTTTGGTACTCTTACGAAGAATTGGATGCTTTTTACGAAAAGCAATCATGAATCTTGCAAAGTCATGCACTTCCTGATACTTCTCCAAGCGGTTCCAATCGAGCCAAGATATAATGTTGTCCTGGCAGTAAGCGTTATTATTTCCAAACTGGGTATTACAGAACTCGTCTCCAGCAAAGAACATAGCTGGTCCACGGCTACACATAAGTGCGGCAAAGGCATTCTTCACAAGACGAATACGGATTCCTTCCACCGCTGGATCATCGGTTTCGCCTTCCCATCCACAGTTCCAGCTGTTGCCATTGTTATCACCGTCAGTATTGTTCCATCCATTTCCCCAGTTATGCTTCTCGTTATAAGCATAAAGGTCATAGAGCGTAAATCCATCGTGGCAGGTTAAGAAGTTCACAGATGCTCTGTGTCCTCGGCTTTCTGGATTATACAAATCTCTTGAGCCTGTAATTCGCTCGATAGCGCCACCTGCTGTACCGTTGTCTCCCTTTAAGAAGCGACGCATATCATCACGATAGCGACCATTCCATTCAGCCCATCGATTCCAAGATGGGAAATTACCTACCTGATACAAGCCACCTGCGTCCCAGGCTTCTGCAATCAGTTTTACTCCACTAAGCATTGGATCAAAAGCCAATGCCTCAAGGATTGGTGGGTTCTCCATTGGTGCACCATGCTGATCACGGCACAAAATTGACGCAAGGTCAAAACGGAAACCATCTACACGATAGTCAATTACCCAATGGCGTAAGCACTCAATGATAAAGCGGCGCACGACTGGATGGTTACAGTTCATAACATTACCACAACCACTAAAGTTATAGTAATGTCCGTCTGGTGTCAGCATATAATAGATATTGTTATCAATACCCTTGAAAGAAAAGCTTGGCCCCATCTCATTGCCTTCTGCTGTATGGTTGAATACAACGTCCAGAATGACTTCGATGCCATTTTCCTTGAGTTCCAAAATCAGGCGCTTTAATTCCTCACCCTCGTGATTGTGCTCAATGACAGAAGAATAGCCTGTGTTTGGCGCAAAAAAGCATACCGTGTTATAGCCCCAATAGTTGTAGAGCTGCACATCATCCACCACGCGGGCGCTTTCCATCTCATCGAATTCAAAGATTGGCATAAGTTCAACCGCGTTGATTCCAAGGTCCTTGAGATATGGAATTTTCTTGCGAAGTCCTTCAAAGGTTCCGCACTCCTTCTCTGGAAGTCCAGAAGACGCATCCTTGGTAAAGCCTCGTACATGGGCTTCGTAAATCACCAAGTCCTCGAAATCATAATTTGGCGACTGGGCATTGCCCCAGTCAAAGGAATTACGCACAACTCTTGCTTTATAGACAAATCCATTGGCTCCGTCTGGCTTCTGTCCCCACTTGTGCTGACCCGTGACTGCTCTTGCGTAAGGATCTAGGATGACATTATTTTTATCAAATCGCAATCCCTTTTGCTCATCATATGGACCGTCCAAACGATAGGCATATTCAAACTCATCGATTTTGAGCCCATACACATGCATGGAATGGGTGTCACCAATACGATAGGTTGGTGGAAATGGAATTTCTGCAAAAGGCTCATTGGTATGGTGCTTAAACAAAAGCAAACTACAGCTGGTTGCACCATGGGTGTTGATACTAAAGCTCACACCATCCACCGTTGCAAATGCACCTTCCATTCGATAGTATCCCGGGCGAACCCAGTATCCATTCACTTCGTCGAGTGGTTGTAAGATACTATCCACACGACTATCGGATACGGTATTCACTTTTTCCTTCTTGTTCCACTGCATAATTAATCCTCTTATTCTTTCACCTGAAGAATGTCTACGGTGTGTGCGCTGGCCCCCATCAAATCCATACGCTCACAGGTTGCCAAATGATACTGCACAAACAAATCGAATTCCTCCTCTGACAAATCGTTCAGGAAGGGACGAATGTAATTGGCTGCGCCATCTGCTGCAATAATCTGTACGCGTGCAAGTCCTGCTGCTGCATTGAGTCCATCGATATCCTCGATTCTCACAAAGGTATACAATGGATTGGCCTTGTCCGTACAATGATACTGTTCGTCCAGCATACCCTCAGAAAAAGCCTCCCCAATATGCTTTTCCTTAATGGCATAAGTAATAAAACTATATTCATTCATAATATAGGCCACAAGGATGTATCCTCCTGGTCTTGTTACACGCTTGGCTTCCTGCAGAGCCTTCTCCATCTCTGCCTCACTTTTTAGGTGATACATTGGGCCAAACACCAGTGTCAAATCAAAACTATTGTCAGAAAAACGGGATAGCTTTGTGGCATTTCCTTGATAGCCATGCACCTTGTCGCTTTTTTGCTTCAAGCGGCCAAGATTATGCTTTACCAGTTCCACTGCGGTCACGTCATAGCCTTCCTCTGCCAGAGGTACACTATAACGGCCAGTTCCTGCTCCCACATCCAGCACATGGATTTCTTCCTTGGCCTTACCTTCTGCTTCCAGTAATTCCAAGTATTTGTGAATGTACTTCATGGAAGTAATGAACTCCACCCTGCCGTGGCGGCTGTCCAATCGCTTTTCCTCATTAAACTTGTTGTAATACTCTTCTAACTCTGTCATAAATTACTTTCTATCTATTTGCCAAAATCGAACTTTCTACCATTCTGCTGGCACTCTTCCTCCATGCGCTTGAAGTAGAGTTTACGATACTTGACACCATTCAGATATTTGGCGTCCAGACTATAGTGAATGCCATCATAGGTCAGTAAAAAGGTATTGCCCAGATTGATATACTCGGTTCCCTGAAGTTCTAAGAAATTGAACTTATAATCGCCGATATACATGCCATCACGATCTGCGGTCAGTGTGCCAACATAGCGCACCTCCGTAGTATGGTCTGGGTGAAGCTCGGTCAGGGTTACATCCTCATTGGTAAAATGCATATTGTTGCCCTGACGCGCGTAGATCGCGTCAAACTCCTCATTCTCCCAGTCCTCCCACTGTGGGATAGTGGTAAATGGAAGCTTTTCACCAGACAAGGTTCCATACTCATCAATACGACCCTTCATATCACAGCAGGTGCAATGGAATTCATCCCCATGGCTTCGGATGGTCTCAAAGCCCTTACAGTTTGGACAGATAAAGAGAAAGTTTTCAATTCCCTCTGCCAAGTCCTCTCCCTTGTATGGGATTGGATTCTTTGCCATGGTCTCATATGCATCTTCGTATAAGTCTGTTCGTAAAATCTCATTGAC
>JAZQQA010000084.1:0-23927 GCA_045628825.1 Agathobacter sp.
TCTTTGCAAGCTCAAGTGCCTTTACCCAAGCGTCTGGATTCTCTGGGTTTGGATATGGACATGTAGGGAAGTTACCATCTGCAATTGCCTGCTCTGGCTCGATCACAACCTGCTTAAATCCAAGATCCTTTAATACTCTCTGTACTGGACGAAGTCCTGTTCCATGAAGTGGTGTGTAGACAATCTTAATGTCTCCTGCCATCTTCTCAATAATTTCTGGATGAATTGCAAGCTTACGAAGCTCTGCGAAGTATCCTTCTTCCACAGTATCATCCATAACAATATAAAGGCCTGCTGCAATAGCTGCATCCTTATCCATGGTCTTCACCATATCAAAGCTCGTAACCTTATTTACCTCAGCCATGATTCCAGTATCATGAGGTGGAGTAACCTGTGCGCCATCCTCCCAATATACCTTGTATCCATTGTATTCACGTGGATTGTGGCTAGCAGTAATTACAATACCTGCAATGGTATGAAGTGTACGAACTGCATAAGAAAGCTCTGGTACTGGTGCAAGCTGTGGGAAGACATAGGTCTTAATTCCGTTTGCTGCTAAGCAAAGTGCTGCTGCATCTGTAAACTCATCATGCATAAGACGTGAGTCATGTGCGATGACAACGCCTCTGTCCTGCTGGCCAGTTGCTAAAATATAGTTCGCAAGGCCCTGTGTAGCCTGACGAACAGTATAAATGTTCATTCTGTTGGTTCCTGCTCCGATAACACCACGGAGTCCAGCGGTACCAAACTCTAATGTACGGTAAAAACGATCCTCAATTTCTGCCTTATTCTCTGCAATTGCTGCAAGTTCTTTCTTTGTCTCTTCATCAAAGTAAGAATCTGTGCACCATTTCTGATATTCTTCGTAGAAATTCATGTTTTTTCCTCCTGTCTTTTGTGAACATAATCTATTCCCAATTTAGTAACATCGTACCACATTTTCTTGTGAAATGGAAGATTTCGCAACCTATTTACATACAAAAAGCCCTGCATCTTTCGTGATATGAAATTTCTTTTGCGTCTTCTTTTCCACGAACTGGCGGAAATCGTGATACCTGTCTAGCAAGAATTGGTTTTGATTTCCGTGACACGATAAGATATACTCAATCAATGGTTCCGCGGAATCGATTATGATTTCATCCTCGTACCCAACCTGTTCTACAGACGAAAAAGACTGCTCCAAAATTGCTTTTCCATTCTCCAATCCAAAGCCTTCATACAAGTGCTCGGCAGAAAGCATTATTCTTGAATCAAATTCCTGAACAAGTTCCGTAATTTCCTTCATATGCTTCGAGCCATAAGTGCTACAGATAAAAGAGCCTTCTGGTCGCAATACCCTACGAATCTCGTGGCATACTGCCGGAATGTCGTCACAGTAAAACAACACATGATTTGCTATTACAATATCGAAAGAGCCGTCCTCGTAAGGGATATCATTGCAATCGAACACCTTATATTCAAAAACCTTGCTTCGAGCACCAAGTGTTCTTCGCACGTCACGAATCATTCCATCCGACACATCAGAAAGTGTGACATGAACGCCACTTGGAAGGCTCTCCTTGTTCTCTGCCCAAAGAGCTCCATTTCCGCATCCCACTTCCAGAATACGAACCTCTTCTTTTCCCGATGCTAATAATGCCTCTACAATGCTCATGCATTGCTCAAAAATCCAAGGAAACCACCCCTGCTTATTCACTGAATAGTCTCTGTGCAGGCGAATGCGCGCGGAAATGTTACTCGCGTTCTGATACTGCGACTTTAAGCTCTTTTCCATGCCAGTGAGGTGAATCAAATCAAGCATTTGGCTCCAATCCACATCCTGCTCTTGTTCCAGAGCATAGACCGTCTTATCAATAGCGCTTGACACCAGTTCCATCTGCTCCATGCGGTCTTGCACCAGCTGCTTCTGAAGTTTCAAAGAATTTCGGAGGAAATGTGTATCCAAATCATCCACCAGCAACTCCTTAATATCATCTAGCGAAAACCCCAAATATTTCAACAACAAAATCTGCTGTAATCTGGCGAAATCGCTATCCGTGTAAAAACGAGCCCCCGACTCATTGACATAAGAAGGTTTTAAAATATTCTGTTTATCATAAAAACGGACAGTTCGAATTGACACCTTTGCCATTTTTGCGAACTGTCCGGAAGAATAATATCCTGGTAATTTCATAAATTAAAAAGCGAATGTATCCTTAAGTCCAACCCATTTCTGATCCTTATCACTAAGGTTGAGTGGAGTTCCGTCAGATAGGGTGTATCCCTCAGCACTTGCAGATCCCTGATATTCACCAACAAGTGTTGGCCATTCGATTCCAATTTCAGGATCGTTCCAAGCAAGGCCGCCTTCATCTCCAAGATGCCAGAAATCTGTTACTTTGTAGCAGAACTCTGCCACGTCAGAAAGGACTAAGAATCCATGCGCAAATCCTTCTGGAATCAAAAACTGAATCTTATTCTCTTCTGTAAGTTCCACTCCATACCACTTTCCGTAAGTTACAGAATCCTTACGCAAATCTACAGCAACATCAAAAACAGAACCCTTGATTGCTCGTACAAGTTTTGCCTGTGGAAACTCCTTCTGGAAATGGAGCCCGCGAAGCACACCCTTTGTTGAACAAGACTGATTGTCCTGTACAAATACACGGTCAATGCCTGCTTCCTGCATATCTCTGGAATTATAGGTTTCCATGAAATAGCCACGATTATCCCCATGCACTGCTGGATGAATAATGCAAAGGCCTTCAATACCACCAACATTCTTTTCAACTGTAATCTGTCCCATTAGAATTCAATCTCCTTAAGATATCTACTTAACGCATCCTGCCATGTAGGGAGCGGTGTAAATCCAGCTTCCAGCAATTTGCCCTTTTCTAGTCTACTGTTAAAAGGTCTAGCAGCCTTTGACACGCCATACTCGGCTGTGGTTACAGGTGTAACTGTAATTCTGTCTTCTGAATACTCCTCATGCCCCTGCTCAACCGCCTGACGGAAAATTTCTTTGGTAAAGTCATACCAAGAGATGTATCCACCTTCGTTAGTCGCATGGTAATAACCATACTTTTCTGTCTCGATCATATCTACAAGCAAAACAGATAGGTCAAGGGTGTAGGTAGGAGTACCAATTTGGTCACATACAACGGTAAGCTTATCATGTGTCTTACCAACATTCAGCATAGTCTTAATAAAGTTCTTGCCGTTGACACCGAATACCCACGCAATACGTACGATAAAGTACTTATCCAAAGTATTTGCAACTGCAAGTTCTCCGTCAAGCTTGGTCTGCCCGTAGACATTAAGTGGTGCATAATCTTTGCAGTCTGGCTCCCAAGGAGTCTCTCCCTGTCCATTGAACACATAGTCTGTACTGATGTATACCATCTTGGCATCCAGTTCTTTACAGACCTTTGCAATATTAGCGGTTCCATCTACATTGATGGCGCGTACCTTTGCCTGCTTGTCCTCGTCTTCAGCAAGGTCTACTGCAGTCCAAGCAGCACAATGTACCACTACATCGGGCTTCACATCGCAAAGCACTCGAGAAACAGATTCCGCATCTGTAATATCAAGAGATACATACTCAGCGGTTGTTACTGCACTTCCATCCTGTGCACCACTATATTCTGGTGCAATATCTGAACCAACCCAAGTGAATGAGCCAGTTCCCTCTGTATTTCTTTTTGCTAATTCATTAATCACATCGTGGCCTAACTGACCAGCCACGCCTGTCACGAATACTTTCATTCCGAAACCTCTTATCTCACAATCCCAAAATCAATTAGCGGTTTGAGTACATCTTCTCATAGTATTCCTGATACTCACCAGAAATGATGTTCTCCCACCACTCCTTGTTATCAAGATACCACTGGATAGTCTTCTTAATACCATCAGCGAACATAGTCTCTGGCAACCAACCAAGCTCGTTATGAATCTTGGTAGGGTCGATAGCATAACGCATATCATGTCCCTTTCGATCGCCAACATGAGTAATAAGACGTTTTGCATCCTTAGACTCACCAAGACGATCAAGTTCCTCACAGATAAGGTTTACGATATCGATGTTCTTCATCTCATTATGTCCACCGACATTGTATACTTCACCAACACGTCCCTTATGGATGATAAGGTCGATTGCCTTACAGTGATCCTCTACATACAACCAGTCACGTACATTAAGTCCTTCGCCATATACAGGAAGTGGCTTATTGTTGAGAACATTCGCAATCATAAGTGGAATCAACTTCTCTGGGAAGTGATATGGACCGTAGTTGTTAGAGCAACGGCTAATGGTTACAGGAAGTCCAAAGGTTCTGTGGTAAGCGAGAACAAGAAGGTCTGCGCCTGCCTTTGAAGAAGAATATGGACTTGATGTATGAATTGGAGTCTCCTCTGTGAAGAATAAGTCTGGGCGGTCAAGTGGAAGATCTCCGTACACCTCGTCAGTAGATACCTGATGATATCTGGTAATTCCATACTCACGGCATGCATCCATAAGTGTAGATGTACCGATAATATTGGTCTGAAGGAAAATCTCTGGATTTTCAATAGAACGGTCAACATGTGACTCAGCTGCAAAGTTTACAACGATATCTGGATGTTCCTCTTCAAATAACTGATATACGCCCTTACGATCACAGATATCAAGCTTCACGAATCTGAAGTTTGGGTTGTCCATAACTGGTGCAAGTGTAGATAAGTTTCCAGCATAAGTAAGAGCATCGATACATACGATACGATAATCTGGATACTTGTTTAACATATGAAATACAAAGTTACTTCCGATAAATCCGGCTCCTCCGGTTACGATAATTGTCATAATTTTCTCCTTTGCTAATACTTAAATATTTTATTCCCCCGCCAAAAACGGGAAGTTACGTTCTACCATCTCATAAATCACATAATCATAGTGCTTTTCGCCGGCAAACTGATAGTATCTCGTTCGCGCGGCATCAAGATTTGTTACAGAAACTGATAGAGGTGCAATCATTTTTTCTGAAAATGAATCTCCAAGAAGAAGCATACTTTTTCCATTTGGATTTTCTGATGCAAAACTATGATATCTCTCATCCAGCTGCACCGAAGACACCCCATAGATCTCGCCATAATTTGGCGTGAGATTGCCATTATCTGCCAGATATTTTTCAACGCCAAGCATCCCTTTTAAATCTTCTGGCGAAAAATCCTCATACAGATTAATTGTTGAAAGATCGGGCAAGTCCAATCCCACAGCCTGACAAATCTCTTCGCAGCATATATATGCACCGATTGCATTCCAATGCGTATCATTTGAAAAATATGTCTTATATTGCACAGACGCTTCTACTAACTGTTCCCTTGGATACACAATGGTTGCATCCGTATGCTCGCACAGATATTCATACAGTTGCTCGATTCGGCGCTCATCATAACTAACCTGCTTATAAATATCTGGCATATACTGTCCATAAACAGATGACTTATTCGGTGCTAACACAAAAACCAATGTAGAATCTACCGATTTGCAATACTCATTTGCCGCATTTACTTCTGCTGCTATATTGGCTAGCTGGTCCTCCCGGTAAAGAGATTCCCCTGTATAGTCAATAATTTCATTTGTAGCCGCATCCCTTGCATGGGAATTATAGAATAGCCACCCTTCTTTTCCCAGGATGACAGCATCATCGGAACTTGTTTTACAGACATTTACCAAGAAACTGTTATATGCCCTTGTCACTTCAGTTCGAAATGGCAAATGATCTTTCAAGTAATTTCCAAACTGAGCAGAAAACTGCGGATAATTTGCACGAGAAATCTCCGGGAACTCTGCAAGCGTCCTTTTCTCCATGTCTGTACTTGCACTGCCTTTATAAGCCAGCCCTCCAACGGGATAAAACGCAACAAACAACAAAAAAACAATGATTAAAATCATCCCACAGGGATTCTTCTTATTATTCTTACTCATAATCAAACCCCTCTAGAACTGAAAATATATAAACGGATTATAGGTATCACAAATAACCAAAATCATACATAGTGCAAAGATGCCTACAATCATAGCTAGGTCCCACACACCAATTCGTTCATCATTCACGAATACTTTTCCATACACTCCCTTACACAAACTCTGGAATGGACCGCAAAGCAGAACTGCTACCACTAAAATTGTAACCAAATATGGATTAAGCAAATATAGCGTCGCACTCGCAGTATTGCCGCTTCCTGCAAACATTCTTCCAATATAACGAATCGCCATACCTACATCGTCTGCGCGGAAAAATACCCAGCCAATCATCACTACTAGCATCGCATATAAATGGCGAAGAGCTGCTGGAACTTTGTCTCGAAGAATTCTGCCAAATGCCCCACGTTCCAAAAGTTGGAACAAGCCATGAAACAGCCCCCACACAACAAATGTCCAATTAGCCCCATGCCAAATGCCCGTACACAAGAACACAAGAATCAAGTTACGATAAGTCTTAGCCATTCCTTTGCGATTACCGCCTAGAGGAATATAAAGATACTCTTTGAACCAGCTAGAAAGTGAAATATGCCATCTGCGCCAAAACTCCTGAATGGAATCGGCAACATATGGGAAATTGAAATTCTCATTAAAATGGAATCCAAACATCCTTCCAAGACCAATTGCCATGTCAGAATATCCACTGAAATCATAATAAATTTGCAAAGTGTAGCATATAATTCCAAGCCAAGCAGCCGTAAAATGCATGGTATCCAGATTCAGTGCAAACACTTGGTCCGCTACCTGCGCACATGCATTTGCAATAATCACTTTCTTGCCTAATCCGTAACCAAATCTTCTAACACCAAATGCAAAATCATCTATAGAAAATCGACGATCTGATAATTCTCTTTCAATATCGCGATATTTCACAATAGGTCCCGCAATGAGCTGTGGAAAGAAAGAGATATACAAAGCAAGCTTAAATGGATTCTTTTGGGGCGCATTGTTTCCACGATACACATCGATGACATACGACATCGCTTGGAATGTATAAAAAGAAATTCCAATTGGCAAAGCAATACTCCGTGTTGCACCAATAGTAGTTCCTGTCAAAGTCCGAATGTTGGCTAACAAGAAATTCGTATACTTAAAAAGCACTAAGCATCCTAGATTTCCAAGCACTGCCACAATCAGCCACAATTTGCGATAAGCATCTGCGCGCTCGCCCACATTTCCAATAAGAATTCCCATCAAATAATTGCACGCGATGGACAACATCATGAGCAATACATATTTCGGTTCTCCCCAAGCATAGAACGCGAGGCTCATACACAGCAAAATCAAATTTTTAATTGTATTTCGCCTTCTCTCCACCAATCCGGCGATACCATATAATGCAATCGTAATTGGAAGAAAAAACCATAAAAACTCTGCTGAACTAAAAACCATTAATAGAGGTTCTCCTGATATTTTCCATCTAAGACATCCTTAAGATACTGACCATACTGATTTTTCTTTAGCACTTCATATACCTTAAGCACATCCTCTTTGCTAATCCATCCATTGAGATATGCAATCTCTTCAAGGCAAGCAATCTTACGATGCTGATGTGTCTCAACCGTCTTTACAAAATTGGTTGCATCAACAAGGGACTCATGTGTACCTGTATCAAGCCAAGTGAATCCCTGTCCAAGAAGCTCTACATTAAGTTCTCCATCCTCAAGATAAATACGGTTAAGATCGGTAATCTCAAGCTCCCCTCTTGCAGAAGGCTTCAAATTCTTTGCGTACTCTACAACCTTGTGATCATAGAAATAAAGGCCTGTTACACAGTAGTTACTCTTAGGCTGTGCTGGCTTCTCCTCGATGGAAATCGCCTTACCTTCCTTATCGAATTCCACAATACCAAAACGCTCTGGATCATCTACATAGTATCCAAATACGGTAGCACCACGTCCCTGCTCAGCGTTCTCAACTGCTGACTTCAGTCTCTTCTTAAGACCATGGCCTGCAAAAATGTTATCTCCAAGAACCATAGCAACTGTATCATCGCCGATGAACTCTTCACCGATAATGAAAGCCTGAGCAAGTCCATCTGGGCTTGGCTGTACAGCATACTGAAGATTCACACCGAACTGATGGCCATCTCCAAGAAGCTCTTTAAATCGTGGAGTATCCTGTGGTGTAGAAATAATAAGAATATCTCGAATGCCAGCATTCATAAGTACTGACATTGGATAATAAATCATTGGCTTGTCATAGATTGGAAGCAACTGCTTCGAAGTTACCATAGTAAGTGGATAAAGTCTTGTGCCAGATCCACCTGCAAGAATAATACCTTTCATTTCGCCCCTCCTATAAATCGGATCACTATAAGTTCAATAATTATACCATGAATTATAAAAGGTGACCATAGGTCACCTTCAAGTTGTTTTTATTATATTTCTGTTTTTTGTGAAAAATGCCCAAGGAGTTCTCTATTATGACTCCGCAAGTATTTTCTGTATTTTCGTTTGCACCAATTCAAATGCCACATCATTCATGCCACTATTAATTACAATATCAGCCATATACTTGGTTGGTTCTACATGAATATAGTGCATAGGCTTTACGGTTGTCAGGTACTGTTCCATGATGTTCTCTACATCTCGGCCACGCTCCTTGACATCCCTTACTACACGACGAAGAATACGCTCATCCGCATCCGCCTCGACATATACTTTGATATCAATCAAGTCACGAAGTCTTGGATCTGCAAGCGCCAGAATTCCTTCTACGATAAGTACAGGGCTTGGTTTTACAACAACAACCTCTTTTGAACGATTATGCTGCGTGTAGTCATATACAGGGCACTCAATTGTTTCTCCACTCTTGAGTGCCTTGATATGAGCAATCATAAGGTCTGTTTCTAAGGACTCGGGCGAGTCATAATTTACCTTCTTGCGTTCTTCAAATGGAATATCACTTTGATCTTTATAATAATTGTCATGATACAATACTGTGATTGCATCACCAAACTCTGCTTTTAGTCGATTGGTAAATGTGGATTTTCCAGAACCTGTTCCTCCAGCCACACCAATAATCGTACAATTCATGTGCTACTCCCCTCGCAACCTATTACTGGAAATCTGCATCTGTAAGTACTTCGCCAGCTTCCATCTTATCGATAAGTCTAATTGCTTTATCCACACTGCTCTGGTCTGGAATCATGACATATGCCTTTGCATTTGGAACAGAGTAGGTAGTTCTACTATCACCAGTACCAGTAACTGCATACATTCTGACATCCCATGAGCTCATATCATCAAGCTGCATATTGACAAGAGCCTTCATCTCATCCTCTGTCATACTGGTTGCAAACATACCCTCGATACTGTTAAGGATTGCTCCATAGTTGCTAAGTAATGTCTTAGCAGAAGACATTTTCTCGATAATTGCCTTGATAATTCTCATAGAGTTACGTCCACGAGTATTATCTCCATCTACAAAGGCATAACGCTCACGAGCAAACCCAAGGGCTGTCTCGCCATCCATATCGTTAAGGCCTTCGTAAATCTGCTTGTCATAGTGTGTTGTAACAAAGGTCTTATCAGACTCTACGGTAATACCACCAATCGCATCAATTAAGGTCATGAATCCCTCAAAGTTAATCTGCATATAGTAATCCATGCTACAATTGTAGAGTGCACCAAGTGTATCCATAGAGCACTCATGTCCATACAATGAGCAATGAGTAAGCTTATCGCATGTTCCTGTACTACTAATAGAAATTGGAACATAGTAATCTCGTGGAGTATTTACAAGAAGCACCTGCTTTGCATCTGGATTCACAACGGCAATAATATTTACGTCACTACGGCTCTTTGAAAGCTTCACACTTCTTGTATCAGATCCACTGACGTATACCATAAACACATCGTTGCTAACATCCTTATCTACTTTGGACTGCTCACTCTTTACTACAGTTTCAATAAAGTTCTGATAGATCACCTTGGTATCTGTGATAAAGAATTCATATCCTTCCTGGTCAACAATCATTTCTTCATAGTTGAGATGCATTATCATTGCATCGATTTCCCCAGAAAGAAGCGCATCAACAGTATCGTACACAGAGGCAAACTCTTCGACTTCGATATCCTTTCCAACTTCCTTTTCAATGGCTTCGACAGTCTTATTGGATGCCTCATAACCATAGCCAAGCATTACACCAAATTTGCCATTTGCCACATCACCAATTTGAGAAGCAGGGGAATCTGCCTTTACATATACCGAAACAGTCTCGGTCTCAATTCTTTCTCCACCAATGGTAAGGTTTCCAAGGGTAGAATCAAGCTTACCCACATAATAGGTTGCAAGAATGCAACAAATCATAGTAAGTGCACTAAGCGCAGTTCCAAGTCCCCTTTTTGCATAGAAAGAAGACTTCTTCTGTCCCTTCTTTTTTCTCACCAGTACCAAAAGTGCAAACGCTACAAAGAAAAGCGCCCACATCAAAATAACAAATAAAATCAAATATGCTGTAGGTACCATTTTAGAAGCCACAAGCTCTACTACCGCTACAATACTTAAGATTAACTGAAGCACTAATAATACGGCAGAAACAATCTTCCATGTCTTCTTTTTGCTACTACTCTTCTTATTACTCATTTCTCCTTATTTCCTTTCGCAATTGTTGAGTTCTCTTCCTCAACGCTTGATATATCATAATACGGTTTCGAATCATAATCGGAACCGAGTTGTGACCAAAGTCAGAAGCCGCCTTCTCATGGCGGCGATACAAAAGCAACTGCTCGCCTAACATAACAGATTTGCCGTAATAATAATCACTGATGAGACCAATCCATTGATCGTGCATTGGCAGCTCCAGCGGAATTGGAAGAATCTTCTCTACCAGTTCCCTTCGGAAAGCCATGCAACATCCCATGTAAGAATTCTTAATGAAACTATGCCATACTCCTGGTTTCGAACCACGATATTCAAAAAATGATGGCATAAGCACCTCTGACAAATCCTCATTCATAACGCATGCGTCATGTAGGACAAGATGTGTATTCGGATTCTCAAATTGCTCCAATACAAGATGCACCTTGTTTTCAGACCATACATCATCCTGATCTGCAAGAAAAATCAAATCTCCAGAACAATGCTTAAGCGCATTCTCAAAATTCGCCATC
Source organism: Agathobacter sp. (assembly GCA_045628825.1). Lineage (GTDB taxonomy): Bacteria > Bacillota > Clostridia > Lachnospirales > Lachnospiraceae > Roseburia. The sequence goes on from JAZQQA010000084.1 coordinate 11,116, forward strand.
AACCCATTGTGTGGGCCATCAAGCAGACAAATCCGTTCATCTTTTGATTTATATTCTTCTATTATTCGCACCGTAGCATCAGATGAACCATCATCAGAGATAATCATTTCATCATCCACATGCAATTGTTGTAAAATTGAATCCAATTGCTCGCGTATATATTTTTCGCCATTATACGTAGCCATTGCAACGGATATTTTCATGAATAAAAGGATCTCCCCCTACTAATTCATCATTCCAACGCTGTATAAAAATGTCTCTAGACGCTTCAGCATCTATGCAATTACAAGCTTTTCCACGCCTAGCTGTCACCTGCGGCTGAACCAAAACAGCATACCCCGCCTGCTTTAAACGCAAGCAGAAGTCCATTTCTCTATAAGGGCTAGACAACGTTTCATCAAACCCACCAACCTTCTCAAATGCATCTATATCAATAACGCAAAAATCAAGCGATACTGCACTCACCTGTTGTGGATAGTAAGCCCTTTGAAAGTATCCTTTCTTAAAGGATGCCAATCCCTGAAAGTTAGGTTCTACCAAACCACTCTCGGAATAACGATATCCAATCGACTCAACATGTCTTCCACGAGAATCCAAAATACGACCACCAATCAATCCTACTGGTGTCTTATGATTCTTTGCAGCTTCTGCCAACTGTTCATCCCAACCTTGTTCCACACAGGATATACTCTTTCCTAGTGAAACAATATACTTTCCGCTTTGGGACTCAATTCGTTTCTTATGCTCAGCAACGGCCTTCTCTGCAGCAATTTTCGCATAATCCTTATTTCCGGAAAAGCCTGCGGTCGATGACTGGCTGACTCTCCAATGATACACTATTTTTGCCACATGTGCAATTCTATCAGCTGGAATAACTTCTGTACTTCGAAGAACAAAATCATAATCTTGGGCGCCATCATAGACCTTATTTAAAGCACCAACTTTCTCAATAACAGACCTATGTACCATCAAGAAATGGCATATGTAGTTATAATTGTTAAGTAGTTCCTCGTTATAATCTGGCTTAAAATGGGGCTCAAAGTGAAGTTCCCCATCTTCCGTAATTTTGTCCTCGTCAGAATAAACCATGAGTGGCTGATGGCCACGCTCCTGAACCGCAGAAACCATCTCATACAATGCATTTGGAGCCAGCAGATCATCATGGTCTAGAAGCGCTATATATTCCCCTTTGGCATCCGCAATTCCCACGTTCGTATTTTCCGAGATACCAAGGTTTTCCTCAAGCCGAATGTATCGAATTCTGGAATCTGCAAACTTCTTTGCAGCATTCTCAATGTCATTCGCATATGGCATTCCGCTTCCATCCACCAGAAGAAGTTCCCACTTCTCATAGGTCTGGCTCACAACAGAAGCAATCATTTCATCGAGCATCCTCGCATCGGTTCTATAAGTTGGAACAACAATGCTAATAAGTGGCTGATTCTCCCAGGTCTTAACCAGGCTTCTTTGCGCACAAAGTTCTTCCTCCGATGCCATCCATTTCCTATAATCAGCACGATACCGCTTATCAATCGGATTTTCTCGCTTCTCTATGTATTTTATTATTAGGCCAACAGCGCCATATTTGCGTAACAAACTACGCACATATTCTACTCTACCCATAGACGAAATTATACCATATGACTACTTCTTGTCATCTTAAGTCTTTCTTAAGAGACACCAAAGTCCCATGTACTACGCAATTTTTTTAATATAACAACAAGCAAAATTATTACTTGAATAGCAATCGTTCCAGTCTGTGCCCAAAGAACTCCTTCCATGCCAAATGGAGTCACAAGCGCTTTCGCCAAAGCAATTGCCACGATAATCCCTGCGCCCCCGACAATATATTGCTTTTTTATCTCACGAACAAGTGTACAAATACTTAAGAGCACTGTAGACGCCGCAAGGCAAAGTGTCACTGCAATACTCGGCACAAACAAATAGGTATATGCTTCAATTTCCGCTCCGAAAATCAACCTCAATACCCAATTCCCTAAAAGTGCAGCCCCTAGCAATACAACCACAGACATGCCAATCATTAAGATTGCAAACAGCTTAATCTTATCGCGAAAGGCCTTTGGGTCATGTCTCAAAAAAGCATCCGTTAGTGGAGTGACAAGCGGTGCAAAAATTGTATTTGCAGCCAGCTGCACCACAAGCGCTGGAGAAGTGATTGACGCAAAATACCCCATTGCTTCCGCACCATGATATTTTTCCAAAGACATTTTAGGAAAATTGAATGCAAGATTATTCAAAAAAGCCACAAATGCAAGCGGAATACAGGTGATAAGCAAGTTCTTAATATCCCGCAACCCCTGCGATGCAACTGCCTCTGCTTGTTGGTGAATGGCAACTAACTTTTTTACCTTGCCTCTGTCATAGATCAACACCACTGCATACGAGCCTAGGGTAATCAGACACAAACTGAGCAGTAAATTATTCCATAAATACTGCGCAATTACAAAAGGAATAATGGTCAAAAAGCCGCGCAATGAAAGGGAAATTCCTGCATAATCAAGCCTGCCCCACCTCTGTTCAACACCATAATAGACATCTGCGGTCCCCTCTGCTAATTTATAAAGCATAAACACACAAATAACTGCAACAACATCCCAACTACATCCTCGAACAGCAATAATCCCTAGGCACACTACATATGCAAGTGCATTCGTGAAATGCCTAGAACTGATGTATGTCCTTGTCTCATATTGCCCGTCTAGATCTGATACCTGATAGTTTCGCACATTGAATAGTGCTAGAATCGCTGGTGAAGCTGTAATCGTGGTGGCAAGTCCAAAAATTCCTGCGACTTCGTAGCCCGAAATTCGAACAATTACAACACTAAGTAACCACTGGCAAAAATAATAAACCAGAGATCCTATTGTGTTGAACATCATATTCTTTTGAATGGATGCCTGTTGCTTCATACTATTCTGCCAAACGAGCAATCATATCAAAGATTGCCTGTGCGCTATTAAAGTTAGCAGGAACAATTTCTGAAGCTGGAACTGCTACTTCAAATTCGTCATCAATTGCGCTAATAATTTGAAGAATATCAAAGGAATCCAAAAGTTCGTTGTCAATAAGACCTGTCTCTGTCTCGTAGTCAATTCCATCCTTCACATCTTCTAACATTTCAATTACTCTTTCTAATGTCATCTTTCTTTTCTCCTCATCTATTGTCTCATATTAATTGGATAGCTCTCCATCGATGGTCGTAAACAATGAACATCCCCACTCTCATCGACTAATAAAACATTCGGCATCGTGCGACTCAGGAATAGGTTAATTCCCTCTGTAACCGTATATGCGCCACAATTACAAAATACGATTGTATCGCCAATTTGTAAATTGTCAAACGCTCTTTTTCGCATTATAACATCTGCCGTCGTACATAGGCTACCACATACTGTCCATGGTTCAAGCAATCCAGTCTCTGCAGTCGCTTCTTCTGGTAAATGCATCAACATAGGATTTTTCATTCCCATCATCTGTCCCAAATAATTCAAATGATGCATTCCACCATCCAAAATCGCATATCTTACATTTCCGTCACATTTGGTATCTGCTACTTGCGACAAATAATATCCACAAGACGACACCAGAAATCTTCCCATCTCTATGGCAAGAGGAATGCGATCTGCCACTTCCAACATTTTCGGCAAAAGTGCCTTAAGTGGAGCAAGTGTATCACTGAAATCTTCCCCTTCGTAATATGGGAAAGGAAGCCCTGGCCCATATTCCAAATGTCGAAATTGAACATCATACTTTTCTTCTAACTCATCGATTAATGTGACGAGATTCCCAAGTTCCTGTTCCTGCTCTGCTAGCTTCTTACGCTGCGTTCCAGCAAAATAATGAAGTCCAATAATATCCACACTCGAGTTCTCTTGATCCAAGCTCCATTCTGCAAGAATGCTCTCGATATCCTGTCTCGACATGCCAAACTGATTTCCAGAGGTTAATCTAAGAATGACCGGAATCCGAGTTCCATGTTCTTTCGCCACTTCGCAAAGCAAATGATAATGGCGAATGGACTCAGCCGTATAAATTGCAGCTTTATGCTCCACTGCGCTAGTAATATCCACAATTCCCTTGTTAACCCCAGAATACAAAATCTTGTCCCCAGCAATTCCATAAGCTTTACATAATGACAATTCGCCAGGGCTACATACTTCAAGATAATCCACAACGGGAGCCAAGAATTCTGTCAAAAAGGAATTAGCCTTAATAGAAAAAACAAGCCCAATCTTTTGATCCAGCAGTGTGCGAATTGCTGCGACACGGTCCATAACCTCTTGCGCATCAAACACAAAGCTCGGAGTTCCATATTCCTTTACAATTTTTCTAAACGTCTTTTCGTCTATCATTTCAACTCCTTTAGAGCATTGCGGTCAATTTTTCCGTTCTTATTCATTGGCATCTCTTCAAGCAATATAATCTTGTTTGGCACCATATATGGTGGCAAAGCCACACGCAACTTCCCAGCCAAGTCATTCTTCTCGCAGTCTCCTGTGTAGTATAAGAACAACTTTTGCTTGTCAGAATCATAAAGGCAACAACTTCTAGTCACTCCATCAATTGAGGTTGCAATTGCCTCTATTTCCCCAAGTTCAATGCGGTGTCCCATATGTTTGATTTGAAAATCCTTACGAGAGGTATAGACCAATACTTCATCCTCAATATATTTTCCCAAATCACCGGTGCGATAAATGATATCAATGTAATTCTGATGCAATGGATTCTGTACAAAAGCCAGCGCCGTCTTCTCTGGATCAGCATAGTAGCCAAGGCCAACGCTGGTACCGGACACACAGATTTCTCCTTCGATTCCCTCTTCCGTAATAAGGCAATCGTTTTCGTCTAAGAGAAAAACCTTCTCGTTGGCAAAGGCCTTACCAATTGGAATCACCTCATCCAACGCGTATTCTCGATTCAACACATGATAGGTACAATTGCAAGTAATCTCTGTTGGACCATACAAATTGACATAGGTAGCATCTGGTAAATACTTCTTCCACTTATTCAGGTGTTTAATTGGCATGACTTCTCCAGAGAACATAATCAGGCGAATCTTCTCTGGAAGCCGATACTCCAATCCATTCATTACAGACACAAAGCACATTGCGCTAACGGCCCAAATGAGTACAGTTACTTCATGGTCTGCTAAGTAGTCCATGAGTAGTGAAGGATTACTAAAATACTTTCTTGGAATCAACTGAACTTTTGCACCCTTTGCAAGTCCACTGTAGATATCCTTAACAGACACATCAAAGTCAAACGGCGCCTGATTGGCAATCACGTCTTCCCCTTTGATGCCAAATGTCTCGGTAAAAATAGAAATAAATTCGATTACCGAGCGATGACAAATTGTAACTCCCTTTGGCGTACCTGTACTACCACTGGTAAAATTAACATACAAAGGTTGTGTCTCTAAATGACATGCGCGGATATCACAAAGCCTATCTTTATCAATGTCACCTGTAAACAACTCCTCTAATAGCAAAACCCTGATTCCATACTGCATGGCCAGTTCCACATGTTCTTGATCTGTGACCATAACAGATGCAGAAAGCTTCTCCAAAATACTTGCCACACGATGCTCTGGTTGCTTAACATCAATCACACTATAAAAGCCACCTGCATAGACTGCGCCGAACATACCCGCAAGACACCGAACGCTTTTCTCCACGAAAAATACAACAGGCTGACCAATTGTAATACACTTAGACAAATTGCTTCCCGCGTGCTTTGCCAGATTCTCCATCGCAGCAAAAGATACTGTCTCATCTACGTCCGAAAAAGCTTCCGCATCCGGATTTATGCTCGCTTGTAATTCTAGCCATTCAAGAACGTTCTTCATACTCTCTCCTTGAAATAAACTCTTCTGACATATCCATGCCGTTTTCCATGTCCAAAAGGAACTGCGCCATTGCCTTACTAAATGCAAATGCTCCTTCTGAAGTCAAATGTTCACAATCGGCAAAATAATATTTATATGTGACATCAAAACGCTCTGGACGAACGTAATTGAAATCATAATATTTTGCCCCATAGCCTTCTACTTCGTGTCGCACCTGCTCGCCAATGGAATCATATGATTCACCATAGGTCAGGATATCATATTGTGGTCTTGGATTATTTACCACAAGCAGCTCCACTCCCTTTTCCTGACAAAGCTTTGCCATATTACGAAGCGCCTGCATGTTGTCCTCTGGAATCTCCACCACTCCATAAAGTGAGCGGCTGTTCACACTTTCATCCAAACCTACAAACTCCGCAAAATCCTCTTCAAACTCAGTTCTGGCCACTGCGATATCGCCGGACCGCTTTCTTGCAACATTCTGTCGCACGATCACGCCATAGATATCCACATGATTATTAATCCATGGAAAGAAAAAATTGATAGAATCCTTTCCGTCCCACCCATCTAGACTCGACATAAGTGCTGCATATGCTGCAAGCTTCCGTCCAACCGTCATTTCATGTCGAACCAACTGATATCCATACTTCATAGCTGAACCATGGTCTGTATCAAACTGAAGGGATGGGTAGTCCATGGAAAACACTACGCGCTTTACACTTGGTTTCTGATTTAAAACCATCTGCACCGTTGCATAAGTCTGTTCCACATCCTGCTGTGGGACTCCCATATTAATAGATTTCCCACCAGTAATTGCATCGATTTTATAGGTATCAAAAGCGGCCATACATACCGATGAGCCTATATAAATGGTATCCACTTCACCACACGCTTCATATGTACGCCACATGCGGTCATGATGATCATTGGCTGGCGTAAGAAGATACGTCAACACACTATTCGTAAGCAACACTCCCACTAGAAACAGGAGTACTTTTCCACATATTTTAGAAATTCGCATATAAGAACCCTACATTTACTGTCGTACTCAAAAAAGAAATCAAAATAATCGAAACCATAGCAAAATACACAATACCTCGCACTGCAAATGGTTTTCTACCGATAACATCTGCCACATTCACCTGTCGCTCTTTTGCAATACTGGTAACAAGCACAATTACACATGCAACAACCACAGTCAAAACCGAAACCAACGGGTAGTCAGGACTAATATTTTGCTTCCAATAAATTGGCAACATAGCCGGATACAGATTCGCAACCGACAAATACATACTGCGGAAGCACTCTGCCATATCTTCTATGCGGTCAAAATAACCACCAATCACCACAATCAAAAATGTACGAAGCATTCTCCATCCCGCTAAGAAATGAGATTCTTCCTTGATATGACACATTTGATTCAGTTTTTGGAAGCAAGGAGCAAGCAAATCGCTAAATCCTATAATGAGTCCATTATACAAACCCCATAGGATAAAATGCCACTGCGAACCATGCCATAAACCAACCAGGAAGAAGACAAGAATATTGCCTAGCATAACAGGCAACACCTTTCCCACATGCTTACCAAAATGCTTCTTTGCAAACTTTCCTAATTTCTTAATTGGCTTTGTTAGTTCAAATGGATAGAATACATAATCACGCATCCAATGTCCCAACGTAATATGCCATCTTCTCCAGAACTCACCCAAGGACTTTGCAAAATATGGCTGCCGAAAGTTCTCTGCCATCTCAATGTCAAAGAGTTCTGCAACTGCAAGAACCATGTCGATTCCACCTGAGAAATCCGCATATTGATAAATTGCATATAAGAACACTCCTGCGATAATTACAGAACCTGCCACACTTCCGAGGCAGCGGTCCACAATCTCATACAGAATATCTGCAATTGCAAATTTCTTGAGCATACCATATAGCAATCTGAGAATTGCATGTTGGAACTTTTCTTCTGTCAAGCGATGCTCTTTAAAAAACTGATTCTGCATCTCATCCCATCGATTAATTGGGCCTTGAATCAGCTGCGGGAAAAAGGCAATAAATAGAAAATATTTCGCAAAGCTATGTTCTACCTGTATTTTTCCATTGTATGCATCAATCAGATATCCAACCGACTGGAAAATATAAAATGAAATTCCAAGCGGAATCAAAAGTCCTCTCGTAAATGACGATAAGAGATGCGTATACTTAACCACCGCTAAAATACCAAACACAACAAGCATCGTGGCCCATAAAATCACTCTACGCTTTGACAGATTCTCTTTTCCCTGGAATCGTTCCAGCAACAGTGCCGCTCCCCAAGTGATACATCCTGTTGCAAAGATAAATATTCCTCCACTTCTAGCCATGTATCCATAAAAGGCTAAGCTAACAATTAACAGCCACACCCATTGATATCTTCGAAATACAGTATAGTAGCCCAAAAGGGATACCGCTAAAAATATAATAAAAACAAGTGAATAAAACTCCATCATAACTCCTCGAATTAGTTGTCCTTAGGACTATATTTCCCTCTTGCATTTGCAAAAAGTATTTTCATCAGCTCACTATTTCCTTTGAAAAAGCTAATCTTAGTCGGAGTCTTTCCATCCTTTGGATAAGCTCTTGTCACCGGAATCTCGCAAGCCTTCATACCAATCTGTGTTGCGCGAACAGACAGATATGCGAGTAACTCATAGGTCATAAACACATCTCTCAGTGGCTGCACACGCTCATCAGAAAGATATCGCATAGAATATGCCCTATATGCATTGGTTGTGTCTGTAAAATGTTGATGTGCTGTAAGAGAAATCACTGGAGCATGGATCAAACGAACTGACACATGGCGAATCCACGGTGTATTAATCGCTTTGCCACCTTTCACAAAACGAGACCCCTGCACCAAATCATAGCCTTCCTTCAGCTTGGCAATAAATCTTGGCACATCTTCGATGCTATCCTTATCATTCCCATCAATGGTAATAACACCTTTATACCCCCTTTGCATGGCCCAATATATGCCCATACGAAGCTGTGCTCCCTGCTTCCCAGTGTCTTGTTTTATCAAAAGCGTATTCACATCCAATTCACGGAGACGTGCTTCTTCGGTGCATCCATCAGAAGAGCCACCATCGCAAATCACAATATCTGCATAGTGACTTACCCCATGATTCTTTGCCCGCTTCAGCTCCCTAATAATGCGGTCGCCCTCATTAATAATTGGAATCAATACCACATAATCTCTTTGCTTCTCTGCATATTCTGTGCACGTAAATTGCGGCACGCCTTCTTGTCTTTCATACACCATAGTCTCACCTACCATTGATTCGCTCCTCATAGGCTTCCCTGGTCAGAAAAGCCTGCGACATGTCTTCCCCCTCATCTTTATCCATCAAGAATTGGGCAAAGGATATGCTAAAATCCCTTGCACCCCATACGGTTAAATGCTCAAAATCCGCATAATGCTCGTCTTTCAATATGTCAAACCTCTCCGGATTGATAAAATTATAGTCATAATAGTAAGCGCCATTCTCTTCCACAAGTTCTTTAATTTGCTTACCAATCGTATAGTATGAATCCCCATATGACACAATATTGTAGTATGGATATGGGGTAATCAAGACCATCATCTCTACACCGGCTTCATTACACTCTCGGATCATGTCTTCCAGCACTTGCATCTTCTGGTCTGTAATCTCATCTTTTCCGTATCGATTAGCCATATTGACACTCAGATCGTATCTATCTTGCATATAATCCTTATATCGCTCGTAGAATTCAGTTCGAGGTTGCGAAACCTGACCACGCAATTTTCTCTGCACATTTTCCTGGATTACATTTCCAAAAATATCTACATGATTATTGACCCAGGGGAAGAAAAAATTGATAGAATCCTTGGATGCCCATCCATTCACTATGCCCATAGTTTCTCTATACACACAAACTTTATCTATCGGATTCTGCTCATGTTCCATCAACTGATATCCATATTTCATAGCAGACATATGGTCTGTATCCAGTTGTAGCGATGAGTAATCCATGGCAAATACAACTCTTTTCACACTTGGTTTCTGCTTAAGTACCATGCGCAATGTCCCATATGACTGTACGACATCCTGTTGTGGCAAGCCAAGGTTAATTGATTTTCCGCCAGTCAAATCATCCATCAGATACGTATCAAATGCAGCCATGCATACAGATGAGCCGATATAGATAGTGTCTACATCCCCACATACTTCATAGGTCTTCCATAACTCATCATTAAACTCAATCGCTGGAACCATCAAAAAAGTCAATATCCAATTTACACATACGATTGCAACAATGGCACAGATTCCTTTGCCACAAACTCTCCTAGTTTTCATAAACCGTCCTTACTAATACAAATATCGAAGCCAGCAAAACGGCTTCCACTTAATCTTGGATATTCCCCAAATGACTAGCGCGATAATAAATGTACGCTTAATAATCATCAAAGAAAATGGTAGTCCATTGGTCGGCTCACCACCTGACAACGCAACTCCATAGGTCACATAGACATACATGTGCCAAGCATACAAAAGCACTGCCCACTCACGAAGTGTTTTCCCAACCACTACCAACTTCTCTGGCAGACGCATAAATGCCAATTCCAAGAAAAGCGGAATGACTGTAAAAGGAAGCATAAACAATAATGACTGGCTATTTCCATGCATAAATAGATATACTTCAAGATTCAGTAAGCCAAATCCCGCCAATGCCATCGCCCAATATGGCAGTTTATAGATACGAGATGCATTTTTTCGAATGACATAGCCCACCGCAACAAAAAACAGGCCAAAAAACAGACCATTACGCGTTGTGGAAAACATCTGATTATAGGCAACAAGAATTCGAGGATTCGGCTGCATCTGGCTCAAATAAGCATTTCCAAGAACACCAAGCGCATACAAAATTGCACTCACACATAGAATCACCTTATCCGACCACTTTAGCGCAACCACCATAAGGGCTAGCAGTAAAGTTGCAACAATCAATGCCCAGAAATACCAAAGCTGCAAAATCGATCCAACCAAGAAGAAATCCTTTAGAAACAACCAGATACTATCATAATTTCGATAAATCGAGTTACGATAAACCAAGGTGTAGAAAACATTTAAGACCATGATACGTCCAATGTACTGCCACAATTTCTTCTTATCACCGAGCTTAGTGGCAACAAAATATCCAGATACCAAAAAGTAAAATGGCACACCTGCGCGTGCAAGCACCTGCGTCACCCAATAATTCAGTGGAACTGATACATCAACAAAAGGCATCAAATGTATTGCCATAATGCAAAAGGCAAAGAAAAATCTTCCAAAATCAATTGCCACATATTCTCTTTTTTCTGCAAGAATACGATTTTTATCCAGCATAATATTCTCCAAACTCCGCAATTAATATAGTACGCTAAACAATCCAAACCTTGTCACTTGATACCTACTAATATCCAAATCCCCAAGCATATACGTACGCACGACAAACACTGTGTCGCAAGCCTCATTCAATACACTCTGCGATGGGTCTTCATAGACAAATCGCTCTTTATAAGGCATGACCACGCCATGGAATTCGTCGGTCTCTCCTTGATAATACTTAGCATCCATCTCCATAAGGAACATGGTAAGGATTTCATTGACATTGGCCTTATATTCATACTGCGATGGTGCAATATAATAATGCGGTGCATTAAGTTCTTCCGCATATTCTACCGCTTTCGCAAAATCCTCATGAAAGGTTTCTGATGACTCAACTTTCCAGGTGGTAAAATACGAATGGAAAAAAAGCCCCCCAAGCAGCACGTATACGCATGCCAATACAAGAAGCGACAGCTTCCAATAAGATGCCAACCAATACATCGCAATACCCGCAAAAATAATATGCGAATAAAAAATAATATTAATGCGATTCACATTTACTTCATTGATACAAAGCCCCGCCAAGATACTTATAAACCAATAGATCATAAGCATTTGGCATGCTATTTTTTTACGCACATCTTGCTGTCTCACGCGATCTCTGGCCACAAGGATAAGTCCCATAAGTATAAGTGGCATAGAAGCACGATACATGGTACCAAATCCCGGAACACAGTTCCACAAAGAATCTGTTTTTTGAATGAATACCACTTCCAGCAGCGCTTTGGCATTGATTTTAAGCTGTGTCACGAACGATGTATCCGAAAAGAAGATAATATCGGCAGAACGCTCATTCTCAACAAAATGTAACATCGTTGTAAATGGCAAATAGACAGAATCCCACCCCATAAAATTGATAAGCATCGTTCCATAAATCGGCCATGATATTCCCATATATATCACAACACATATTACAATCTCGTAGAATTTCACCTGTTTACGCACAAGCAAAATGATGCATACGGCAAGAAGGAACAGTGGCACCATGTAAAATGCCACGCCATAACTGTACATGCAAAGTGCAAAAAACAGCATAGAGACATAAAGATAACGCCTCTTCTCTATTCCCATATACAGCAAAACAAATCCTATGATAAACATATGCGGGAACATATTGCAATCAAGCGCCCATCTGCTCTGCATAAAGTGCCACGGATTCATTGCAAGAAAGGCAAGGGTCAAAATAGCCGCCTCATCGTTCCATGCCTTACGCACAAATGCCCATACCGCCACGGAACCAGCCACGCTTGCTAGCAACATAGGAAGTCGTGCTGTTACTGTCGACAAACCGAAAAGTTTAATAAACGGAACTGAGCAATAAGCCAAAAGCACACTCATCTGACCATATCCCCAAGCCCAAAAGTGGGCAGGCAACCAATATCCATAGCGATCTGTGCCGTACTGTGCCAAAGCAAGGGCATCTACAGCCCCCATCGCGCCATCCTGATTTACCCCCACAGGAACTTTACCAAATGCAATGAGTCGTACTATCACAAGTAGCGCAAATAGAGCTA
>JAZQQA010000085.1:0-7501 GCA_045628825.1 Agathobacter sp.
AGGAAGGCTCCCACCAGCATAATGGTCATGGCCGAAAAGCAGGTCATGCTTCCCTTCCGTTTCATTACACCTGACCAGCGGTGTCGTTGATCTTGTCGAAGATGGTATTGACCAAATTGGTGATCTGTTTCTTAAAAATCAACACCAAAGCAATGAGAACCACCAAAATAAGGAGCAATTCCACTACTCCAACACCATCTTCTTCCATAAGAAATTTCTTAAATCCTAACATAATTTTCTCCTTTCAGATTGTAAATTCAATGATTGCAGGGGACACTACGATTACCATAACGATCCCCATCATCATAATTAGAGGGCCTAGCATCTTGGTCTGTGCCTCTTCCCCCAACTTTTTTGCAAGCAAGGTTCGTTCCTTAAATGCAGCCACTGCCTCCAGGCGAAGTTGCTCCTTCAAACCACCGCCTCCCTTCTCCAGGTCTTGGATCAAAATTCGACTTAGGCGATAGTAGGGTTGTACCTGCATACGACTCGCAAACTCCTCATAAGCCTGCCTTTCACTTACGCCACTCTCCAACTCGCGCGCTGTAATTTGCATCTCTTCCTGTAGCATTTTGGCGCCACTTTGCTCCGCATAGGTGTTTTGCGCGGATATTTTATACCAAGATTGCTTGATTGGCATGCCACATCCGACCAAAATACTGAGCTTGTTTACAAGGCTTGGATAAGCCAAAAGTAGCGATTTTTCGCGGTTTTCTCGCTCCTTCTGCTTTCTTTCCTTCCGAAGGAGTGGTGCAAGCACTGCGACAAGGAGCTCCAAGAGGATTATCTTCAGTGCCGTGTGTGGTTTCTTCTCCTTCCAGTGCAATTTCACACCCCCAGTCTCCTCTGGTAAGGTGATATTTTCCTGCCCCGGAGCCTCTTCCTGAAGTTTAATCGTGATTAAAGTGGATTCTAGCAATTTTTCCTCCTCCGACTTCTTCTCTGGCAGAATTCGAATCACAAAGGAATCTTCCAATTTTTCCTCCCCACAGGAAAATGTCACGAATACCTTTATCGGAACTCCTGCCTGCGGCACTTCTTCTTTCGTTCTTTGCCCGAAGGCATCCAGATAATGATAGTTTTCGAATCGAAAATCTGCCTTCACAGTTCCCTTGCAATAGCTTTCCTTCGGAAATACCGCAGAAGTCACTCCATCAGCTCCTTCTCCCTCTGCGAAAAAGCTTTTTTCCATCTCCGCCTCGGCCTGCTGCAGTAACGCAACGGTTTCTTCCCTTGTGCGCCTTCGCTCCCCTAGCTCTAGCACAATTTCTTCTTCCTCGAGCACTCCCTCTGCCTCAAGCTCTAATACCACTTCTTTTTTCCCTTCTCCCACAGAATTCAGCGCAATGGATTGCCCCTTTAGCTCTCTATTTTGATAATCGGAAAATACGGCCAACAGCGGCAAAAGAAGGGCAACCATCCAATAGATTCTTCCTTTTTTCATGGCTACCCCTTATACCTCAATGCAAAGTATACGGTTGGCAAGATATATGGACACTGCGTAAACCCCAAGACAAGCGGTCATAATGGATATTCCAAGCCAATTTCCATACATGGCCCCCATATACTCTGCAGAAGAGATTTTTAGATATGCCAGCATAAAAAGCGGAAGTGTTTCCATAATCTTCTGCTCCAGTCTTCGGTTTGCTACCATTACCTGTATTTCTGCCTCCGTATCCTGTTTTTCTCGCATTTGCGCTGTGGTCCTTGCCACAATGGCAGACAAATTCCCGCCACTTCGCTTCGCATAGGAGAATACGTCGGCAAAGCTTTGAATGCTCTCTACTCGGGATCGTTCTCCAAAATCCAACAGCCACTCCTCTACGGTTTTGCTCATGGAAAGCTCTCGCTCCAGCTCCTCTAGTTCCTTATACATGGCTGATTTTCTTCCGTGCAGTAAGGCCACCTCCTGCTTTGCCTCCTTCCAGGCGTTTTCCACGGCCATTCCTGCATTTAGCGCAGTATTCACCGTACGCAGGGCATCCAAAAACTGTGCAGAAAGCCTTTGCTTTTGCCTTTGTTTTCCCTCTGCCACCCCTTGCTTCCAAAATAGAAATAGGAAAAATGGATAGGCAAGAAAGGGCAGATAGCTGTCATAAAAGAGTCGCGCCACAAGCCAGGTTACAATTGCCGATATCCCCAATACCTTTCCCTGCTCTTTGACGCTTAAATGATAATTGTCATAATTCATGGCAGACCAGTGCCCCTCCTTCCCTTTCAAATATGGTTTTTAGCTGGATTTCGCCCCTTTTCATTCCACATACCTCCGTAATGGCAACCACCTTTCTTGTATGGTCCGCCATACGAGAGAGCTGCACGATGACCGCAATTCCAGATGCAATTTGTCGCCTTATGGCTTCAAGCGGCAGCGCATTCCCCATAAGCACCATCATTTCCAGTCGATTCAGTGCATCCTGGCAGGAATTGGCATGGCAGGTGGACATGCTACCGTCGTGGCCTGTATTCATAGCCTGCAACATATCCAGAGCCTCTGCCCCACGGCATTCTCCTACCACGATACGATCCGGTCGCATACGAAGGGCTGTCTTTATGAGACGACGAATGCCAATTTCCTCAACACCTTCCTGCGTTGCATTTCTTGTCTCTAACCGTACAAGATTGGGAATCTCCAGTAACTGAAGTTCTGCAGAATCCTCAATGGTTATGATGCGCTCTTCTTTGGGAATGTAAGCTGATAGGGCATTCAAAAAAGTGGTCTTTCCACTACCTGTTCCACCACTGATGAGAATGCTGGCGCGGCTTTTGACCTTCTCCTCCAAGTACCGCGCCGCTTCATCCGAAAGAGCATCGACCGCAAGGAGATGCTCCATGGTCATGGGATTCTTAGGGAACTTTCGTATGGTAATGGCGGACCCATCAATAGAAATGGTATCAAGCACCATACAGACTCTTGAGCCATCGGGAAGCCTGGTATCCACAATGGGATTGGACCGATTCACCACACGGTTATGCTTTGCTACAATCTGCTGCATAATGTCCTGCAAGCGCTCTTCCGAAGAAAACGCTCCCGAAAATCGCTGTATTTTTCCATCCTTTTCATAAAAGATATTTCGCGGTCCATTCACCATGATTTCCGTCACTTCAGGATCATCCACAAGCTTTTGAATCACATCCATTTTTCGTAGGGAATCATAGACCTGCTGCCCAATCTGGGCACGCTCGCGGATGGAGATTCCACCCTCTCTGGCCCGACTTCCAATGCTCTCTGCAATGAGATCCAATAGCACCTCCTCCTGGGTTTCTCCACGAAAATCCAATTTGGAAAGCACCTCTTCGCGGACTTCCTGCATCAAATTATCCACAGCGCATCTCCCCCCTTATCATGTCTCCCAGCTCGTTCCATTTCCATTCCTCCACCACACGCTCGCAGCTTATCGTCTGAAGCATGCAATTCGGAAGACTTACGCGTCGCATACGTTCAAGAACGCCTTTATATCCGCGCCTGTCCAGTTCTTCCTTGAGCTCCGCCTCTCGCCATTTACACATACCTGAGGTCTTCCCAATCAGATGCACCTCATTGCACTGGCGAAGACACTCAAAGAAGCCTTCAAAGCGTGAGCCCAAAGACAAAAGGATCCAATCATAGCCCAGCTCAAGCTTAAGCATCATAAGCATTTTTCCGTATAACACGGCATTGCCCTCACAGATACATTCTGAAGAGTCTGCTGGCGCGATAAAATCTACGCCACCCCTGTGGGAAATGCAGCTACGAATGCGTCCCTCACTGTATTCCTCGTTTTCTGCCATCACCATAAGCTCCTCCAGTCCAAAGCGGGAATTCTCACCACTAAGTCCTGATAAGCCGCTGTTTTCCTGCAAATCCAGAACCAGCACCCGCTCCTTCTCCCCCAGAACGGATGCCAGGGTTACCACATAGGGAAGCTGCATTTCGCAGTCTGAAAGCGCATAAATCGCTACAACGCGGGTGCCCGATTTAAAGCTTGCCGTCTCCTTCATCACATGGATTTCCCCCTCTATCCATGTGGTGATTTCCTTCACCAGGTTATCGATGCTTTGATATTTTTCTAGAAAATGGATACGATTTTCGCTCTCCCGCACCGCAATCTCCGGCAGATCCTTTAGATCCTCCACCAGATATACAATAGGCTCCTTTCGCCTGTTGCTAAGCTTTTGTACCTCATCCCCAAAATCGCCGCAAAGAATTACATGGTGCTGCATCGCCCCCTCCTCGAGCTGATCTGGGTGTGAATACACAGACACCTCAATCTCATTGCGGTAATACAAAAACAGACAGCCAAGCAATCGTTTTTGATATTCCTCGTCGCCGATACATACGGCCATACGAATTTTCTTCATAGTTCTCCTTCCAACTCTTAGAAGAAGCGCTCATACCCCATTGCTCCCACCGTTCCAAGAAGAATCGGAAGGGAAAAATGAATGACATTGGATAATTCCATCCCTCTTTCATAGCTTCTAATGTCTCCAAGTGCAGCTGCGCCAAGATGTCTACAGCCGTTTTTTAGTAGAACAAGTGGCTGCCCGCTGGCAAATAGGCGCACCAAAGAAAAGGTCGCTCCAAGCACCATAGATAGCACAATGCTAGAAAAAAGAACTTTGAAATTTACAAATGCTCCAACAACGGAAAATAATTTGACGTCCCCTGCTCCCAGGGCACCAACAAGATAAAAAAGATATAAAAGAATCACCGGAAAAGAAATGTTCCAAAGAACGGATAATAATCCCTCTGCCGTATAGGGCAGATGAAGGATAAGTCCCAACGCAAGGCCTGCGACAATCAGCCGGTTACTGATTTTTAGGGACCGATAGTCCATAATTACTGCGGCAATAAGTACCGGCAGTAATAGGTACTGCTGCAATACGATCACCTCGCTTTTTGAAGTTTGAGTCGAATAATAGCATGGTAAATTTTTCTTGTCAACACCCTTTTTTCTCTTTTGCACCTCCCAAAGGCCTGCCAAGAAAAAAAGGGTTCCTTGCTATGCAAGGAACCCTCTGCCTACACTCGTGTCCATATAATTTTCTACCAAACTACCCTTTCCATAGGTCATACCTGCTACAACCTTTTGGGCGTTTTGCATGAGCACCTCGGAGGTATCGGTTTTTGCAACCTCAACAAAAGCGCTATAGAGTTTTTCCATAACTGCCTTTGCTGGCTCCACCTCTTCCATGCCATTTTTATACAATGCCTTTGCCAGCTGACGCATCACATACTGGTAAAGTGCATACAATTCCTTCGATACCTCGTAGGAAAAATCCAGGGTCTTCATTAGGCGGTCCACTGTGGCCTCTGCCCCCTGAATACTGGTCTTATAGACCTCATAATTCCATCCCTCTGCCTCCTTTGCATCAGCAAGATAAGCAAAGAAAATTTCATACATAATCACAACCAGCTGACTGCGATTGGCCTGGCTGATTCTGCGGTTAAAATCCACAATCTGTTCGTTCTTCATAGGCTACACCAACTATCTCGTAAGCAAAGACAATACCGTATCAGGAAGCTCATTGGCCTGTGCCAATACACTGGTAGCTGCCTGCTGCAAGACATTCTGCTGGGTGTATTCCACCATCTCCGTTGCCATATCGGTATCAAGCAGTGTTGAATAAGCACCTGTCATGTTCTCCTCAGCCTCTGCAAGACTGGTATTGGCATATTCCAAACGGTTCTGGAAAGCACCAATACGAGAACGAACCTCGTTTAATCTTGTAATGGCATCGTCCATAGTTGTCAGCGCGCGCATGCCGCCGCCCACAACAGTGACATCAATTTCATCGAGATAAAGGCTCTTCGAAGAAATCTCTGGAATGGTTAAATCCATGGTCTGATACTGGTTCGCTCCTGACTGAATGGTCATAGCTCCAATATTGGTTACTTCTAAGGACAAAATGCCTGCGGTTGCCTTTTTATCTAAGAGAAAATCGATAGAAAAACCATTGAAATCATTGACTTTCACGCGATTTCCATCGGTGGTAACGCTGGCAGTAGATGACCACTCATGCTCTAAGGTCGTCACAAGGGAAACATCTGCGTTAATACCTGCTGCGGTTGTAAGTGGATTGCCCTGGGCATCCGTCAAAGTATTTCCTGCCACATCCTTTGCCACCTGGCTCACATATCCATTGTCTGGATTTACCGGACCAGCAAAGCCAAGTGCAACCGCCAGGTCCGCTGAAGCACTCATGGAAATCGTTGCACTTTCCCCGTAGCGCTTACTAATCACATCTCCTGTTGCCCAATCAATGGTACAATCTGCTTCCGAAAGCAAGTCCGTCATATTGGACATAAGCTCATCTTTTGTCCAGCTTGCCTTTACCTCTAGGCTCACTCCGTTTACAACCAAAGTTCCATCCGTAGGAGTTGCCGAAGGAAAAGCTGTCTCCATCTTAGCCTGCTCTGCAGACGCATTGACTCTTACACTATAGGTTCCAGATACCACTGTATCAGAAATACGAATTCTGGTTGCCTCCTGAGGGGTTGCATAGGTTCTGATATCCGAAGATCCATTTAAAAGAGTCTTGGTATTGAACTCCGTATCGTCAGAAATACGGTCCACCTCGTGGCAAAGCTGCTCGATTTCATTCTGCAGGGTCTGCTTATCTTCTCTTGTGTATACGCCGTTGCTCGCCTGTACTGCAAGCTCACGGATTCTCTGAAGACAAGAAGTAACCTCACTCAGCGCTCCGTCTGCAATCTGCATAACGGATACACCATCAGATACATTGTCTCCTGCCTGGCTGAGTGCATCCAGCTGTGCACGCATCTTATTGGAAATCGCCATTCCTGCAGGGTTGTCTCCCGGTCTGTTAATCTTATATCCACTTGAAAGGCGCTGTACAGAAGCCGCCAAATTTTTCTCAACTCGAAGTAACTGGGTGTTCGCAGTAACTGCAGACATATTACGATTGATTCTCATATCTTACCCTTCCTATCACGCATTGTCGTTACTTTCGAATTCCTTTTCGTTGTTCTCGGTCATTCCTTTGACCTATCCTATTTTCCTAGGCAAATAGTATATCGGTCCGATGTATGAAAAACTGAACACTCATGGAAAAAATTGCATTTCTTGCGAAATCATATTATAATAGGCCACATAAATGAATGATAGGAGGAATCTCTAATGGCTAGAGTTACAAAGGATACCATGATCGGCGAACTTCTTCAGATCGATCCTAATATCGCACCTGTTCTTCTTGGAATCGGTATGCATTGTCTTGGATGCCCATCTTCTCAGATGGAGACTATCGCTGAGGCTGCTATGGTACATGGCATTGACCCAGATGATTTGGTAGAAGACATCAATGGATTCTTAGAAGCAAACAACTAATCTTAATTGCAAAATACAACAAAAGCGTTCACATCATAACGATGGAACGCTTTTTTTATGTCTGTCTATAAAATTTACAGTGCAAGTAGTGTCTGCAATGCATTCTCTGCAAGCACAAGCTTACAATGCTCTGTGTAATAGGAATGAAGGGCCGAAGTATAGGCCTGCTGCAATCC
>JAZQQA010000086.1:0-9109 GCA_045628825.1 Agathobacter sp.
TGCCCATACCTCTGCTGGCTCGCCCATGGATACCCACACATCGGTATAGATGACATCCGCATCCTTTGTGGCTTCTGCCACATCCTCTGTAAGTGTGATGGTGGCACCTGTCTGGCCTGCGATTTCCTGGCACTGGTCAACCAATGCTTTTTCTGGGAAATATTCTTTGTTCGTGCCTGCCACAAAATGCACACCAAGCTTTGCACAGGTTACCATAAGAGAATTGCCCATGTTGTAACGAGCATCTCCCATGTACACAAACTTCACACCCTGAAGGCGGCCAAGCTTTTCACGAATGGTAAGCATGTCTGCAATCATCTGTGTTGGGTGGAACTCATTGGTAAGTCCATTCCATACTGGAACGCCTGCATACTTCGCAAGCTCCTCCACGATTTCCTGTCCGTAGCCTCTGTACTCGATTCCATCATACATGCGGCCAAGTACACGTGCGGTATCTGCGATGCTTTCCTTTTTGCCAATCTGAGAACCAGATGGATCCAAATAAGTAACGTGCATACCAAGGTCATGGGCTGCCACTTCAAATGAACAGCGGGTTCTTGTGCTGGTCTTCTCAAAAATGAGGGCAATGTTCTTGCCTACCAAAGTGTCATGACGAATGCCTTTTTTCTTCTGATCCTTGAGCTCCGCTGCCAAATCCACAAGATATAAAATCTCTTCTGGCGTGTAATCCAATAGTTTTAGAAAATTGCGTCCCTTTAAATCCATCTTTCTTCCTCCTCATAGTTCCCTTTTTGATTGAGGACATTTTACTCTACTTCCCTTGGTATATCAAGGCTTGCGCAAGAAAAAAGCATCTCGAATTGAGATGCTTTTGACTACAATCATTTTTCCTATGAAATTAGTAGAATACGTGACCACCAATTGCAATACCCTCGTGTCCTGTCTTGGTCTGACGGAAATTGCATGCGCCACCGACTGGGCTATCTCCTGCAAGGGCTGCCTCTGCTGCCTGCATGGTTGTCTCACTGATGGTTCCGCTTTCCAGCTTCTTCGCCAGCTTGCCATTGTTTGCTGGAGTAAATTGGCTTTTCGCATAGATAACTTCTGCGATCGTATTTGGATATCTTGAGCTCTTTACACGATTGACAACGACTGCACCAATCGCTACCTGACCTTCATATGGCTGATTTCCACCCTCGCATGAAATAAGGGCTGCAAGAAGTGTAACATCATCCACGCTTGCGGCCAAACCACCGTTGTTAATCATTCCTGGGCTTGCAACCTGCTTTGCCTTTGCTGCTGCAAGGGCTTCTGCTTCCTTACGCTTAATCTCTGCGATTTCATCCATGGTAAGCGCGCTTCCTGTATTTAGCGCCAGCGTAACATAATCTGCGCTGACATAACAGGTATTCTTCTTATAAATAACTGCTACCCAACCATCGACCTCTTCTGCAGATGCATCCATAAGAATGGTATCGCCCTTTCCAATGGACTTTACAGACTTAGAGTCTGTCGATGGTGCGGTTCGAATACGAAGACCGCTGGTGGTTGAAGTAACGGTTGTGTGACAGTTCTTCATAGCGTATGCGTAAGCATCATCCCCTGTCAAACAGTACTGCGCTTTTACATAGCCTTCTACATTTCCAGAAGAAATCTTGTACCACTCGCCTTCCTTTGCAAGAACTGTGGCCAAGTCACCCTTCTTTAATTTTCCTACCAAAGCAGAATCCGCACTTGCCTCTGCTCTGACATTCATTTCTTTTTCGATATTCGCCATAAGCTTATCGCTCCACTCTGCGTGGATGTTAGCGATTTCAAGCATCTCCTCCGTTGGCGCACTGGCTACGGATACTTCCACGAGCTGAACAATAAATGGCAAATCCTTATAATCATCTACAACTTCTGCAACACCTGCGGTTACTCCGTTGCCGTTTGCATATGCAGCGCATGCATAAACGCTTGCTTCTGTTGTAAGCATGGTGTCTGCTCCCGCTGTGACACCAGGACTAGTAATCAAATTCTGTTCCGCAGGTTCTTCCCCTGCAACGGTATTACGAGAAACAGAAGCCGACGCAGAAATGATCAATGTCATCACAAGGATAATGAACACTTCTACCCTTTTTCTATTCTTAGTCATATTCACCCTCAAGTTCTTTTTTAAGAATGTGTTTCAACTTGTTACAAATTTATTACAGACGGATTATAGCAGAGCATTTCGATATTGTCAAATTTCTATTTGGTGGTTAAAATTGAGGATGTAATTCAAGGAGGATTTTCTTATGAAAACAATCGTAATGACAGGTGGCGGAACTGCTGGCCATGTCACACCAAACATCGCGCTTATGCCAGCACTTAAGGAAGCTGGATATGATATTGCTTACATTGGTTCCTATTCTGGAATGGAAAAGGGATTGATTGAGGCTACCGGAACTCCTTATTATGGAATCTCTTCTGGAAAGCTTCGCCGCTACTTTGATCTTAAGAATTTTTCTGACCCATTTAAGGTATTAAAAGGATATTTTGAGGCCCTGTCTCTGATGCGAAAGCTAAGGCCAGACGTGGTTTTCTCTAAGGGTGGATTCGTCTCTGTACCAGTTGTACTCGCAGCAAAAACACGCCGTATTCCCGCCATCATTCATGAGTCTGACATTACACCAGGCCTTGCAAACCGCATTGCTGTGCGTGGCGCAAAGAAGGTCTGCTGCAATTTCCCAGAGACCATGAAATACCTGCCTTCTTCCAAGGCGGTTCTTACGGGTTCTCCAATCCGAAAGGAATTGTTCCAGGGTGATGCTGCTAGAGCCCGTGCGCTTTGCAATTTCACGTCTGACGACAAGCCCGTACTTTTGATTATTGGTGGCAGCCTTGGTTCTAAGATTGTCAACGAAGCGGTTCGTAGCGTCTTGCCAGAGCTTTTGGAAAAATTCTACATCATTCATCTTTGTGGAAAGGGCAATCTGGAGGATTCCTTAACCGGCTTGCTTGGATATAAGCAGTTTGAATACGCAAACGAAGAGCTTGCGGACATGTTTGCCCTTTGTGATTTGGCCATTTCCAGAGCTGGTGCGAATTCTATCTGTGAGCTTTTGGCGCTCCACAAGCCAAACATCTTGATTCCACTTTCTGCAGCCGCAAGTAGAGGTGACCAGATTTTAAACGCTAATTCCTTTAAGAAACAAGGATTCTCTTATGTTCTTGAGGAAGAAGAACTAACCGCAGAGACCTTACTTGCTGCAGTGAACGAGGTTTTTGAGAAAAAGGATGCTTACATCAAGACGATGGCGGAAAGCGGACAGTTAGATTCCATCGGAACCATTTTGGAACTAATCGAAAACGTGCAGAAATAAAATATTTCCCATATAGAACAACAAATGCCCACACGATACCGTGTGGGCATTCTTTTTCTCTTTTGAGTTCCCTTGATTACAGCTTCATCTGTGCACAGATGTCTTTCATTTCCTCATCTGTGAATTCCTTGTGATTCCATTCAATCACTCCTGTATTATCATCCGTTGCATATCTTGGAATCAGGTGCATATGGAAGTGGAATACGGTCTGTCCAGCCACTTCCCCATTGTTCTGTACAATGTTGTAGCCCTCACATCCCAACACCTTGGTCTCATGCTGAATCACCTTTTGTGCCAACACTGCTGCCTTTCCCAAGGTCTCTGCTGGAATCTCATAGACATTGGCATAGTGCTCCTTTGGAAGGATCAGCGCATGTCCCTTACTTGCTGGGCTTGCGTCCAGGATTACCTTGAAATCCTCATCCTCATAGATGAAATTGGTAGGAAATACTCCATTGGCTAACTTACAAAAAATGCAATCGTCTTTCATATCTGTTCTCCTTATTCAAAACGGAAAATCTGATCTAATGCACGCAGGGTCTTAAAATTACCCTTCGCTGTCATCTCACCCGTCATAAATGCTCTTTGGAAGGTCATTCTGCCTTCTACAATGGCTGACATAATAGCCATATTGGTCTTCGCCTGCACATCGATGTTCTCTTCCTGTCCATAGTGAACCACAAGCTCGTCGCCCTTTACTGCGATATAAAGAGGCTTTTTCACCTCTTCAATAACGATAAGGTAGGTTGCTGCAAAATTCTCCTGTGGAGTAAAATGCGCCTGCAAATCCATAAGGAACGGCGTTTCCTCCTGGCGCTTTGATTGACCAAGCATATCCTTGAACATCATAGAAAGCTCTTCGATGTCTTCTTTTTGTCTCTTAACATATGAATCATCCGATACATATTCAGAGAGCTGCTCGCTTTCCTGTGGAGTCAATGTCATCTGCTGTGTGCGAAGTACATTCTGCTTCACCGCCAGATTACTGGTAGGAAGACTGCGCATCTTCTGCGAGATAGTACGGTACAGATTCTCTGCCTTTTTCTCAATAATAAAGGAATAATCCGCATTATTCTCAAAGGTCATAAGATCTTCCACGTAACCACACATACCAGAACAAGGCAAACCACCTAAGATTTCCCAGGCATTTAAAAGCGTAAGCTCGCCTTCTCTCTCTCCGTAGGTCGTTGACATTACAATTGGCTGCATATAAAGGGTTGCAATCTTTTCCTTGTCGCCATAGAGCCAACAAGCATCCAAAAACTGCTGCATATAGCCGCCAATGCCAAGCCATTCCACGGTGGTAGCAAGAATGATGCCGTCTGCCTCCTTAAAGGTCTGTGGCAAGGTTGCAATCTCATTCTTATGCTCGTAAATATTATATCTGCTTACGTTCACACGAAGCTCTGTAAGCACTTCTTCCATTTTCTTAAGGACATAGAGTGTCGGATCATCCAACAGTCCACGGCCACCATAATATACGCAAATATTCATGGGCTTCCTCGCAATCTATAATCTCCTATTAGTATATTGCATTTTTGCCCTTAAATAAAGCGAAACTTCACATCTGCAAAGGTAAGAATATCGTTGGACGACAGTTTTCTTCTTTCCTTATAACAAAGCGCCACATCATTCACCAAGGTTCCATTGGTGGAGTTCATATCTTCGAGATAATATTCCTCCCCTTCACAGACAATTTGGGCATGCATACGGCTGACGGTTCCCTTGCGCAATACCAGATCCATATCTTCTCCACTGCCAATCTTGGTTTCCTTTCCCAATTTGTAGTCTGAGAAATTCTCATACCCTTCATATAG
This sequence comes from Agathobacter sp., assembly GCA_045628825.1. Lineage (GTDB taxonomy): Bacteria > Bacillota > Clostridia > Lachnospirales > Lachnospiraceae > Roseburia. The sequence goes on from JAZQQA010000086.1 coordinate 5,126, forward strand.
AAGGAGCCCATCGGGATGCTCTCTCACCGCACTTAAGCATATGGTAGGATGAATTTCAGGCACTCTTTTTTCCTCCCATGTCTCCTCTGGCGCAAGCAGCTGTTCGCTTAATGATTTCGGCTTCTCCCTCTTTTTACGGCGCTCCTTTTTGTCCTTTTTCGCCCTTTCCTCACCAATGAGTCCGTAGGTTTTTAACTTATCCTTTGCCTCTAGGACAAAGGCCTCCTGTTCCCAGAACACTTCCTCTCGCAAAAATGATAGAAGTGCATGAAACCTTTTTGCTTTCTCCTTCTTCTCGGGTTCTGCCTGCTTTTCGCATTCTACATACTGCACCTGGCTGTTGTGTGCATCCTCTTTTTCCTGCTCTTCCCTTCGCTCAGCCGCCCTTCTTGCATGACTTTCTGCAATGGAATCCCTAAGGTCTGCAAGGCTGTATCCCTCATCGAGGGTCTTTTCATAAAGAGAATAGGCTACCTGCACTGCCTCCATATCCTTATGGTCGATGCGGGTCAAAAGGTATTCCATAAGCTGCCTGAACTGTGTCGTTAGCGCCTCTTCCTCGCCAGGGCAAACCGCATATAGAATTTCTTCATTCTTATTGGACACAAATACCTGGGCGGGATCTAGCATAAGGCAGTCGATATTTAAAAGGTTTTTCGACATAATCTCTACCTGGGCGCTGGTGCTGACAATCATTTTTTCCAGAAAATCCCCATCGATCTCATGGATGCGACAATAATTATCCAGGGATTGCTTCCCGGAAATGTTGTACATATATTGGCGCCTTCCATCCATATAGCGCTTCTCCAGCGGAATGAGGCCCGGTATCCTGTTTTGCATGAGGATGCGCTCATCCATATCCCCCTGTCCATCGGTGGTGATGACCATGATGCTATCCGTTAACCTTCTCTCATATGCTACACTCTTACTCATGTATGATTTCTCCTATCCAGTAACTCTTGTAAAAATCCGAAGCTCCTCGGAGTTCTTCTAGCTGCACTTCCTCATGGGCTTCCCGAATGCCCGTGTATAGGTCCACCCCCATGCGCATGGCCCCTGCCATTATAAATAGAAGAAGCGGAATCCAAATGGAAGCTTCTATGGTATAACTCCCGCGCGCTTTCCTATGAAATCCAGCCATACCGTTCCTCCAATAGAACCATAAGGGCTGCCGCAAAAAGGAATGGCACAAAAGGCATGGCATACTCCTTCCTTTTATGAAAGAGCGTGCAAAGAATCAGCCCAAAAACAGCTGCGCCACCTACTGCCAAATAGCAAATCATGCGCATTTCAGCAAAGGAGAACACACATCCCATGGCAAGCAAAACCCAGGCATCTCCATAGCCAATTCCCTCTCTTGTAAGTGCCGCAAGGACAAAGCAAATAAGACCTGGCACCATGCAAAGCAAGAGCTCGCTGCTCATGGTTCCAAGCGCAAAATGGCGCAGGATTCCTGCTACCCCATAGCACAATGTCGCTACGAGAGATATTTCCTTCGTCCGCATATCCTTATATCCGTTATACACAAGCCCGCTTAATTCGAATAGCATTTCGAGCATGGCTTCCTTCCTCCTACTTCCGATATTTTTACTTCCATAATGGTGCGTTTGAGGCCAAGGCACTCTTTGTTTTCGTGATAGGCCTCCCCGTAATCTGTAATGAACACCTTGCTACTATTCTGCTTTGCGCATACTTCACAGGGTAGATAACGGTGATCATTTTTGTTTCTTAGCTTTTCCACCTGTTGTCGCTCTACTTCCCGAATAGACAGTTTGAGGTAGTGACAGTCGGTGCTTTTGTGATAGGCTTTGCCTTCTGGCGTTATGTAGACACAGGCTTCTGCTTCCTCATCGATTGCACTTTTCCCTATCCACTTCCGACTTTTGCTTCTTGCTCGCATGGCAATCCCCTTTTTCTGAAAAAAGCCCACAGGGAACTTCATATAATAAGTAGCCATAAGGTCCACATTCTCCCCCGCAAAAGAAGAACCTGCCATGCTTACTCCCATGGCACCTCCACTCACGTAGCGTCCCACTAGTTTTTGCTTTCCTAGCTCCTTCTTTAGGTAGCCTTCTGCCAAAAGAAAGGCCTCTGTGTCACTGGTGACCTTTGCGGCAGAAGCAGTCCTCCTGCTTGCATAGGAAAGTGCTGCATAGACCTGGGTCTGCACCTCCATTACCCGAAAAAAGAAGAGGAAGCAGGCAAGAAATCCAGCGACCAATGGAATGATGACTGCTGCCTCTACGGTCATAGAGCCTTTTTTGCAGGCGCATAAAGGTATCTGATTGCCGAAGTGACTATCCCTTGTTTGTTCGGCGTGCTTAAAGAGAGATTTATTGTCATGTTGTTTGTTTGTGTTGTTTTTTTCATTTTTGGTTTCATTTCTACAATCAGACACCTTTATACACCTGCCTTTCTTTCTATGATCCACCAAGACCCAAATATCCATACTTTACTTGATTCTGCAGAAGCCGCTTTCCCTCTTTCCCCTTAGTCAAAGCATCCATGCCCAGAAAAATCGTTGGATACTCATAGGAAAAGGAAAAAGCACCACATACCATGGTTTCGTCCATGCGATAGCTTGAAAATCCTGGCTGCGCCCTCACCGTCATTTCCATGGCATCCATGGCGCGATAAACGAGGGTTTTCGTACCATCCATAAGCATTAAGACTTCCAGGTACTCCCCATAGGAAATCCCCACAGTAACCTCCTTTGCAGTCATATAGCCCCCCGCAATTTGGGAAAGGGCTGATAAATCGGAGGTCCAGGTATTGTCATCCTTTATAAATGGAATCCTTTTCCCCTGTAACAGGGCCCTTGCATCCAAGATGCTCTCGTAGTAGGCCCAGCTTGCCATAATTCCCCATTTGACTACCTCGATAATGGCCGGATTCGCTGTTGCCCCAGCAAGGGCAAGTGCCATCGCCTCTGCCTCCCCACTCTTTGTTGGACTTGAGGCAAGAAACATAAGGTTTCCAGCTTCTCGCACTGCCAATATGCGATGAATCACTGCTTTTAGGTTCTCAACATCAGAGCCCTTTCCTGCAATGACATACTCCTTTTCATAGGAAAGAGCGCGGGAAACCGCACCACAGCCTGCATCCCCAAAGGAAGCGAGATATTTCCCCAGATAAACCTGGCAAAGCAAGTTTTCCTCCATCCCTGGATCTACCCAAAGACTTCCATTTCCTTTTTTCAGCTCGCGCCTTGAGACCACCTGGTCCAAATCAATAGATTTTTCTGACACTTGACTGGTATCTGGAAGCACAAGTTCCAGCACACCCATCCCCTTTGTCTTTTCGCATTCCTCAAAAAAGGAAGTATCCTTCTTATTGGCAGCAGCTGCTTCCGCCATCTCCTTTGGAGACGACACATCCTCTTCCATATTCGAAAGAGCTTCCTTCGCCTTCTCCACAGCCTCCGGATCTGCATAATCAGACTCCATCAGCTCCTTTGCCTGCCCCGCATAGGACACAAGACTGTCTCCCGCTTCAAAAAGGAGATTTTCCTTCATATAGGCTGCCGTTGCCGCCACAAAGGCATCTCCCTCCTGATCGGTTAGAAGAAGGCACTGTTCCAAAGCAACCTGTGTGGGTTGCATCGCAAAAAGGTTTGTGACATAGCCCTCTTCCGCCCTTAGATTCTCCTTGGAAAACTGATAGAGCTCCCGCGTCACCTTGGGATATCCCCCTTCCTGACTCCCTGTTGGCACGCCAAGAAGGTGATAATCCTCCCAAAGTGGATAAGCATATCCTGCAAAGAGGGATTCGGAAGCAGATACGCTATTCATTTTTGCGACCTTTCCCATCTCAAGGCCTCGCCCTGCTTCGAGTAATGCCAGTAGGAAGGCTCCCACCAGCATAATGGTCATGGCCGAAAAGCAGGTCATGCTTCCCTTCCGTTTCATTACACCTGACCAGCGGTGTCGTTGATCTTGTCGAAGATGGTATTGACCAAATTGGTGATCTGTTTCTTAAAAATCA
>JAZQQA010000087.1:0-5765 GCA_045628825.1 Agathobacter sp.
AAGATTTGCAGAACGCAAATCAAGTGCCGCGGCTCAGAAGACTCTTCTTATCAAAGATACGGTCCTTTTTCTATATTACAATAATTCTTATACTTCAGATAAAATCTTCTTGATCTGTGGAACCTGAAGAAGGGCAATTGCACCAATGATTGTGAAAATCATTTCTGGAAGCATGTATGCGCCGTTGTAAAGAAGGCTGTAAAGCCAAGTGTTCTCAGTATAGAAGGTATCCCATAACTGACCGAAGCTCTGCCAAATCACAACGCCACTTAAGAAGTGCATTACAAAACGTAAACCAACTGCAAGTGCGATGCCGCCGATGTATCCGCCAATACCGTTCTTGCGGAAAAGACCTGCAAGTCCAAGAACTGAGAATGCGAGTAAGTAGTCAAGTAAGATACAAGCGATTAACATTCCTGGAGTAAGTCCCCATCCGAACAATCCGTCCATGATTCCCTGGAAGAACTGAATGAGTGCAAAAAGAACAGATGCCATCATTCCGGCCTTTACGCCTCTACGAATAGAGTAGAGTGTAATAGGAAGCATTGAAAGTAAAGTGATTGATCCGCCCCAAGGCATCTTGAATACGCGGATAAAGCTAAGTACAGTTGCAAGTGCAACCATCATTGCGCCTTCAACTAAGGCTTTGGTGTCAAATGATTTCTTCATAAATAAAAAATCCTCCTGCATGTGTGTCTGCTAGGAGGACCTAAGGTCTTTGATAAACAACATAGAAATTGTAAGAAGTCTATGTCTGCTTCCTTACGCCAGTATTATCTGGTTCAAGTAATAAGGGATTGATTGTGAATCATCTCAGCCACTAAGAGCACCCCTAGCAATTCATATTTTGTTCGCCTTCAAGCATATATCCCGTATGTGCGGATGTCAAGTGGGCAATTTGCCCTACTGAATAATAGGAATGCGTTCTATAATTATTAGTTATGAAATATATTACTTTCTCTTGCAAAAATGAATTCTGTCTTGCATTTTGATGCTTTAATACGTTAAAATGGCGGAGTTTTGGCGCTGAAATAACAGAATTTTGCAAGACCAGGACAGCAAACTTGCAAAAACCATGATGTTTTTTAATGTAATGGGGCTAAAAGGTAATTTTTATGACAAAAATGATTGCATATCGCGTCATTTTGTAATAAAATGTGAACAGCGAATAAATGTATACAAAAATACAATTTTAAATTTTATTATGAAAAGGAGATATTCAAAAAATGGGTTATGTTGATGAAGTACTTGCAATAGTACAGAAGAAAAACGCAGATCAGCCTGAATTTTTACAGGCAGTAACAGAGGTTCTTGAGTCTTTACGTCCAGTAATTGACAAGAATGAGGATCTTTACAGAAAGAATGCAATTCTTGAGAGAATTACTGAGCCAGATCGTCAGATTATGTTCCGTGTACCATGGGTAGACGATAAGGGACAGGTTCAGGTTAACCGCGGTTTCCGTGTACAGTTCAACAATGCAATTGGACCATACAAGGGAGGTCTTAGACTTCATCCATCAGTAAACCTTGGAATTATTAAGTTCTTAGGCTTCGAGCAGATTTTGAAGAACGCACTTACAACACTTCCAATCGTTGGTGGTAAGGGTGGTTCTGACTTCGATCCATAGGGCAAGTCAGACAGAGAAATCATGGCATTCTGCCAGAGCTTCATGACAGAGCTTTACAAGTACATCGGCGCAGACATCGACGTTCCAGCTGGTGATATCGGAACAGGTGCTCGTGAGATCGGTTTCATGTATGGACAGTACAAGAGAATTACCAACCTTTACGAAGGTGTTCTTACTGGTAAGGGACTTACCTGGGGTGGATCACTTGCTCGTACACAGGCTACAGGATATGGTCTTCTTTACTTAACAGATGCTCTTTGGAGAGATAACGGACTTAGCCTTGCTGGAAAGACAGCAGCTGTTTCTGGTTCTGGTAACGTTGCTATCTATGCAATCGAGAAGGCTCATCAGCTTGGCGCTAAGTGTGTAACATGTTCAGATTCAACTGGTTGGGTTTACGATCCAGAAGGAATCGATGTTGAGCTTCTTAAGGAAGTTAAGGAAGTTAAGCGTGCACGTCTTACTGAGTACGCTGCAGCTAGACCATCTGCTCAGTACTTCGAGAAGAAGAACGGTGAGCACGGTGTATGGCAGTACAAGGTAGATCTTGCTCTTCCATGTGCTACTCAGAATGAGTTAGACCTTGAAGATGCTAAGATGCTTGTTGCTAACGGCGTAGTATCTGTAACAGAGGGTGCTAACATGCCTACTACTCTTGATGCTACTAAGTACCTTCAGGAGAACGGTGTTCTCTTCGTTGGTGGTAAGGCAGCTAACGCAGGTGGTGTTGCTACATCAGCTCTTGAGATGAGCCAGAACTCTGAGAGACTTTCATGGACCTTCGAAGAGGTTGATGGAAAGCTTAAGGGAATCATGGAGACCATCTACGCTAACATTTCAGATGCAGCTAAGAGATACGATGCAACTGTTGGTGGAAAGACTGACTACGTTGCAGGCGCTAACATCGCTGGATTCGAGAAGGTTGTAGACGCTATGCTTGCTCAGGGCGTTTGCTAATTCGCATTATCCAAACATATTGAAGCAAATTTGCTCCGGGACCACAAAATGTTGTGGTTTCGGGGCATTTTTTTATGCCAAAAATTTGCATTCAAAAAGTCGTTATAGTATAATTACATTAATTATAGGGAGTAGTCTGCCTACGAGGAGAGGAAAAATGATAGATATTCATTGTCATATGCTTTTTGGGGTGGATGATGGTGCAGATAGCATAGAAGAATCGGTAAAAATGCTTTCGGAAGCAAAGAAGCAGGGTATTACGGATATTATTCTAACTCCCCACTTGAGACATGGGATGTTTCGCTATGAGAAAGACCTGGTGGAAGCCAATTATCAATCACTTTTGCCATATGCAAAAAAGCTTGGGGTGGGCTTGTATCTGGGTTGCGAATATCATGTGAATACAGAGATTATGGATGCTTACGGAAAGGGACGATTCCATTCCTTGGCAGACCGCAAATATATTTTGACAGAGTATTCTTCTGTTAGTGAATACAGCTTTTTGGTAAAGATGACGCAGGAAGTGATGCGTCACGGATTTGTTCCGGTGATTGCTCATGTAGAGCGGTACGGCTGCTTGCAGGAGGATATCGAGCGCGTGGCAGAATTGCAGGACATGGGAGCGTGGATTCAGGTCAATGCGGATGCTGTACTTGGCTTGGAGGGACGAGGACCGAAGCGTTTTTGCAAGGAGTTGTTGGAAGAAGGCTGGGTCGATGTCATTGCAAGCGATGCGCACGGAGTGAAGAATCGCGCGTGTCACATGGAGAAGTGCTTTTCTTATGTGAGCAAGAAGTTCGGAAGAAATTATGCCACAGAGCTTATGGAGCATAATCCAAGAAAAATTATTGGATAGTATGAAATTGGGGTTTACAAATGGCAAGAGTGCAGGAAGTAGACAACGAAATAGAGATTGATTTAAAGGACCTGGTTCTTGAGTTGCTTGCGCACTGGAAGGCCATTATTTCAGTAATGGTGTTGACAGGTGCAGTAGGCTTTTTGGTAAGTGTATTTCTTATTACTCCAAAGTATCAGTCCACTGCGGCGTTATTTGTTTTGTCAAAGAGCACTTCAATTACCAGCATTGCAGATATTCAGACGGGTACCAGCCTTACCAACGACTACATGGTAGCGGTTAAGGGACGTCCGGTGTTAGAGCAGGTGATTGCGAATCTTGGCTTGACGGAGGACTATAGAACTTTATCAGAGCATGTAAGCTTGAACAACCCTACGAACTCGCGTATTTTGCAGATTACGGTTACAGATACCAATCCACTTCGTGCCAAGGCAATTGCAGATGAAATTGCAAAGGTCGGTTCCGCATTTATTGCAGAAAAGATGGATCAGGATCCTCCGACCACAATCCAGTATGGATATGCAGATGGCAAACCGGTGAGCCCTAGCATTGTGAAGAATACAGGTGTTGGTGCCATTGCAGGTGGCTTTTTCGTCGCTGCCATTATTGTAATTGGCTATTTGTTTAATGATACTATTTCAACTCCTGAGGATATCGAGAAGAAGCTTGGTATGAATATTCTTGGAACACTTCCGTTGGAAGACTCGGAGTATGATGGAGAACGTCGTAACAAGAGACGTAAGAAGGCGAAGGGGAAGAAGTAATGGAGAGTGTTCAGTTTGGTAATGTAAAAGAACATAGCTACGCCATGAAGGAATCTCTGCGCGCTCTTAAGACCAACATTCAGTTTTGCGGCGATGATGTAAAGACGATTCTTATTACCAGTGCGATTCCCAATGAAGGAAAAAGTACGGTAGCTATGGATTTGGCAAGATCCCTTACGGAGTCTGGAAAACGCGTACTTCTCATTGATACAGATATGCGTAAGTCGGTGTTCGTTGGAAGACTTCGTGCTTCGACCTCCGATGGAACAGAAATCCTTGGATTGTCTCATTATTTGTCAGGACAGAAGAAGCTGGAAGAGGTTTTGTATGGAACGGATATTCCAAGACTCTTTATGATTTTTGCAGGTCCTGCAGTTCCAAATCCAACGGAGATTCTGGAAAAGAAATATTTTGAAGATTTGCTTGAATTTGGCAAAGGCCATTTTCACTATATTATTTTGGACTGTGCTCCTGTGGGAGCAGCCATCGACGCAGCGGTTGTGGCAAAGCATTGTGATGGTGCAATTGTTGTTATCGCGCAGAACATGGCAAGTGGTCGTATGATTGCAGGCGTTAAGAAGCAGTTAGAGGCTTCTGGCGTGCGTATCCTTGGAGCGGTGCTCAACAAGGTTAAGATGAAAAAGGGCGGCTACGATGGTAGTTACTATGGTGGCTATTATGGCGGTTACTATGGCAGCTATTATGGTGGCGATAGTGGTAAGTCATGAGAAGGCATCGCAGGCTATCACAGAAATTAAATAATATCATCTTTTTCCTGTCGGGAATGCTGGTGATGGTTGTGATAGGCATTGGCATTTTGGAATACAAGACCAATCTTGTGCCGAGTGTTTCTTATGAAGAATACGATCAGAATCAGTATGTGGTGCCAAGCGCACAGGCCAATACAGAAAAATGGCAAGAAGGAGATGTGCTCTACAACGGAGAGTATTATCGCTACAACAATCGTCTAAGAACCTATCTGCTTATGGGAATCGATAAGGATGGCCCGGTAGAGACAGCAAAGGAAGGCGAGCGTGGTGGACAATCGGATGCCATGTTCCTTTTGGTGATTGACGATCAGAACCAGAATCTGTCGGTGATATCCATTAACCGTAATACCATGACGGATGTAGATATGTATGATATCAACGGGAAGTACTTGACCACTATGGAAACTCAGATATGCATCTCTCATTCCTATGGAGATGGGAAAAAGCTTAGCTGCACGAGAGCAACCGATACAGTGAGTAAGTTGTTTGGAAATATTCCGATCAGCGGATATGTGGCCATCAATATGGGGGCAATCCCAATTCTCAATGATGTGGTTGGTGGCGTAGAAGTGACTGTGCTTCAGGATGTCATATATCCAGATAAAAAGGTGGAATTACATCAAGGTGACGTAAAAAGATTAAGTGGAAAAGAAGCTTATTGCTATTTAAGGGGCCGAGATGTTAATGAATTCGACAGTGCGTCCGATAGATTACGTAGACAGGAACAATACATATTGACCTACCTGAATCTTTTAAGGGAAAAGTCAGTGGATGATCCGACCTATGCCAT
>JAZQQA010000088.1:0-3708 GCA_045628825.1 Agathobacter sp.
GGAGCCACTTTTCTGGATTCATTTAAATATGGATTATCCATTTAACCTTAAGGGAATTCTTTACTTCCCTAAGATTAATACAGAGTATGATTCTATTGAGGGAACCATCAAGCTTTATAACAACCAGGTATTTATTGCAGACAACATCAAGGAAGTTATTCCTGAGTTCTTGATGCTTCTTAAGGGTGTAATCGATTGCCCAGATCTTCCGCTGAATGTTTCTCGTTCTGCTTTACAGAATGACGGATTTGTTAAGAAGATTGAAGAGTATATCACCAAGAAGGTGGCTGATAAGCTTTCTGGTATGTGCAAGACCGAGAAGGAAGCCTATGAGAAGTACTGGGATGACATTGCTCCATTCATTAAGTTTGGTTGCTTAAGAGATGAGAAGTTCTGTGACAAGATGAATGACTACATCTTATTCAAGGACATCAATGGCGCTTACCAGACACTTCCTGAACTCCTTGCTCCAGTAGAGAAGCCAGAAGGAGAAGAGGCAGACGCAGCAGTTGAGACCGAGACTGAGGATGCAGCTGAGCCAGAACGCAAGATTGTGTACTATGTAACCGATCCAGTGCTTCAGAGCCAGTATATTAATATGTTCAAGGAAAATGGAATGAATGCAGTTATCCTTGACCATAGCATTGACACAAGCTTTATTACACAGCTTGAGCAGAGAAACAATGACTATCAGTTTGCCCGCATCGATGCAGATGTGACTGAGGCAATGAAGGATGATAAGGCAGAAGGCTTCTCAGAGGAAGAAACTACAACCCTTACTGACCTTTTCAAGTCTGTGCTTAACAACGATAAGCTTATTGTGAAGGTTGAGAACCTTAAGAATGCAGAGGTTGCATCTGTTCTTACTGTTTCTGAGCAGGGAAGACGTATGCAGGATATGATGAAGATGTACGCTATGGGCGGCATGGGCGCAATGGACATGAGCATGTTTGCACCAGATGAGACCTTGGTTCTCAATGCAGGTAATGCGCTTGTTCAGTACATTCTGAATTCTAAGGATGGTGAGAATATTCCAATGTTTGTTGAGCAGCTTTATGACCTTGCACGTATCAGCAATCAGCAGCTTTCACCAGAGGCAATGACGAAGTTTGTGAAGAGAAGCAACGATATTATGATGCTTCTTGCAAAATAAAGTATCCCTAAAAATTAAACAAATTAGTCATAATATTATACTAATAAAAATCAACCCTCTTTGTTATTATTTAATTAATAATCAAGGAGGGTTTTTTCATGCGTGGTATTTTTTACCATTGATACGAAATCGTTGATTATATTTTTTGAAAAAGAGGAGGGAATTTATTTTGGTAAATTTAAAGGGAAAACCATTTTATCTCGATGATGAGGGAGTAAAATGGGTCATGGATACCATTGAATCAATGACTGTGGAAGAAAAGATAGGACAGTTATTTGTTAATATGGTGCACGATTTTAGTAAAGAAAGTATAGAACATGTTGCAAAAACTTATCATCCTGGTGCTTTAAGATATGGAAACAAATCACCTGAAGAGCTTTGGGAAATGACCAAGACTTTTCAGGAAAACAGTCGTATCCCATTATTGATTGCATCCAACTGTGAGGCGGGTGGTAACGGAGGCGTTGGTGGTGGTACAGGAGTGTCCTGTGGTGCTGCGACTGCTGCCTCTAAGGATGTAGAGGTTGCCTACATGACCGCTAAGGTAGGTGGCACTGAGGCCATGGCGATTGGATCCAACTGGAATTTTGCACCTATTGTGGATCTTTTATATAACTGGAGAAACACAATTGTACAGACTCGTGCGTTTTGTGATGATCCTGATGAGACAATTAAGTATGCTAAGGCATTTTTTAAGGGTACAGAAGAATGTGAGATGGCTACCTGCATGAAGCATTTCCCAGGCGACGGAACGGAAGAATGCGATCAGCATCTTATGATGGGTGTGAACGATATGGATTGCGAGGAATGGATGAATACCTTCGGAAAGGTATATTCAGAACTCATTGATGCAGGAGTTAAAACGGTTATGGCAGGTCATATTGCTCAGCCTGCTTGGCAGGCAAGAATTGCAGGCAGAGAGTTAGATCCACATGAGGTCCTTCCTGCTACACTTTGCCCAGAACTGATAACGGGTCTGTTAAAGGAAAAACTTGGATTTAATGGACTTGTAGTAACAGATGCTTCGCATATGATTGGTATGTTTGGCGCAATGCCTCGTAAGGATCAGGTCCCTGCAGCCATAGCTGCTGGCTGTGATATGTATTTGTTCTTCAATGATATTGAGGAAGACTATGGCTATATGATGGAAGGCTACAAGAATGGTGTTATTACAGAGGAGCGTTTACAGGATGCATTAATGAGAATTCTTGGAGTTAAGGCTTCTATTGGTCTTCATAAGAAGCAAGTGGAAGGTACATTAATCCGTCCAAAGGAAGAACTCGCTGTTGTTGGTTGTGAAAAGCATCACAAGATTGCACAGGAGTGTGCGGATAAATACATCACTCTTGTTAAGGACACTCAGAACATGCTTCCAATCAATCCAAAGACCCATAAGCGGCTTAGAGTCATTTTCCTCGAAGGAGATGGCGCTGTTATTGCTGGGCAGCTTGTTAAGCTGGCAAGCCCTGCAAAGGAACAAATCTTTACAGAACTTAGAAATAGAGGATTTGAAGTTGTTGATGGAGATGATTTTTCATCAAAGGGTAAAATGGATGAATTTACTAAGGATACGGATGCTGTTTTGGTATTCATTGATCAGGTTGGCTTTGCGCAGTACAACACAATGCGATTAAAGTGGTCTCTTCCAATTGATCAGCCTTGGTATGTTTCACAGGTTCCTACGGCCTTTATTTCTCTTTACCTTCCTAATTATCTTATTGATTTAACCATGAGCCGTACTTATGTTAACTGTTACATGGATACTCCAGATACTATTAAGGTCATGATAGATAAGATTTGTGGAGACAGTGAATTTAAGGGAACACCTTCTGAAAATGTATGGTGCGGTCGCTGGGACACAAGATTATAATATTTATTTAGTATAATATCAAAATAATAAAGAAATTATATGAGGCAAAGTGGAATGATAAACGTAGGAATAAAAGGGAAGAAAGAAATCGTTGTAACAGAGGAGCTGTCTGCGAAGTCTATGGGAAGTGGAACGCTTGATGTGTTTGCGACTCCAGCCATGATAGCGCTTATGGAGCGTACCGCTTGGGAAAGTGTTGCACCTGACCTAGAAGAGGGACAAGGAACTGTTGGTACCATGATGAACGTAAAGCATGTATCGGCAACGCCACTTGGTATGAAAGTAACTTGCGAGACGGAGCTTATGGAAATCAATGGAAGAGCTCTTACCTTTTCCGTGAAGGCTTATGATGAGGCTGGACTTATAGGAGAAGGAACTCATGAAAGGTTCATCATTGACTGCGAAAGATTCCAAGCAAAAGCCAATGGCAAACGATAAAGTTAATTGATTTTATTTATGCAAGAGACCTGTTTTAACAGGTCTCTTTTTTATGTATAAAAAAATGGAAAAAAGTGTTGACTTTTTGATTTGGATTAGTTATATTTAACTAGGGTTAGATAAGACTAACGCGAAGCATACAGAAGAGGATTGGAGAGATAAGTAATGAGCGAGCAAGTATTTCAGATTGTGCGAAAAATGAATTTACATAACGTGGAATCTCTTCTAGCAATTCATTGTTCACCAG
>JAZQQA010000089.1:0-3579 GCA_045628825.1 Agathobacter sp.
CCCTCTACGGTGTACAGTTCGAATACATGAACCTTTGTCACTGCAGGCGTTGGTTCTGTAGATGCTGGTTCTGTAGCTACTGGTGCTGTAGATTCATCTTCGCTTTCTCCTCCGCCTTCAGATTCATCTTCAGACTGAGCCGCTGGCCCCCCACCTTCACTTGACGCTTCACTCGACGGTTCGCTTGAACCTTCGCCTGATCCTGCGCCAGCAGATGGTTTTGTCGCTTCTTCCAACTCTAACAGATAGTAGTTCTCTTTGTTTTTGTACTCTGCTGGTACGTCTGCCATAGTGTCATACACCACTGGTACATCTGTCTTTTTCTCTTCGTCATACACGGTCTTCTCTTTGTAGAGTTTGAACTGTGCACCTGGAAGTCTGTCAGGATTCTCATTTCCTAATGTCTCACCATCGATTTTGACTACCTTCATACCGTAAGTATAGGCTTTTGCAACGGATGAAATCGGATCGTCAGAATCTGTTGACAGGGTAGCGGTATTGATGTTGCCATCACTGTTGACCTGCACCTGATCGGTTACCTTGGCCTTGTAGCTGATGATGATCTTCTTAATGGCAGATGGTGTTGTGTCCTGCTTCAGCCATGCCTTCAATGCTGGAACATTAAAGTCAATGACGAACTTGCCGTCTTGGCCAGACACGGAAGTAATGGTAGAAATCTTATAAATTGGTCCTTCCTTCACTACCGCCTTATAACCATCGAGTTCGGATTTGTATTTAACATCATTGGTAAAACTTGTCTGATTTTCATCATCAATCTCGGTTCCATCTGCACCTGCATATTCTTTTTCTGCCAATTCATAGTAGGTAACGGTGTCTGGAGAAAGAGGTGCTTTCTTTTCCCCACCATCTTCATAGACATACTCAATGGTAAGATCTTTGCTATCGATTGTTTTATCATCATTTGCATCTACGAATGCAAATGCTTTGTTCATATCATCGGTAATCTGTAGCTTATATGGATCACCGTTTGAAGTACCATCCGCTTTAAGGGTGACCTTTGCTTTCGCAAGTGGAAGGGTTGCTTCGATAGTAAAGTCAACGATATCCCCAACTGCAACTGTGATATCATCCTCTCCGTTGATGTGCTTATCGATGGTTGCAGAAGCATCCTTCAAGGTCGCTGCATAATTGTACTTTACATAGTAGCTACCACTTGGGCCATTCTTTTCTGGAACGATACTAACCACAAGTGGTGCATAAGGCACTCTGTCCTCGTCAGTTCCAACCGCTGCATAAATACCAAACGGAAGTTTATCATAGGATAAAATAAGCTTCGCTTCATCCGTTGTACCACCTGTCACCGCAGTCAACTGCGGTGTGATATTTCCAGCGTTACTCAGTAAATCCTTATAGAACTTTGCACGCTGACTTTCTGTTGTGGCAGCACCAAAGGAAAGAGGATCATCATAGGCCGCTGAAGTATAGTTTCCATTTGCTCTTTGGGCGGTCAGCCAATCCAACACTGCCTTATTCCAAGCCACCTGATATTTTCCAACAGGCACGCCTTCTACCATATGTTCTACATAGGTCACTTCTGCCAGGTTGTAGACACTAATCTTGTCATCTGCGCTATTCAGTGCGATATCAAGACTCGAATAACTTTCTTTCGTTACAGGATCGTCTGGACGATCTGGATTGTACATTCCAACAACTCTTTTTCCAGTGGAGATCAGTTCCTTGTCTTCATCTGAGAGCTGAATGTTGCTCAGATTGCCTGCATCGTAGTTCACGTACTTTAAAATCTCAACATCCTTGGCTGCACTTGGATAATCCTGATGATATACCTCTGCGATTTCGGCAACACCAACGACACTTGCAGGAATTTCTACTTCGAAATAGTTACCGGTAACGGATGCCATATCAACTGCATAAGGAAGTCCGTCCAGCATAATCATAAGTTTCTTGGTTGGATCAGTCTCACCCCAGTAACCTGAAATTTTTACATTACCATTGGTAAAGGATTTTGCTGCCAAGTTACCAATCAGAGTTGAGAAGGTAATATTGTCCAGCATGTTACCTGCAGTAGGAGTATTTGATAAGCTTTGGAAAGCAAATCTGGTAACCTTCTGATTTTCTGGAACAACATAGATACCAGCACAGGTATACCACTTTGTACTTTCTGCCTGTGTAACGGAGAGTTTGTCCAACTCTCCCTTTTTATAGTAACCACAATTCAGGGAACCATTGGTAACGCCTGTATTTTTATAAATTGCGGAGCTTGTTGCCTCAATATTGTTGCTAATCGTTTTTCCTGCTGTATCATTAGAAGATGTATCAAAGGTTGGATACTGCATAACACTGTTGACGTAGACAGGGGCACCAATTTGTACCAGCATGTTCTGCGTTGCATCTCCAGCAGGAGTTCTTGCTGTATGGTCCAGGGTCCATCGGATAACATCACCGCCTACCGTACCAAGATCCTGGAAAAGGGTTCCTGATACATAGGAGTTCATCTCTACACAGGCCCCATAAGGGGTACTAAACTTATTACTATAGGAACTCCATGCAAGAGAGGTTGAAGATCCTGATGGGTATGTAACATACTCAAACATAGAACCATAATAGATTTTCTGATCTGTGGTATTCCAACCTGCTCCTACACCATTCCAAGTGATGCTAGTAACACGTGTACCATTTCCCACAGCCGAGGAAACACCTGTTGCATAAGAAGTTGTCCCTACTTTAAATGGAACACCTGGATGGATACTAAAATCTCCGTTCACAATCTGTGTTGGTGTATAGTTTGCAGGCTTTGATACTACCTTTGCCTGTAACTCTGCTGCTTCCACACGCACTGCATTCGAAAATGTCATTGGAATTGCTGCAAAAGCGCACAAAACCGCCATTCCAAGTGATATTGCTTTTCTAGTTTTTTTACTCTCTCTAAGCATAATTCGATACCTCCACGCACTATGCTACTTTTCTATTATGTGTATAGTACCAAAGTTCCTGTTACAAAATCGTTACAGAATTAGAAAAAGGAGCAACTTTTTCGTTGCTCCTTTTGCCTCTAATACATTTTTATTATATTTCTACTTTTTACTGTCTCATTCTCCTCTTGCGCTGTGCCACTGCGATGAAAATAACACCGCTCATGACGCATATGCCAAAGATAATGAATAGGTTGGTTCCAACACCACCGGTACTTGGAAGTGTAAAGCCTTTAAAGTTCAATACATCAATTTCAACCACACCGGTTCTATTGACTGTTCCATCGATTTGCTTGAATGCCTTATAGGTCTCTGTCATGGCAGTATCTGCATCCAGCTTTGTAATGGCAAAAAGGATATCCTCTGCCAAATCGTTGTAGCCAGTAGGTGCCTTGGTCTCTTCCAACAAATAGTTGCCGACATTCAGACCCTTCAAGGTGTAGGTACCAATGTCAGCTGGGCTTGCTGCATCATCTTTCGATAAGGTCGTAAAGCTTCCATTGAAGTGACCCTCTACGGTGTACAGTTCGAATACATGAACCTTTGTCACTGCAGGCGTTGGTTCTGTAGATGCTGGTTCTGTAGCTACTGGTGCTGTAGATTCATCTTCGCTTTCTCCTCCGCCTTC
>JAZQQA010000090.1:0-19122 GCA_045628825.1 Agathobacter sp.
AATACCCTTGCCCATGCAGAACTAGCGGCGATTAAAAAAGCCAGCAAGAAGACGGGGGATTGGCGTCTGGAGGATTGTACCATGTATGTAACCCTGGAGCCTTGTCAGATGTGCGCTGGAGCCATTGTGCAATGTCGCATGGGAAAGGTGGTTGTGGCCAGTATGAATCCAAAGGCAGGCTGCGCAGGTTCTATTATCAACCTTCTTCAGATGAAGGAGTTTAATCACCAGGTTGAAATGGTGCAAGGGGTTTGTGAGGAAGAGTGCTCTGCTATGCTCTCCCAGTTTTTCAAAGAGCTGCGTGCAGCTAAGAAAAAGGCAGAGTAGAATTCTGCGCGAAAGTGAGATAAATTGGGCGCGGGTTGCGATTGACAGTTGCGCGGGTTCAAGGTATACTTATGTCTCGAGCAGCCGGGGAGCTAGCGGTTCCTTGTACCGACAATCCGCTTTAGTCGGGGTGATGTCTCGTAGAGGGTTTTGGCTGTGAAGCTGGCCTTCGCAAGTGGTGTTGACGTTTGGGTCTTGCGCAATAGGAATCTACGAACCAGGTCAGGGTAGGAATACAGCAGCCTTAAGTAGAAGCTCTTATGTGACGTGAGGTCGCCTGAGCAGAGCTAACTGTGGAGTTACCGTTTGGAGTTTTGAATTCGAAGCGAGACGCTCTTTTTTGCTTCGCAGAAAAAGAGCCCATGAGCAAATGTGGTAAAATAGGAGGGTATAAAGTATGTGGGATAAAATTCGAAAAGCAATTCAGCATCTATGTGATATTTTAGAGACACTTGTTGCGATTGGGGTTGGTATTTCTCTTATTATTTGTGTGGTTCTTTACTTGCCAAGCGGTGTAATGGCTATGGCACATGGCTCATCAACAGAGGCGTTTTTGCATTTCCTGGGACAGGTATTTAACCTGGTTGTGGGCATTGAGTTTATGAAGCTTCTCTGTAAGCCAAGCACGGATAATGTGATTGAAATCGTCATTTTCCTTGTGGCAAGACATATGATCATGTCTACCGAAGAGCCATCGGACATTTTCTTGTCAGTTCTGGCCATTGCTATTCTTTGTGTGGTTCGTAAGTTCTCCCGTGTGGTGAATGAAAAGTGGCCACATAAGAGTGAGCGAGTGGTTAAAGCCGAGGATGAGAAAATGGCTCAGACAGAGCAAAAGTAAAAGCATATAGAAATACTATGAATAGCCCTAGAAAGGTTGACCTTCTAGGGCATTCTTTATATAATTGGGGTATCTTAATATGAATCGGAGGATTTTTAGTTATGAAGAAATTCGGAATTAAGGAAGTTGTTGCAACTGGTATTGGAACTGCTCTTTTCGTAGTGCTTACAGAGACACAGATTCCAGTATTTTTTGTTCCAAATACTGCACTTCAGGTAAGAGCAGCACTTCTTGCATTTTTAGCAGCGGTATTCGGACCAGTAGTAGGCTGTGTAGTTGGTTTCCTTGGACACGCACTTGGCGATGCTCTTTTCTACGGATCTGTATGGTGGAGCTGGGTAATTCCAGAGGCAGTTTTTGGTATTGCCCTTGGCTTGTTTGCTAAGAAATTCAAGATCACCGAAGGTGGATTTGGTGCAAAGCAGATTGGCCTCTTTAACCTAGTTCAGGTAGTTGCAAATGCAGTAGCTTGGATTCTTGTAGCTCCAGTGCTTGACATTGTAATTTACGCAGAGCCAGCAAACAAGGTGTTCGCACAGGGTGCAGTTGCATGCTTACTCAATGTGATTACCATAGCAATTCTTGGCACCTTACTTTCTGCTGCTTATGCAAAGATTGGTGCAAAGTCATCTAGCTTATCAAAGGAAGACTAATTAAGGAAAACAAATGACACCTATTATTGAATTTAAAGATTATACTTTTAAATATCGATCACAGGTTGAGCCAACTCTCCGGGATATTAATTTAGCAATATATCCCGGTGAGAAGGTTTTAATTGTAGGACCATCTGGATCAGGCAAGTCAACACTTGCAAACTGTATCAACGGATTGGTCCCTTTTTCGTATACGGGAGATGTTGAGGGAAGCCTGACTGTTCAGGGAAAAGAGGCAAAGAATCTCGGGATTTTTGGCTTGTCTAAGATGGTAGGTACTGTGCTTCAGGATACCGATGGCCAGTTTATTGGACTTACCGTTGCAGAGGACATTGCATTCGTATTAGAAAACGACCTGGTAGAGCAGCAAGAGATGCATCAAAAGGTCGAGGAAGTGGCAAAGCTTGTAGATGTGAAAAGCTTGCTTGATCATTCACCGTCAGAGTTGTCTGGTGGGCAGAAACAGCGCGTATCTATGGCTGGAGTTATGGTTGATGATGTGGAGATTCTGCTATTTGATGAATCATTGGCTAATTTGGACCCTGCCACTGGTAAGCGCACCATTGCATTGATCGATGAAATCTGTGCAAAAGAGAATAAGACCGTAATCATCATCGAGCATCGCCTCGAGGATGTGTTATATAAAGATGTGGACCGCGTTGTCGTGGTTGGAGATGGAAAGATTGTAGCAGATTGCAGCCCAGATGAATTGCTCTGTAGCGATGTTTTAGAGCAGGAAGGAATTCGTGAGCCTCTCTATGTTACCGCGCTTAAGCATGCAGGGTGTACCATTGCGCCAGAAGATCATCCGCAGCATGTTGAATCTATGAATCTGCAGCCATATGTAGGGAAAGTGCAATCGTGGTTCGCGAGCACAGCACCAAAACGGTTCGTTCCGAACGAGGAAGAGGTGTTGCGCGTGGAAAACCTAGACTTTTCTTATACAGAAAAAGAGCCTGTGCTTACGGATATCAATTTTTCTGTGCATAGGGGAGAGATGCTAAGCATTGTCGGAAAAAATGGCGCTGGAAAAACGACGTTGTCCAATTTGATTTGTGGATTTCTTAAGCCAAATGCAGGAAAAATATATTTGCATGGATCTGATATTGCGCCTCTGTCTATTAAGGAGCGTGGTGAGCATATTGGACTTGTAATGCAAAATCCGAATCAGATGATTAGTAAGCCTATGATTTTTGATGAGGTGGCATTGGGACTTAAGGTAAGAGGTGTGCCAGAAGCAGAGATTAAGGAACGCGTAGAAAAAACACTGCGTATTTGCGGGCTGTATCCTTTCCGAAATTGGCCGATTTCTGCTTTGAGTTTTGGGCAGAAGAAACGTGTTACCATTGCATCGGTTCTTATTATGGAGCCAGAGATACTGATTTTGGATGAACCAACGGCAGGACAGGACTATCGCCATTATACTGAGATAATGGAGTTCTTGAAGGAACTCAACGAAACCCGTGGAATTACCATTGTAATGATTACACATGATATGCATCTTATGTTGGAGTATGCTAGCCGTACCCTTGTGGTTGCAGATGGACGTCTTCTTGCGATTGATACGCCAGCTGCAGTTTTGACCAACGACACCTTAAGTGAAAAGGCATATCTTAAGAAAACATCGCTCTATGATTTGGCTGTGGCATGTGAGATTGCGACACCATCCGAATTCGTGGACCGTTTTATTCAGTTTGAAAGGACGGTGAGATAATGGCCAAATTACTTAGTTATGAACAAAAGGATACCTGGATGGATCGCCTTTGTGGCGTGACAAAGCTGTTATTTTTCCTATGCTGGTCTGTGACCTGTATGCTTACCTATGATACGCGTGTTCTTGGCGTGATGTTTCTTATTAGCCTTTCGCTTTTTGCTATGTCAAAAACAGATTGGAGGCAGGTTGGTGCAGTATTTAAGCTTGTCATGCTATTTATGCTGATCAATATTGTTGCCATCTATGTATTCTCTCCTGGGCAAGGAAGCTTGATTTATGGGACAAGGACAGTGCTCTTTGGCATGTCTGGCAAATATGCGCTGACTGCAGAGCAGTTGTTCTACGAGTGCAATATTTTGCTTAAGTATTTTACAATCGTTCCGTCGGTATTTATTTTTATTGTAACGACGAATCCTTCTGAGTTTGCGGCTTCGCTCAATCGCATTGGCATTAGCTATAATGTGGGCTACTCCATTGCCATTGCACTGCGTTATATTCCTGATGTGCAGGACGATTATCGAAAGATCAAAAATGCACAGGAAGCCCGAGGTATTGAGATGTCGGATAAGGCAAAGATGGGTGAGCGTATTCGTAACACGGTGGCAATTATTTTTCCGTTGATTTTCTCGAGTATGGGAAGAATTGATACCATAAGTAACGCAATGGAACTTCGTGGCTTTGGAAAGCATAAAAAACGTACTTGGTACATGGCAAGGAAGTTGGCGGCGACAGATTATATCGTGATTATATTTACTGTTTTGCTTATGGTTTTGGCACTTGTCGTGACATACGCAGATGGCAATCGCTTTTTCAATCCATTTGTTTAGAGAAAAGAGGATAGGAAATGATTCAGGACATTGCTCCACATAAATTGGAGAATCAATTCGGGAAATATGAGGTGGAAGAGGATGACTATGTTCTCTTTTTCCATCAAGGCAAGCTTGGCGTAAAGGGGAATGGCGATTCATTTTCCTTCTGGATGTATAAGGAACTCACGAAGGGGCCACATGCAGACCTCCAATATTTGCTTCGTCTCGATGGGCATAGTCTGTTTTGGCGTAGGAATGCAGAAACTGAAGAGTTAAATCTTGAGTTAACATATATCTCAAAGGGAGATTTGCGAAAACTAGGGCCTAAGGAAATGACATTTGCGGCTCTGACGGCGTGGCATCTAATCAGTTGGTATGAGAGCAATCGATTTTGCGGAAGATGTGGGCAGCCTTTGCAACCGGGAACCCAAGAACGCTCCTTGGTGTGCAGCTGTGGCAACACTGTTTATCCAAGAATCAATCCTGCGGTTATTGTTGCGGTCACGAATGAAGATCAGATACTGCTTACCAAATATCAGGGTGGCGCATATCGAAATTATGCGCTCATTGCAGGATTTACCGAGATTGGCGAGACAGTAGAAGAAACGGTTGCAAGAGAAGTGCTAGAAGAAACGGGTGTGCGTGTCAAAAATATCACCTACTATAAGTCACAGCCATGGGGGATGACAGACACGTTACTTATGGGTTATTTCTGCGAACTAGATGGGGATGAGACGATTTCTATGGATGCAGAAGAATTGTCTGTTGCAGAGTGGGTAAGGCGCGAAGATATCCATATAGAGTTGGATGATTTTAGCTTGACCAATGAAATGATATGCAAATTTAAAGGTGATTTATAAAATTAAATCCTGAATAAATAAAATGTTTAGAGGGGCGGTAAATGAAAAAAGGACTAATTACAACCTTAAAGGTAACATTGCTTGTGTTGGCAGTGGTTCTAATTGCTTTTGGAATTCATACAATTCGCGTCCACAGAGAAGTGGAGGCGGGACCCATGAGCGGGCAGGAAGTGCCAGAGACAAAGGTGCAGGAATCGACTGCTGAGCAGTTGGAAAATGAACAAAGAGCTATAGATGTTTACCGAAATCTTTTGTTGGACCAACGCTACAAAGTAGATGGAGAATACGGATTTGACAATGACTGTTATTTTCTGGTGTATGATTTTGATCGAGATGGAGAGCAAGAACTTTTGGTAACCGGGCCAACAGGAGTAGAATCCTTGTACGCATCCGTTATCTATGATTATGAGGACCATGTGCTTTCTTTTGGCAATGTGCATGGAGACCCAATAGCGGTGGCAAACGGTGCGATTGATGTTGAGGGCTGGTACTCTGAAGGACAGGGAAGCAGTGAAGAGATTTATCGCGTTGCTAAGGGGGCAAGTCTTACGGACAATCGCCTGTATTCGGATGTAGTAGAGTTTGAATGGAGTCTTGTCTTGTATGCAGATATGGATTATGAAGGCTTGGATACAGAAGGGATAACCGTGGTGTATCTTTATCCAACAGATGCAGAGTCTGTAATTGCGTATTGCAAGTGATTGACAAAGCATTATCCTGAATTTATACTATATTACTAGGAATTAAGAGACATAATAAATTAGGCTAGAATTAAGAGGGAATGGTATGAAAATATCGACAAAAGGAAGATATGCTCTGCGTATGATGGTGGAGCTTGCTATGAATCAAACAGGAAATCCAATGAGTCTTAAGGATATTGCAGCGAATCAGAATATTTCAGAGAAGTATCTGGAACAGATTATTTCGGTGCTCAATAAGGCAGGATATGTGAATAGTGTACGAGGCGCACAGGGCGGATATAGCCTTCGTAAGAGCGCTTCTGAGTACACCGTTGGGATGGTGCTTCGCTTGACGGAGGGGGATTTATCGCCGGTAGCGTGTGTGGAAGAAGGAGCGCCTGTTTGCGAGCGTATGGCCGCGTGTCCAACCTATCCGGTTTGGAAAAAATTAAATGAGGCTATCAATGGGGTTGTGGATCATATTACGATTCAAGACCTTTTGGATTGGCAAAGTGAAAAGAATGGAAATTATTTTATTTAGCGGAAAAAGGATGTAGCGTGCTACATCCTTTTTTCTTGAATTTAAAAAAATATCTAAATTCATATTGACATAGTAGGAATTAAGGAGTATAGTAACCATATCAAGCAATTCCTATTAAGTTGCTAGGAATACAGAGATATGCTATAATACAAAGCAAAGAAAGAGAAAAAGAAAAGAGGAAAGAAAAATGGGAAAGATTTATAAGAGCGCAACAGAGTTGATTGGAAAGACACCACTTCTTGAGGCGTCAGGAATCGAGAAGAAACTGGGATTGGAAGCAAGACTTTTGTTAAAACTTGAGTATTTAAATCCAGCTGGATCTGTGAAGGATCGTGTGGCATATGAAATTATTGCACAGGCAGAGGCGGACGGAAAACTCCAGCCAGGAGGAACTATCATTGAGCCAACCTCTGGTAATACAGGTATTGGTCTTGCTTCTATCGCAGCAGCAAAGGGATACCGCCTCATTATTGTTCTCCCGGAGACAATGAGTGTGGAACGTCGTAATATTATTAAGGCCTATGGTGCAGAGCTTGTGCTCTCTGATGGAACCAAAGGAATGAAGGGTGCGATTGCAAAGGCAGAGGAGCTTCAGAAAGAAATTCCTGGTAGCATCATCGCAGGCCAGTTCGTAAATCCAGCAAATCCAGCAGCACATCGTAAGACAACTGGACCTGAAATCTGGGAGGATACCGAAGGGGAAGTAGATATTTTCGTTGCAGGTGTAGGTACCGGTGGAACAATCACAGGTGTAGGCGAGTTCTTAAAGTCAAAGAAGCCAGAGGTTAAGGCTGTTGCAGTTGAGCCAGCAACTTCTGCTGTATTATCAACTGGTGTTGCAGGTGCACATAAGATTCAGGGAATCGGCGCAGGCTTTGTTCCAGAAGTGTTGAATACAGCAATTTACGATGAAATTATTCCAGTTGCAAATGAGGATGCCTTTGAGTACAGCAAGCTTGTTGCAACCTCAGAGGGTGTACAGGTAGGTATTTCTGCAGGTGCGGCAGTGAAGGCTGCAATTGAGCTTGCAAAGAGACCTGAGAACAAGGGAAAGACCATTGTTGCACTTCTTCCAGATAGTGGAGACCGCTACTACTCAACTGACCTTTTTAAGGACTAATGATTCTGCTATAAATTCGAAATCCAAAATAAAAAATAATGATTGTGAAAAAAGCCTATTCCGGTGCCGTGGGAATAGGCTTTTTTGTTGAGTTTTCGGGGGATAAAGACATTGGCAGAATGGGCGTTTTGTGATAGAATAAAGCATAGTGTGGCCAACTATGGTCATGGGCGTGGAGGGAGTCATGTTCCAGAAGAAAGATTTTATCTATAGTGAGACTCTTGGCGTATGCCAAGTGGAGAATATAACCACCTTGACCGTAAGTAAAACAGAGCAGGCATCCTATTATGTGTTGCGCCCTGTTTTTGCGAAGGAAGAGGTCTGCTACATTCCGGTAAAGGACCATCAGATGGTGCTTCGTGAGATGTTCACATTTGAGGAAGCGGAAGCGATGGAGCAGGATCCAAATTTGGATTTGGAGAAGGATTTAAAGCTGAAGGACGCAATTGAATTTGTGTTGCGTGGAAAGAGGAGTTAGTATGGCACAGCCAAATACACAGGGCAAGGGACAAAAGCAAGAAAGTCAGGAAGATAACCTAAAGGCATTTACCCTTGGACATAAGGAATTAGAGGGAAAGGTTGCTGAGTTTTTGTATGACCGCGGCACCTACACCATCGTAGATATTGTAGGGGAAGAAAAGACCGAGGTTCTTCGCTCAAGAAGTGCGCAGGAAGCATACACCAAGTGGAATGTCTATATTGGACGCAAAAAGGAGCGACCACAGCGCGAGCGCAGTGAGGAAGAAGAGACCGGCAAGCGCGACGAGGGCAAGCGTTCTCGTGGAGGCAACGGTGGTCGAGGTGAAGGTGGACGCCAAGAAAATAGCGGACGAGGAAATGGCAGCAAGAATGGAAATGGTGGCCGCGGAAATGGTGGCGGACGTGGTAACAATGGTGGAAAGCCAGCCGGTGGCGGAAGAGAAAAGGCAAGCACTCCAGCTTCCGAGGCTCTTACGCCAGGGCAGAAGTCCAATCAGGAAGTGCTCCAGGCGCTACGCGAGAGCAACGGCTTAGAGGGTGGTGCATCAAAGCATCGTAGACGTCGTAGACATGGGCGTGGCAATGGTGGAAATGGTGGCAACAATGGGAACGGTGCCGGCGCTCAAGCATAGAAAGGAACACAGAGCATGAAAATCGGATTTGTAGGATGCGGTAACATGGGCTCCGCAATACTAAAGGGCATTTTAGCTTCAGGAAAAGCGCAGGCTTCAGACATTATGATTTCTACCAAGTCTGCGGCAACGGCAGAGAAGAAGGGGAAAGAGTATGGTGTTGAGGCAACTTCGGATAATACCAAGGTTGCTGCCGGCGCAGATGTACTCTTTTTGGCGGTAAAGCCTCAGTTTTATCCAGAGGTGATTGCGCAAATTAAGGATTATGTAAAGGCGGATGCTATTATTATTTCCATGGCACCTGGCAAGACGCTGGCTTGGCTGGATGAGCAGTTTGGTGGCAAACATAAGCTGGTTCGCACGATGCCAAATACTCCTGCACAGGTGGGAGAAGGCATGATGGGAATGTGTGTGAATGGCGAATTGACATTGAATGAAGTGGCAATGCTTGCAGATTTATGCAGCGGCTTTACCAAGACGGAAATTGTGGCAGAGCATCTTATGGATGTCGTGACAGCAGTTAGTGGAAGTTCACCAGCATATGTTTATATGTTCATTGAGGCGATGGCTGATGCAGCAGTTGCAGGTGGAATGCCAAGAGCACAGGCCTATACCTTTGCGGCTCAAGCGGTTCTTGGAAGCGCCAAGATGGTGCTCGAAACAGGAGAGCATCCAGGTGTGCTAAAGGATAAGGTGTGTAGCCCTGGAGGCACCACCATTCAGGCAGTACGTGTGCTTGAGGAAAAAGGAATGCGAAGTGCAGTATTCGAGGCAATGACAAAGTGCCTGGATATTTCTCGTAAGATGTAATTGAAATGTATCGCCTTTGCCCGGTGTGGGCAATGCGCAAAAAGAAGGAAGTATAGATATGTTAGAGATTAAAAACTTAACCTTTGGCGTCGATGACGAGAAGGGAAGCAAGGAAATTATTAAAGGCTTGGATTTGACCATTGACGATGGTAAGTTTGTGGTAATTACGGGTCCAAATGGTGGAGGAAAATCCACATTGGCCAAATTGATTATGGGTATTGAAAAGCCAACCTCTGGTTCTATCATTTTTGACGGAGAGGATGTAACAGAGCTAAGTATTACAGAGCGTGCAAAGCGTGGTATTAGTTTTGCCTTCCAGCAGCCAGTACGATTTAAGGGCATTCAGGTACTTGACTTGCTTCGTTTGGCATCGGGAACCAATCTTTCCGCGGCAGATGCATGTGAGTACTTGTCGAAGGTTGGACTTTGCGCAAAGGATTATATCAATCGTGAAGTAAATGCAAGCCTTTCGGGTGGAGAGCTTAAGCGAATTGAGATTGCAACGGTACTTGCGCGCGGAACCAAGATGTCGATTTTTGATGGACCTGAAGCTGGCATCGATTTGTGGAGTTTCCAGGATTTGATTGAGGTATTTGAAGGAATCAGGGAGAGCATCCAAGGAACGGTACTTATTATCTCTCATCAGGAGAGAATTCTAAATATTGCAGATGAAATTGTAGTGCTTCGAGATGGAAAAGTGGCAGAGCAGGGACCAAAGGAAGTCATTCTTCCGAACCTTCTTGGCACACCGGCGGCAGTGAGTTCATGTGCAAAGGTCGAGGGAGGTAAGTAATGTTAGACGCAATTCAAAAGCAATTATTGGAAGAAGTAGCAGATCTTCATGAGGTGCCACAGGGTGCGTATAACATTCGTGCAAATGGCGGCCTTGCTGGACGCAACACAACAGAGCATATCGATATTGTGTCCAAGGAAGATGGAACCGGAATTGATATTCGTATCAAGGACGGAACAAAGAAAGAGAGCGTACATATCCCTGTTGTTCTTAGCGAAAGCGGTCATACAGAGATGGTATATAACGATTTTTATATTGGCGACGACTGCGATGTTGTTATCGTAGCTGGATGTGGAATTCACAACAGTGGTGACAAGGACTCAAAGCACGATGGAATCCATCGCTTTTTCGTGGGAAAGAATTCGCGCGTAAAATATGTGGAAAAGCATTATGGCGCGGGAGAAGGAACTGGAAAGCGTATTATGAATCCAGGGACTGAGGTTCACTGCGGCGAAGGATCCTATGTGGAAATGGAAATGGTGCAGATTAAGGGTGTTGATTCGACAGTTCGTACTACGACTGCTGATGTTGAGGCTGGCGCAACCTTTATCGTTAGAGAGCGTCTTATGACACATGGTGCACAGATTGCGGACAGTGTATATGAGGTCAATCTAAATGGGGAAGGCGCAACGGCAGATGTCATTTCGCGTTCGGTTGCAAAGGATGAGTCTGTACAGACCTTTAATGCTGCAATCGTAGGAAATTGTGAATGCCGCGGCCATGCGGAATGTGATGCGATTATCATGGACAAGGCGCGTGTGATTGCAATTCCAAGATTGGATGCAAACCATGTAGACGCAGCGCTCGTACATGAAGCTGCAATTGGTAAAATCGCAGGAGAGCAGCTGATTAAGCTTATGTCGCTTGGCCTTACGGAAGAAGAAGCAGAAGAGAAAATCATCAGCGGTTTCTTAAAGTAGTAACAAAAGGAGGGCGTATAATCGCTCGCTTGGGGAAATAAAATAACATGACTTGGGGGGATTACTTATGTTAAGAATTGGTATGTTAACAAGTGGTGGAGATTGTCAGGCGTTGAATGCAGCTATGCGAGGCGTAGTAAAGGGTTTATCGCACAATGTGGATGAACTCGAAGTGTACGGATTCGAGAATGGCTACAAGGGGCTGATTTATGGAAATTATCGTCTTTTGACCTCGGCCGATTTCTCGGGAATTTTGACAAAGGGTGGAACCATTCTTGGGTCAAGCCGTCAGCCATTTAAACTCATGCGCGTTCCAGATGAAAATGGCTTGGATAAGGTTGAGGCAATGAAGCAGACCTATTACAAGTTAAACCTTGATTGCCTTGTGATTTTGGGCGGTAATGGAACACAGAAGACAGCCAATCTCTTGCGAGAGGAAGGACTTAACATTATTCATCTCCCTAAGACTATCGATAATGATATCTATGGCACAGATGTTACCTTTGGTTTCCAGAGTGCTATTAACATTGCTACCGATGCAATTGATTGTATTCACACCACAGCGGCTTCACACAATCGTGTGTTTATTGTCGAGGTAATGGGACATAAGGTTGGCTGGCTAACCTTATATGCTGGAATTGCAGGCGGAGCAGATATTATTCTTTTGCCAGAGATTCCTTACGACATTGATAAGGTGGTTGAGGCAATTGGAAAGCGAACAAAAGATGGAAAGGGATTCACGATTCTTGCAGTGGCAGAAGGTGCAATCTCTAAGGAAAATGCGGCACTGCCAAAGAAGGAATTGAAGGAAAAACTTGCAGAGCGAAAGTATCCATCGGTTTCCTATGAGGTTGCGGCGCAGATTGAGGAGCGCCTTGGAACAGAGGTGCGAGTAGCGGTTCCTGGCCATACCCAAAGAGGCGGAAGCCCATGCCCATATGACCGTGTGCTTTGTACAAGACTTGGATCTGCAGCGGCAGAGGCAATTATGGATCAGGACTATGGCGTAATGATTGCCATGATCAACGATAAAACCAAGCGTGTTCCACTTGGTGAAGTAGCTGGCAAGCTAAAGATGGTAGATCCAAAGAGCCAGATGATTAAGGAAGCAAAAAGAACAGGAATCTGTTTTGGAGATTAGTAAATGTCATACACAGCGTTGTACCGTAAATTCCGACCACAGGAATTTGGCGATGTAAAAGGACAAGATCATATTGTAACTACCTTGAAAAACCAGGTGAAGGCGGACAGAATTGGCCATGCATATCTGTTTTGCGGAACAAGAGGAACTGGAAAAACGACAGTTGCGAAGATTTTTGCAAAAACAGTAAATTGCGAGCATCCTGTGGATGGAAGCCCATGTGGAGAGTGCCCTAGCTGTAAAGCGATTGCGGCTGGAAGCTCCATGAATGTCATCGAAATTGACGCGGCTTCCAACAATGGTGTTGATAATATTCGTCAGATTCGCGAAGAGGTAGAATATCGTCCGACGGAAGGCCGTTACAAGGTCTATATCATCGATGAGGTACACATGCTTTCGACAGGTGCGTTCAATGCACTGTTAAAAACTTTGGAAGAGCCGCCTGCGTATGTTATTTTCGTTCTTGCGACCACAGAGGCACACAAGATTCCGATTACCATTTTGTCTCGTTGCCAAAGATATGATTTTCATCGCATTTCCATTGATACCATTGCGGCGCGACTTACTGATTTGATGCAGCAAGAGGGTGTTGAGGTCGAAGAGCGCGCTATCCGTTACGTAGCGAAGGCAGGAGATGGTTCTATGCGAGATGCACTCAGCCTTTTGGATCAGTGTATTGCGTTTCATTTGGGCGAGACACTCACATATGAGAATGTCTTAGAAGTTCTTGGCGCAGTTGATACAGAGGTATTCTCTAAATTGCTCCGACAGATTATTGACCATAACATTCCTGGGGCAATTATGACCTTGGACGATTTGGTGAATGAAGGAAGAGAGCTTGGCCAAATGGTCAATGACTTCACCTGGTATATGCGCAATCTGCTCCTTCTTCAGAGCTCGGATAACATGGAAGAGGTCTTGGAAATTTCGAAGGACAATTTGGTTGCATTGCAGGAAGAGGCACGTATTCTTCAGCCGGAAGTGCTGGTTCGATACATTCGCATTTTTTCAGAGCTGAGCAACCAGATTCGTTATGCTACACAAAAGCGTATATTAATTGAAATTGCAATCATCAAGCTATGCAAGCCAGAGATGGAGCAGGATCTTGATGCAATTCACGATAGGCTGTATACCATTGAGCATAAGCTGGAAAACGGCGTGCCAATGCAGGCTATGCCCAGTGTAGGCACCGCAGGCGGTGCGTCCCTTGCCAAAGAGGATCTGGCTGTGCCGTTGCCAAAGGCGCTATCTGCTGATATTCAGGCGATTGCTAAAAACTGGGGTAGTTTTCTGGACCAGGTAGCGGGCGGAACGCGCATCTATTTGCGTCGTTGTATTCCAAGCGTTGGTAACAATGATCGTTTGCTGCTGGTTTTTGATGATCCGCAGGCGTATGGATATATCAGCGAGGATAAATCGGACTGCTTATCCACATTAAAGCGTGCGATAGAAGAACGTGTCCACAAAGAGGTGGAGATTGAAGTTGTAATGAACCAGACAGGAAGAAGCGCACGCAATTCTTACCCGGATATTCGCAATTTGGTCAGCGAAGGCACTATTACCATGGAGTTTGAGACAGAGGACGAGGACGCAAAAGAATATCCAGAGGAACATCCAAATCTGGCAAAGGAAGCAGATGAAAGTGTAGGGGCCGCTGAGAGCACGGAGGCGGAAGCGTCCATAGAGAAATTTGATGCAGAGGTGCCAGAAGAACTTGCAATGGAAGCAGGAAGCGCGTCAGTTATTTCTGTGATTACAGATGATGATGACGACGATGACGACGATGATCAAGAAGAGTTCCTGGAAGATGGGGAACTAGATTCAGAATAATACATAGGAGGACGCCAAAATGGCAAAAAGAGGAGGATTCCCAGGCGGTGGCGGAATGCCAGCTAACATGGGCAATTTAATGAAACAGGCGCAGAAGATGCAGCGCCAGATGGAAGAGGCACAGAAGGCCTTAGAGGAATCAGAGGTAACTGCAACAGCAGGTGGTGGAGCTGTAGAAGTAACAGTTTCAGGAAAAAAAGAAATTACAAAAATCAAGCTTTCGGAAGAAGTGGTAGACCCAGATGATATCGAGATGCTAGAGGATTTGATTATGGCTGCAACCAACGAAGCGCTTCGCAAAATTGAAGAGCAGTCTCAGGCTTCTATGTCAAAGATTACTGGCGGTATGGGAATGGGCTTCTAAATGGAATATTTTAGCAACGAAATTTCTAAGCTAATTGAAGAGTTTGCTGCATTACCAGGGATTGGTGCAAAAACAGCACAACGATTGGCGTTTTATGTAATTAACATGCCGGAGGATCAGGTGGATTCCTTGGCTTCGGCTATTGTGAATGCCAAAAAGAATGTGCGCTATTGTAAGTGCTGTTATACGTTGACAGATCAAGAGATTTGCCCAATTTGCGCTGACACAAAGCGTGATCACAAGACGATTATGGTTGTTGAGAACACGAGAGATTTGGTGGCGTACGAGAAGACTGGTAAGTTCGAAGGGGTATACCATGTTTTGCATGGCGCGATTTCGCCTATGCTTGGAATTGGCCCTGGAGACATAAAACTCAAGGAATTAATGGTCCGCTTGCAGGAGGAAGGGGTCGAAGAGGTAATTATTGCGACCAATTCCAGTCTGGAAGGCGAGACTACAGCGATGTATATAAGCAGATTGATTAAGCCGGCGGGCATTAAGGTGACACGTATTGCCAGCGGTGTTCCGGTGGGCGGCGATCTCGAATATATAGATGAAGTAACATTGCTTCGGGCACTCGAAGGAAGAACAGAGTTATAAAGGAGACAACATGGAAAATTTAGAACTGCAGAAAAAAGCGATTGAAGTTCGCAAAGGCGTTATCGTATCGACTCACGCTGCGAAGGCTGGACATCCAGGCGGATCTCTTTCCGCAGCAGATATTTTTACATATCTGTATTTTGAGGAGATGAATATTGATCCAAAGAATCCTAAATGGGATGACAGAGACCGTTTTGTATTATCAAAAGGCCATACAGCACCAGGACTATATTCCGCACTTGCTGAGCGTGGATTCTTTCCAAAAGAAGATTTGGTAACACTTCGACACACAGGGTCATATTTACAGGGACATCCAGATATGAAGCATATTCCTGGAGTAGATATGTCGAGTGGATCGCTTGGTCAGGGTCTATCTGTAGCCTGCGGCATGGCAGCAGCAGGAAAATTTGATGGCAAAGATTATAGGGTATATGCGCTTACTGGCGATGGCGAAATCCAAGAAGGACAGATTTGGGAAGCAGCTATGTGGGCTGGAGCCAGAAAACTTGACAATCTTTGCGTGATTGTGGATAACAACAATCTCCAGATTGATGGAAGCATTGATCAGATTTGTTCTCCTTACCCAATCGATAAGAAGTTTGAAGCATTCAATTTCCATGTAATCAATATTGACGGTAACAATTTTGATGAGATTCGTGCTGCATTTGCGGAAGCACGTGCAACGAAGGGCCAGCCTACTGCAATCATTGCAAAGACCATAAAGGGACTTGGCGTATCTTATATGGAGAATCAGGTGGATTGGCATGGAAAGGCTCCAAATGATGCGGAGTTTGAGCAGGCAATGGAAGAATTAACAAAGGCAGGTGAAGCATTATGTCAGAAGTAAAGAAGATTGCAACTCGTGAAAGTTATGGTAATGCGCTGGTAGAGATTGGCCAGGAGCATGAGGATTTAATCGTACTTGATGCTGACCTTGCAGCTGCTACAAAGACAGGAATTTTCCGTAAGGCATTTCCTGAAAGACATTGGGATTGTGGTATCGCTGAGGCCAATATGACTGGCATTGCAGCAGGACTTGCTACCTGTGGAAAGGTGCCATTTATCAGTTCGTTTGCAATGTTTGCGGCAGGACGTAATTTTGAGCAGGTGCGTAACGCAATTGGATATCCACATTTGAATGTCAAGATTGGTGCAACTCATGCAGGTATTTCGGTAGGTGAGGATGGAGCAACACATCAGTGCCTTGAAGATATTGCGCTTATGAGAGAGATTCCTGGAATGGTTGTAATTAACCCTGCAGATGATGTTGAGGCGCGCGCTGCAGTCAAGGCGGCATATGAGCATGTGGGCCCAGTATATCTTCGCTTTGGTCGTCTTGCAGTGCCTGTAATCAATGATGTGCCAGATTATAAGTTTGAAATTGGAAAGGGACGTATCCTTCGTGAAGGAACGGACGTAACAATTTTTGCAACAGGACTTGAGGTGTCAGAGACCTTGGATGCAGCAGAAATGCTTGCAGCTGATGGAATTTCTGCACAGGTAGTAAATATTGCAACGATTAAGCCAATTGACCGAGAACTTGTTGTGGCTTGCGCGAAGAAGACTGGAAATGTTGTGACGGTAGAAGAGCACTCTGTTATTGGAGGACTGGGAAGTGCTGTATGCGAGGTGCTTTGCGAAGAAGCGCCAACCAAGGTACTCCGTATAGGAGTAAATGACCGCTTCGGTGAGTCTGGACCAGCAAAAGAATTGCTTCACAAGTATGAGCTTGATGCAGAGGGTATTTATAAGCAGGTAAAAGCATACGTATAGTATGTAGGGGAAAAAGATGGCACGTGTGAATCATAAAGGATTCAAAATGGTAGAGCCAGAACCGGAAGATTTAGACGCAAAAATCGAGAGACATAGAAAAGATGTATTCTTTCGAACCTTATGGACGATTATAATTGCAGCAATCATTGTGGTTGCACTGCTGTTGTGGAACGCACTTCGTAGTTTTGAGGACTACGAGGTGCGTCAGTCTGTGGAGCGAACAGATTCTGAGGCATTACATTTTGAGAATTTTTTGGGAAAAATCATTAAATATAGTAACGATGGAATTTCCTACATGGATTGCGCCAACGAGTTAATCTGGAATCAGTCTTTTGAAATGGAGGATCCACAAATCTGGATATGTGAGAATTATCTCACAATATATGACAGAGGTGGCATGGATCTTTATATCATGGACGATTTGACGGTGAAGAAGCACATTATGACAACGCTTCCGATCGAAAAGGTTTGTGTGGCAAGCCAGGGAACAGTTGCGGTCCTTATGAAAGAGGGCGTAGTTTCTTATGTCCAACTGTTTGATCAAAAGGGAAAAGAACTGGCCAAAGGCGAATTCTATGGAGATCAAGGTGGATTTCCGATTGATATTGCCTTTTCATATGATGCGCAAAAACTGGCAGTGGATATGGTTGATGTCATTGATGGCAACGTTAAGACAACAATCACTTTTTATAATTTTGGCTCAGTGGGTCAGAATGAGATTAATAATAAGGTTGGAACTTATTCGTTCTCTGATCTTATTGTGCCAGAGATTGCCTTTGTGTCTTCGGATCGTATGATTGCTTTCGGCGATCGTGAAACAATTATTTTTTCGGGCTCACAAAAACCAGAGATCTCAAAAGAAATCTACTATGAAGGCGAATTGGAAAGCGTGTTTTACAGCGAGAACAGATTCGGTATCGTGCAGGATAACTTCGATGAAGAAGGGACGAGGCAGATTCGCGTGTTTGATATGCGAGGCAATGAACTGATGAGTCAGCCAACTGCAATGTCGTATTCAAAAGTGGAGTTTTTGGATAATGGAATGGTATGCGTGCGGGATAAGTATGGCTGTGAGTTAATCTCCTCGCATGGTATAAGGAAGTTTGGCCATACATTTGATAAGGAATTATATAAAATACTTTCTGCAGACTACAGCACAGAGTATGTGTTTGTGCTTAGCGGAGAGACGCAAGAGGTGCATCTTCGATGAATTGGCTATTGATAGCGGTGATTTTGGTGTTTGCTATTGGAATAGTTCATGGATACAAGACGGGCCTGTTTATGACGATTTTTTCGTTTGTAAGCTGGATTGCTGTGTTTGTGTTCGTGGTGATGGCGTCGCCAAGGATTGACGCATATATATATGAAAATACACATATTCCACAAAAGATTGAAGAACGTTGTGCGGAAGAGATTCGCAAGACGGTGACGAAAGAAGTGGATAAAAGCAAGGAAGAGTTTGCCAGCACTCATGAGATTTCGGAAGAGGGAATGGAAAAACTTGGATTTCTTGTTCCTGCTGTCATTGTGGATCGGGTGATGGAGGAACATGGAACCTATGATATGCTTGCGGAACGCATGACAGAACTTGCGGTGCGCGGATTGTCTTATTTGAGTGCGCTGATTGTGGCGCTTGTGTTAGTTGAAATCCTACGTAGTTTGATTAAGGGGATGAATAAAGTTCCGCTGTTAGGAAAAGTGAATCGTAAACTGGGTGTTTTAGTGGGGGCTGTGCAAGGCTTGCTCGTGGTTTGGGTGGCTTTTGGACTGACAGCGATATGCATCGGAACGCAGTGGGGAAGATTTATGATTACCTATATATATGAATCTCCATTTCTTGTGTTGCTATACGAGAACAATATACTGCTTAATTTGATTTTATATTTTATATAATTAGAACAGTTTTAATTGTGTATATTGTATCTAGAATTTGACTTTAGGTACATTTTCCTACCCCTATATTTGGGTGCGTTTTATGTGAAAACGCCTAAATATAGGGGTTTTAAAAAAAATAAAAAAAATATTGAAATTGTTGTTGACATGTTAATATCACCATGATATTATAACTAGGCTGACGCGTGAGCGAACAGCAAAGAACCTTGATAACTGAACAGTGAACAACCTTGAAAGATTCTAATGAATAATTCAAGCAATCGAAAGATTGACGAACGTCGAATCGAAAGATTCGAACCTTTAAACAGTAAATTCAGATTCAATCTGAATGAACGAAATTA
>JAZQQA010000091.1:0-5055 GCA_045628825.1 Agathobacter sp.
AGTTCCATCAACTTTAAAATTAACATGAGCACCAGTTGATTTACCAATCCAATTTCTTTGGATTTCTTTTGTGCTTTCAGGCCAATCAAGGTTATCTAAGTTATTTAATAATCTTTCAGCGAACTTAGGAATATCAATAACCCATTGCTTCATATTCTTTCTAACTACAGGGAATCCACCACGTTCACTCTTACCATCAATAACTTCGTCATTTGCAAGAACTGTACCAAGTTCTTCACACCAGTTAACTGGCATATCTACATACTTAGCATATCCATCAAGATAGAGCTGTTTAAATATCCACTGTGTCCATTTATAGAAATTAGCATCTGATGTTGCAAGCATCTTTGACCAATCATAGTCAAAACCAAGTTCTTTAAGCTGCTTTGAAAATGTCTTAATATTTTCCTGGGTAAATCCATTTGGATGATTTCCTGTAGAAACTGCA
Organism: Agathobacter sp.; assembly: GCA_045628825.1. GTDB lineage: Bacteria > Bacillota > Clostridia > Lachnospirales > Lachnospiraceae > Roseburia. Next base: position 449 of record JAZQQA010000091.1, read on the forward strand.
TACTGCTCTGCTGGAAGACCAAAGGAATCATATCCCATTGGATGAAGGACATTGTAGCCCTGCATTCTCTTCATACGTGACATAATGTCTGTTGCAGTATATCCTTCTGGATGTCCTGCATGAAGACCTACACCTGATGGATATGGGAACATATCCAGTGCATAATACTTTGGCTTAGAAAAATCCCAGACATCTGTTTTGAAGGTCTGATTCTCCTCCCAATATTTCTGCCATTTTGCCTCAACGGCTTTGTGATTATAAGCTTCTGCCATAATTTTATTGCCTCATCTTTTCTATCTATTTTATCCATGAAAAACCATGAAAAACGCATATATACAACATACAACATTCTACACATGCAGAAATTGTTTGTCAACGATACCTACTGTCTATCACGCAGGAATTTAAGGAAGTCTGGACCAGGAAGAGGCTTAGAGAAATAGTATCCCTGAATGTCATCCACGCCCTCTGCAATCATAGCATTCAGTTCTTCCTCCGTCTCAACACCTTCTGCTACCACAAACAAATCCAAATCATGAGCAAGCTTGATGGTAGATTGAACAACGAACTTCGCCTTTAAGTCGGAAAAATAAGCCTTTGTCATGTTCATATCCAACTTCATAACTGCAACTGGCATATCAATCATATAATCCAAATTGGACTGACCATTACCAAAGTCATCTAGCGAGAAGCTCACACCCTTTCGAATCAGTCTCTGCATGTTGTCCAAAAGAATACGTTTTGAATGCACAGATCCAGTCTCTGTAATTTCAAGATTAATGCGATATGGACTTACATGATATTGTTCCATAATCTGTAAGTATCGTTCAGCAAGATTCATCTGCTGACACTGAATAACAGAAAGATTCACTTCAATATATTCAAGGCCAAGGTCTAAAGCCTGTGTAGAGCTAATGAATTCACAGGTTTTTTCAAAGACACGCTCTCCCAACTGAAGAATCAGCCCACTTTGCTCTGCAATTGGAACGAAACGGCCTGGAGATATATAGCCCCCATCCTTTTCCCTAATACGAACCAACGCTTCTGCTGAAATAAATTTCTTTTGAATTGCACTGTAAATTGGTTGAAAAAATACTTCGACACGATCTTCCGCAAGTGCGTCTACGATTTCGTACTTAATCCCCTCATCCTGACGGAGTTCCTCAAAAATCTTATAGTTCACATAGCTAACCTGACTACGATCAACTATATGATGCTCTGCTTTATGGTACTCAAACAAACGAATCAATTCCACTGGTGAATTCGCCGCATTGGTATCTGGCACCAGGAGGAAGGTTGTGATTGGCATAGCATCTTCAAAATTCTGTTTCATATAAAACTGATCCGAATAGAATCGATCCTGAATCTGCTGGAAGGTACGATTTAAGGAGGACATATCCTCAAAAACCATAATTAGCTCATAGCCAATGCTCTTAAATACGCGTACCTGCGTGTCATGCGCAACGAAATCAATCAGTTTCTTAATGCAATCCTGCATATAGTTATCATCGATATTATAGTTTTGCTTACTCTTCATCGAAACCAGCAAAACACCACATCCATGCTTTCTCTGATACTCCTGGGTAATGTACTCCATCAAAGCATGCGAATGGAAGCAGTCAAATTTACGATCATAGTTATTCTCTGGATTCTCCATCGTACAAAACAGGAATAGCATACCAAGACTACTTGCAAAGCCAACAATCAGCCATTCACTACGGAAATACTGCACAGCTGCAGCCGCAATCCATACCCCCATCCATACTAGAATCGCATTACGTCGTTTCTTATTCTCAGAGCCATGATGCAATTCAAACACAATGGTTGCCAAAATATAGGTAACTGCACCACCATAAGTAATTAACGTAGCAGGGCCATAAGAATACAGAGATTTGCCATCACAATAATATGAAATCGGAGCCACAAAAATTGCAATATCAATAACAGCACCAATACATGCACATACCATAACTGCCTTATGATAAAAAGCATAATTCATCGTATTGGACAAAGCATATACCAGACCAACACAAGCCAAAGACACAAGTGTAACCAAGTAAAACTTACTTACAATATCCACTAATAAAGGCGCAAACTGCTCACTATGGAAAATCATAAGAACAGAAATCGCATCCGTGGTAATACATAATGCTCCCATTATCAGAGTAAAGAGGAAGGACTTCTCACGCACCAATCCCAATCGATTCTGACGGAAGTAAAAATATATCAATAATAAGATAATTGCTATTCCACATAGCTGTGTGTTTATATTCATTTCAAAACCCCGAATTCCCTTGATTTTATTACTTTCATATAGCGAGAAACTACTTCATTATTTTACCATAAAATACATCAAATGTTCTATAGTTTATTTTTCTTTCTATTTATGTGCAATATTTGTATCTTTTTGTAAAGTTTTTAGGTGATATCACGATATGCACTTAAATATAACAAATTGTGTGATAGAATAAGGTCGAAATGTATTAACGCAAAATAGGGGGAAAGAAATTATGGCTGAATTTGTAACATTAAAGGCTAGCGGATTAAAAACCATCCGACAGGTTGACCCAGCATTGCTTTCATTCAATGTTGAGTTTGCCGAAGTCACCGGCGGTACCTTCTGGAAGGCATATCCACCTGAGGTCATTTCCGGTGAAAAAATGTTTGATGTCGACATGTCTGGCGGTATTGCTGCAGCATACAAGGATTTAATGCAAGTATATCCGCCAATCAATCTCTACGATGAAAAACTTCGTAAGCTTACCAAACAGCTAAATCCAAAGTGGATGCGTGTTTCCGGCACATGGGCAACCAAAACCTACTATGATTTTGATGAGAAATGTGCTCCAGGCGAAGTTCCAGAGGGATACCTGAATGTGCTTACCAAGAAGCAGTGGATTGGTGTACTCGACTTCGTAAAGGAATGTGGACTGAAGCTTATGGTTTCTGTATCTGGCTGTCCTGGCGTGTACGGATGTGACTGTGCTCCTGTCCCACCATGGACTCCTGTTGAAGCAGAAAAACTATTCTCTTTCTCAAAAGAATATGGTGTTGAGATTAGTGCTTCTGAATTTGTAAACGAGCCAAATATGTTATCTGAAACAGGCTTCCCTAAGGGATACACTGCAGAAGATCATGCAAGAGATCAAAAGATTTTCCAGGAATGGTTAAAAGCCAACTATCCAAATTGTATGTATGTTGGACCAGGATCTGTTGGTGAAGCAGGAATGGGCAATCCAGAAGGTGCGCAAAAAGGCGGCGGTGGTGTCGAATTACTTTCACATTCTGTTTCAACAGCTGAACTCATGGGTGATGCGCCAGCTCATCTTGATGTATTCTCATACCACTATTACAATGGCGTTTCAGAGCGTCTTGGTGGTGTTATGCCACAGGCTCACTGGATGGAGCATGAAGCTCTTTCTGAAGCCTTCCTTGATGTTGCTCCTCATTCTGCAAGAGTATATGCACCAATGCGTGATACCTACTGCCCTGGTGGTCAGATGTGGGTAACCGAATCAGGAGATGCAGGCGGTGGCGGAGATACTTGGGCTTCTACCTATCTTGATGTTCCAAGAACCTTGAATGAGGCCGGCACTTTTGCGCAGATTACGGATGGTATTATTTATCATAATACCCTTACAGCTTCTGATTATGCTTGGCTTGACAGAATCACACATGATACCCGTCCAAACTATTATGCAATTAAACTTTGGGATCAGATTATGGGACAGACTGTTCTTGATCCAGAAGAACCAATCCGACTTGGTGCTCACGTATTTGCACACAATCGTGCCGACGGAAAAGATGGTGTTGCATATTGTATCATCAATAACAATGAAACAGAGGCTACTACCATTACACTTCCAAAGGATGCAGAAGTATACATGCTCTCACCAAAGGATGGCAAGAAGCGTGCAAGCATTATGCAGTTGAATGGAAAAGATCTTGTGCTTGATGCAGACAACAATGTTCCTGAAATGAAGGGTGTTGCTGCAAGCGGAAGCATTGAGATTCCAGCAATTTGTTGTGCGTTTATTGTGATGTAGAATGGATTAAGCGAAAGCTTCAAGCAGGTACAACAAGGCTCCGCCTTGTTGTCACCGTGCTAGCGCACAATAAAAACGCTTTATTGCAGACATTCGTCATAAGCGAAAACAACGAGTACGCTTTACAATAAGCGAAAGCTCCAAGCAGGTACAACAAGGCTCCGCCTTGTTCTCACCGTGCTAGCGCACAATAAAAACAAATAAGGACATGACTCTGAGTGCAAGCACTCTCGTCATGTCCTTTTCGTTTTTACTCTGCTTGAAGCTTTCGCTTAGTTGTTGATAAACTTCTCTTCTTCGTTGTTCCAGCTATATAGATTACGAACTTCCTCACCAACTTTTTCTGCTGGATGCTCAGCAGCTAACTTTCTCATAGCCTTGAAGTGTACTTGACGTCCAGCTGGTGACATATCAAGTAAGAATTCCTTAGCGAATGAACCATCTTGGATATCAGTTAAGATTTGCTTCATAGCCTTCTTAGTCTCATCTGTAATTACCTTTGGTCCTGTAATATAATCACCATATTCTGCTGTATTAGAGATTGAATATCTCATTCCTGCA
>JAZQQA010000092.1:0-6139 GCA_045628825.1 Agathobacter sp.
GCTTGGCCTCCGACTTGGCATTTCATGTCGGAATGTCCTCTCTCTTTTTACTTTATAATCTTTGACAATATCTTTTTCAGTTTTCTAAAACTTTTTATATACCATCCGCATTCGTCACACTCGTCTCCGTAGAGTGGTGCGCCACATATAGGGCAAGTTTTGCTCATGATTAATCCACCTCCACTACGATTGTAATGCCGTCGAGATCAACTTCCTCGCCATCATCCAATTCTGTGCGAATTCTATCCTCGATTTCTGCTCTTGCAATCTCTTCGGCATCGTGGATTTCCAAGTCTTGCTCATCGCTGATTTCTTCAGCCATTTCGACAACCTCGTCTGCCTCATCAAGGTAGTCCATGATGATTTCATCAAGTTCGTCTTCTGTAATTTCCACTTTGCCATCATTCTCAATTCTGTAGTACTTCACTATTTTTCCTCCTTTTTTGGTGGTTCACCCTTCTTGTACTCCATGATATCCTTTGGCTGACAATTGAGGAGTTCGCACAAAGAACAAATGGTGTTAGTCGTAATAGATTCGTACCTATCCATTTGGAAAATTACCCTCGATGAGATTCCGTGCGTTCTTAACCAGTTTCTATTATGTCCTCTTTTTGCAAGCAACTCAAAAAATTTTGAGTAGTCCATGTATCCCATATTCTAACCTCTCTCGTGTAATATTCGTGTAACCATGTAGCAAAAAAGCACTTCCACACTCTGGAAATGCCTTTTTTATAACCCTTTTGAAAAAAGTGTGGCTCTTTTTATCACTTTGGTATCATTTTTTTATTCTGTCGTATAAGTAAGTGGAATTCCATAAGTTTCCTCATAGATTTCCTTCCAAATACGCTCATTTTCTTCCATCATGAAGATGGAATTGGCACGATCCTTAAGGTCTGCTCTTGGATAGATTGCCTGTCCAACATGAATGGTGTATTCCTGAACTGGGAAACCATCTTTTCCCATAATTTCGCTGTCTTCCATGGTAATGAAAATTGGAAGCACTGGAACATTGGCGTTGACTGCAAAATTGAAGGCGCCTCGCTTTAGTGGCTTTGGCTTTCTATAATTCCACCACATACTCTGCTCTGGATATACCAGAACAAAATGGCCATCCTTTAAGACCTTATTCACTGCAGCCAGGAACTTCTTCATAGTCTCCTTATTGGAGCTAAGTGGCAAGGTATTGCAGTTACGCATAAGGACACCGTAAAAACCAGGGAAACTGGTATAGTTGCCTTCCTTAATGACGCGGTAGAATTTACGCTTGCGCTGTCCACTGGCCTCATATACCAGCTGCGCCGCGAAGGAATCCATGGCATTAAAGTGGTTCATGGTAATGACCGCACCACTCTCAAGATTGGCAAAATTCTCGATACCCACAATCTGTTTTACAATGAGCTGCTGGTCCTCTAACATATGGTTCATAAAGCGGCGAGCCATATGATAAGCCATACGGGTCTTCATCTTGCTGTAATGACGACGTGGCAGGTAATTGATCTCGTCTGGCATCAGTTCTCTTCCAGGTGGATCCTGCTCCACGTCAACATCAAACTTGCCCGCACGCTCTAACTGTGCAATCTTTTCAATGACATCCAGTCGATCCTGGGCTTTCTCTGTCTTGTGAAGCTTCAGATAATTGTCTTCCTTCACAATCTCTTCCTCGCAGATGCGAAGAAGCTGTACCGAGGTCTCCTCATCGATTTCCATATCCTCATCCGTGACATTCTTTCCAACCTCACGAATCTCATCCAATACAGCGGTCTGCTCCGCATATTTCCAGAAGTATCCGCTCAGATTGCAATCGTCATACTTCCAAGGCTTGGCGGTCATATTGTAGTGGATTAAGCAGATTTCCTTGGCAGGAATCTCGATTTCACTGCAGGCCTCTAGATTCCAGCGAACCGGAAGCCATTTTACCTTGTTCTTACAGATAACATTGAGGTAATCCTGGTCCTGGGCAACCACGAAGGTATAGGTGTTAACCAAATCCACAAAACGATTCAAAAAGTCCGTATCACGAAGGGCCTGGCAGTTCATAAGAAGCACGCCTGCATTGAAGTACTCATCTCTTTTTACGCCAAGTACCTGCTCCACGTAGCGGCCGAAAACATCAAGCTGTGTCACCAGCTGATCACTTACAGCGCCTACATAGCAGCCTGTCAGATCTGTCGTATACAGTTCGTAAATATCTCCCGTTACAACCACATCACTATCTAGGTAAACAATCTTGTCATACTCTGGGTAGAGGTTTGGAATGAAAAGTCGATAGTAGGTGGTCATGGAATAATAATCACGCAGTGGAAGCTTCTCTTTGAGCTCCTCAAGATATGGATTCACATCCACAAACTCCACCGAAAAGCGGCTATCCTCTGCTACCATCTCGCGCACCTGTGCTCTTCTTTCCTCGCTAATCATCGTGTTGAGCACATAGAGCTTATAGTCCTGCCCGTCTGAAGCATTGGCCATAACGGAGCGGATGGTAACAAGCATATATTTGATAAAGCCTTCGTCACATGCAAAAAAGATAGGTACGATTACGTTGTTCATGATTTCCCCTCAATTTCCCTCTCGAATTTCTTCTTAAGGTAGATGTATTCATATAACTCTTCGTCGAAACTATAGTAGTGGAAGATGCGGTGAATATCGCTGACTCTCCACTGCTTAATATTGTCCGTGTGTGGATAAGGCAAATAGAACAGCCTCTTGGAAAAATGACGGACAATGGTACTTTTCTTATGTAAGAATTTCTGGTCGTTATACTTCTGCGGAAGCATCTTCTTTCTGGTGGTGCTGCGATAAATGGCATCCTGATCCGCAAAAAGCATTTTTTTCGTCTTAATCAGTTCTCTTGCCTTGGCAAGAAGACCGGTTTCCTTCATGCGCTTCATGTTAAAAAGAAGCACCCCTGCGTTGATGTAATTCGGATTCAAAAGATACTTGCCATAATGATCTCTTGCTGCTGCATACTCATAATCTGTGACATCCTGATTGTAAAGAAGGGTAATGTCCTTATTGAACATCACATCAATGTCCAGATACAAGAGCTTGTCTGGGGTATTATCCAAAAGATCTGCAAACAGGCGAAGCAGCGTATAAGGGCTGCAGTAGCACTGTTCATTCGGACATCCGCCGAATTCCCGTTCATAGATCTCTGTCACATCCACACGCTCTACCACGTTGTCTGGATTGTAGTCTCTTGCCACATCCTGAAGGAAGGCACAAGCCTCTTCTGAAATTGGCACATAGGCCGGATTTAAATGAGACACATCCATGGTGTAGATATAAAAATGGAAAGGTTCTGTCGTACTGGTTCTTTTTAGTATCGACAACATACAGGTCAGTACTCCATCGAATACACCCTTGTTGCCTGAAAAAAGTATATTAATCATGGGTATCCTCTTGTCTTACGTATTCCACAAGTGTTACGGTATTGCGCTTTGCCCGCTCCTTCATAGTGGCATAGACCTGGTCTCTTAAGACCTTACGCTGTTCTTTGGCGCTTACCTTGCTACCATCCTCTTTTTCTGCCACGGGATAAAATGGGCCGTCCACGTAGGTTACCATGCGAACACCTAATCCAAAGTGCTTCTTCTGATAGGTATTGGTAAAGCAAAAGACTGGCACCTGCAGATCCACTGGATAGTGGAAGGACGTGTCCTTAAAGGGACGAATATCCGTATAATAGGGCCAGATATGGGCCTCCGGATAAACAGCTAGCGCATGTCCCTGCTGCACCCGAAGTGCAATGGCTTCGTTAAAATGCTTCATAGCTTCCTTGTCGTCTGGTAGCGGAAGGGCACCGAGATGCTCAATCACTTTTCCCGCCACTGGCATGGAAATATTGTTGGGATGCACAATCACATAAGGGTGATTGGGATAGGTAATCATAGAAGGGACAAAAGGATCCGCCCCCGCATTGGTATGATTGCCGTAGAGAAAATATCCACTTTTCCCCGCCTGCTTTAGAACCCCTCGATTCACAATCTTATGATGGTACTTCACCTTAAGCATCAAAAAACCGATTGGCCTTGCAAGAAGCACATAAAAGCAAAAATGGGCAAACTTTCCTCCCAGAGAATTCCGGATATAAGGATAGCTGCCATCGATTCTACGTGGTGTAATCTGCGCGGCAGAAAATTCGTCATTTAGTTCGTCTGTGTAGTAGATAATTCTGCGCTCCATCAGCCCCATTATACTATGGTTTTTGCTCCATTTCTAGTTTTTCTTGCGCCCCTTCTAGCGCAAAGATGCTTGGCGCTCTAAGCTATAGAGCTTATCAAATGGAATCTTGGTATTCACCACCGTAAGCACTCTGGCATCGGTATCCAGACGCGATACCATTCCCTGTAACTTTAAATATTCTTCTCCGTTATAGTAGATGACCTCAACCATATCAAGCTTCTTCACCTGACGCAGTTCCCGGTCCAATTCTTCCTTGCGCTCTTCGGAAAGCTCCATCTGCTCAACCACAATCTTTTCACGCAGCCGCAGAGCATCCTCGTAGCCCTTCAGTGCCGCAAATGGCATGAACTGCTTGGCTCTGTCTTCTCTTGTCATTTTTGCTCTTGCCATCTGCACTCCTTTCTCACATGCAAGCCGTACGACTCATGTTCCACTAGCTTCTGTGACCACCAATTTGTCCATTGCGCTCTCTTGCAGTCGCGCCTTCTTCTAGATTCATGCCACGCAAAATGGCATTTTTTCCGAACTTCTTTTTGATGTCTAGCATAGCCTTTTGCATCTTGCGCTCCCGCTCCAGTTCTGCAGGATCTACAAAAAGGCCATACTGTTCATAGGCTTCCTCAATCACGTTGTTAAAGGAAAGATTGATGCGGTGGATTGGGATTCCTGGCTTTACGATGCTGTCATAAAGCTCTGCCAATTTCTCAAAAATAATGCGAGCGGAGCTGGTGGAATCATCAAAGCGCACCGTTCCATTGCTGCTTCCCTCATAGACATGGTGGTTATAGCCCAAATACAAGGTAGCTGACTGGGTAACCAAGCCCTTGTCCACCAAATCCAGGCATAAGAGATCCGCCATCTCTTTTACAATAATGCGGGCTGTCTTGGTATCTGCATCACAGCCCAGCACCTGACCAGAAGTCAGGCTATGGCTACTTGGTTTATAATTCTTGATATCCGCCATGGTAGTGGTCTCTCGTCCCCAGGCATGGTCGATTAAAAGCTCTGCATCAATGCCAAAAATCTTATAGAGCAGATCCTCATCCGCATGGGCAATCTGCTCCATGGTATAGATACCATATTTTTCTAGTCGCGCTGCAATTCCTGGGCCAATGCGCCAAAAATCGGTGAGTGGTCTATGGTGCCACAATTCCTTCTGATAGGCAGCCTCATCTAAGTATCCGATGTGATCATCGACATGCTTGGCTGTAATGTCTAGGGCAATTTTGGCTAGATACATGTTGGTACCGATGCCGCAGGTAGCTGTAATACCAACGGTATCGTAGATGTCTTTCATAATGCAAATGCCAAGCTCTCGCGCCGACATCTGATAAAGGCTCAGATAGTTGGTCACATCCAAAAAGACCTCATCAATGGAATAGACATGAATATCTTCCTTGGCGATGTATTTGAGATAAATGCTATAAATATTGGCGGAGTACTCGATATACAGGCTCATGCGCGGCACTGCCATGATGTAGTCCAAATCCTTTGGAATCTGGAACACACGACAGCGATTTTTCACACCTGCTGCCTTCATGGCTGGACTTACGGCTAGGCAAATGGTCTTCTCGGAACGATCCGGATCCGCCACTACAAGCTTTGTCGTCATAGCATCTAGTCCACGCTCCACACACTCCACGGAGGCGTAGAAGGACTTCAGGTCGATACATACATATACTTTTTCGCCCATACTAGGCCTCCTTTCTATCATGGTATCTTGCGGCTCAATCACCCAAGCATCTATTCTACGACAGAGATTCACTCTGCCACAGGACTTACGATTCCATCGTCTGAAATGGTCACTCCAGTCGAAATACTTTCCAAATAATCATATAGCTTGCGCTGGTCTTCAGGCTCTGACAGATACTTGGTCTTACAGTGGGCCTGCAATCCTGGCACAATGCTTGGGGTAATGGTGTAGCCATTGTCATCCCCCGTTACCTTAAGCTCCACC
>JAZQQA010000093.1:0-5019 GCA_045628825.1 Agathobacter sp.
GACTTCAATAATTTCGCCACCATCAAAGGAATAACTTCCATCAATATACTCTGTGTACGCAGCCATAACTGAAGAACACTCTTCAAAAACATCGGCAACTACATCTTTATCGCCCCGAAGTTGACCTATCCCTACAATTACCAATAAGAGTGCAACTATGACACAACAAGCAATAATGCATACTGTCTTCTTTGCCTTTCCCATTACCAGATTTTCCTCCACTATTACATTTTTGGTATAATTATACTACTTTTGTCCTATAAATTCCAAATATTTAACTAATATATGCAACTCGAAAAAGACACAAAAATAAGGACACCAAATGGTGTCCTTAACATACCTGAACTATTATTACTATTCCGCTGGCTGCTCTCCAACGGTTGGCTCCTTGGACTCGTCTGGTCCATCGTATGGTGTATAAGCTTCACGGATGGTTGTGTCTGCTGGTGTATGATAGCAAAGCACTGGGAATCCCGTAGACACATAACCATAGATTTCTGCAGCCGCACTCTTTGGAAGATTGATACATCCATGTGAACCACTGGTCTTATAGATATCTCCACCAAAGCGTGATCTCCAAGTCGCATCATGCATACCAATGTTGCCGTTGAATGGCATCCAGTATTTTACTGGAGTAGCATAATCATCACCACGGAGAACTGCGTCGGTTGTCTTATAGGTAAGTCCAAATGCACCTGCAGGTGTTGACCAACCTCTTGACTCGTTACCAGATACAAAATTAGTCTCAACAACTACCTTACCCTTATCTACAACAAATAACTTCTGATCAGTAAGATTGATTTCTACATAAGAATTACCAAAGTCATTGCCATCATGGTTTGCTGCACGATTGGTCCAGTTAAGATCACGCGTTACTTTCTGGCCACTGGTAAGGTCTTCCATAATCTGTGCTGCCTCAGTTGCCTGATCCAGCTTCCAACCATACTTCACATTCTTAGAAATAGTAACATTATATCCATAAGAAGTGTGCAGATACTTGGTCTTTCCAAAAGTATCATAGTTAGCTGCAACTTCCTTTACATACTCAGCAATCTTTTCCTCATCCAAAGATACTTCGTTATCATCATCAATGGACATCCAGTCTGCATAAGTAGAAGCATCCAACACAAAATTGGCATCACCCAAATCATAATGGATAGAGGCCTTGGTAAAATCATTGAGTGCATTAACCTGCGCATTCAGCTTTGCATCATCTGCAAAAATGGTAGGCTCAATATATCCTTCCATTGCATCCAAATCCAAGCTTGTTGCAAGACTACGCACAGCCTTTTCCACTTCTTCTCTCACATCCGTCATAAGAAGTGCGGTTCCTGGAACTGCTTCAACAACAGAGAATCCTTTACTTGAATCGTACTCAGAAATATGCGCATCTACAGGAAGCACCTGATTCTCTACGCTGGTGCAATTTAGATTCTTAAAGACTTCTGATAACTTGTTGCTATTGTATTTAAACAAGGTCTCAGAAAACAATTCCTGACCATTGATTCCATAAGCTGGCCAAAGGAATGGATTCTGATTATTCAAAAGTGCTACAGAACCTTCGCCTCGCAACACTTCCATCTCAATGTCACTACCCATGATGTAATCCTTGTCATTAAGGCGACCTTCAATGGTAAGGCAATAATTGTTCACAAGCTTTGCGATTTCATCTTCAACCATCTCAGATGTATATCCAGACACATCCATGCCATTGATGGTAGTATTATAAGCAAAATGCTTGATGAAATACACGCTAAATCCTAAATAGGAAACTGCCACTGCACCCAGTGTGCCAAGCAGGATTCCAAGTAAAATGTGAAGACCACGATTCTTTTTCTTTGGTTCTTCTGCTGCTACGACCTGTTCTGTCTCAGTCATATATTCTCTCCTATATATAAAAACAACAATGTTTATGCCAAATTAAACCACAAAATTATAGTCATTTTTCTATCCAATTGTCAAGGAAATAACAAGTATTTGCTACATAAAAAAATCCCGTTGCCACATAAGCAACGGGATTCTATCATTTTTTTACTTACGAACATTCATCCAAGCAAGAATGTCAGCATATACAGACTCCTTATCGGTTTCGTTAAGGATCTCATGGCGATCATTCTCATAAAGTTTGTAGGTCACATCCTCAATGGCCGCATCCTTGAACATGTCATATACTTTCTTAACACCAACTCCAAGATCACCAACTGGATCATCCGAACCAGAGACAACAAAAAGTGGAAGTGTCTTAGGATACTTTGCAACATTGGCTGGATCACAAGCATATGAAACTGCTTCAAACAAGCCCATGTAACCATTTACAGTAAAGAGGAAACTACACTTTGGCTCATGATAATACCAATCTACAATTGCCTCATCCTTGGTAAGCCAGCTATTGCTTAAGTTCTTACCTGTCAAATCATATCTCTTGTATGGCTTTCCAAAAGAAGCATCTGCAACAAACTTGCTGCGATAATGCCAGCCACGGAACTTTGCTACACACTTTGCAACCGTCTTAGCAAGATTGGTGGTGCCTGCTGGAATATAGCCCGTTCCCATAATAATGGCACCTGTCAAATTGTCATGATGCTCACCAAGATACTTACGAAGCATGTAAGAACCCATGCTATGTCCCATCATGAAGTAAGGAACCCCTGGATTCTCTCCCTGAATGGTGGTGCGAAGTGTATGCATATCTGAAACCAAAATATCACTTGGATTCTCTCCGAAATAGCCCCACTCATCCTTTGACACAACAGATTCGCCATGGCCGACATGATCATGTCCAACTACCATGTATCCATTTCCTGTCAAAAACTCTGCGAACTTCGCATATCGCTCGATGAACTCCACCATACCGTGTGTAATCTGGAGAATCGCTGTATACTCACCATTGTCTGGTACCCACTTTACTGCATGTACGGTTGTTCTTCCATCTACAGATGGGAAGGTAAAATTGATTGTGTTCATGAATTATCCCTCTTCTACATTATGATTTTGTGTTAATGCACATATCTGTGTGCAAATAGATTCGATTTCCTTGGTATCCGCGCGCTGTCCTACAAGCGCTTCCATGATATCTTCAAGCTGCATGTGGTTGCGTTCCTCAATCTTAAGGATTTCTTCCTCCATGCTCTTAATGGCACATACTGCTTCTCCAAGCATTCTTACGTCTTCTGCAAACGGACGCATACCAGATTTGCCTACCTGCTCCTTGGTATCCGCAACCGAACGCATAAGCTTGGCCAAATTCATATTATTATCCTTCACCAGACCAACGAACTGTCCGATGATATCTTCCATGGTATTGAGGCGCGCTTCCTGCGCTGCAATCTCTGCACGAAGCTTCTCGACCTCCTGCTCATACTGCTTGGAAAAACCTCTTACCTCGTCAACTGTCTCAACGAACTTGAGGCCACCTTCGCCCATACGACCTGCTTCAATAGCCGCATTTAGTGCAAGCACACTCATCTGCTTTCCAAGGCCCTGCATCGCATCTAAGTGCTCCCCATAAGCACTGTTTTGCTTACGCAACTCATCTGGCAGCTCACTCAAATAACGTGAAGGTGAAGTAAAATGCTTATTCTGCTCAACCGCATTCTGGCTGTCAGTTACATTGCCATCTAGCATACTAATCAGACGATCATAGCCTTTCTGGGCATCTGCCATCTCATCCGCAAGTTCTTCCACACGACGGGCAAGCATCGCTGCCGCATCAATGTTCTGTCCTGCATATTCCTGTACATGGGTAACATTGTCATAGACCTGATGTACATCTACATCCATCTGTCTTTGCGACTCAATGGCAGTGGAAAAATCCGCCATCATTTTGTCCCCATCTTTTCCCAGAAATTCTTCGAATTGTTCCCCAATTTGTGCTGTTCTTTGGAGCTTTGTATATTCTTCTTCTGTCAGCTTTGTTTTATTCCCAAACATGCACTTGCCTCCAATCACATACACAAACATTTTACTATGATTTGTGGCATTTTACTAGTGGTAATCTCTGATTTCAAACTTTACTCGTTCAATTCCACTATAGTCATCTACCTCTGGCTTATAGATCGCTGAGATGGTAAAATCCACAGCCTCTCCAGCAAGCCCTGCGCGCACCTGGTGCTCTCCATATTTGTCAGCCAAATAAGCAAGCATAGTATCCATATCTCCAAAATACACCGCATCAAAGGAAAAGCCATTGTCCTTTTTCATGGTAAATTTGAGGAAATTATTTTTCTTTCCAATGGTGCGCATACGAATGATGTGAAGCCCCTTATCCGCAAAAATAGGGCGCTCGTTATCCTTTCCATATGGCTCCAAAAGGTCTAGCTCGCGGATGCGCTCCACTGTCACATAATCCACAGGCATTGGCACATCAATCAAAACTTCTTCCACCAGATCTTCTTCGGATAGACCATCCTGCGCGTTCATAATGCGACGCATGTCCTCGATATGATCTAGCGGCAACGACAAGCCAGCAGCCATCGGGTGACCACCGAATTTCTCAAACAAAGACTCTCCACCATGTGCCTCAGCGTAAGCTGCATTAGCGGCGCACATCCCCTCATACATCGAGTATGCTTCAATCGATCTTCCACTTCCCTTTGCCCCATTAGCCCCCTGGGTCAAAATAAAGGTAGGCTTGTGATAAGCCTCACGAATGCGGCCAGCAATAATACCGGCAATACTCTCATGCACTTCAGGCAAATAGATAACAAGGACATGATCATTTTCGTATCCCATCTCCTCGTAGATTTCCTTGGCACGATTGGTTCCCTCAATGGTCATAGCTTTGCGCTCATCGTTCATGGCAACTAGTTCCATAGCGATAGGTACTGCTTCACTTTCCTTCGTTGCTAAAAGCAGTTCTAACGCACGATACGCGGTATCAAGGCGACCTGTAGCATTGATACATGGTCCCAAAATGAAGCCAAAATGATAGGCCTTAATCTGCTCTGGCTCCAAGCCACACTGGCGAATCAACGCACGCAGTCCAAGATTACTGGTGTGATGAATACGCTTTAAACCTTC
>JAZQQA010000094.1:0-4327 GCA_045628825.1 Agathobacter sp.
GCTATTGATATCAATCCACAGCAGAACCCTTACGTGAGCTACAAGTCGGGGGTGCCACAGTGGAACCATGAGAATGCCAATGATTATATTGATCGTAGCCAGTATAAGGACCATATGATTATGGAGGGAGATGCTTGCTATGAGATTTTTACCGCACACGGATTTGCGTGGGGTGGTAGCTGGAAGTCCATCAAGGATTACCAGCACTTTGAGAAGGAAGAGTAATTTGGATTGGAGTTAGTTGCGATGGGGAATTTACAGGAACAATTCATTGAGTATACGCAAATTATAAGTGACATACGCCGTCTTTCTTCAGTGACCTCTGCGGATGTGGAGAATGTAGATGCTTATAGCCGAAAGCTTAAGGACAACTTCTTTAGGATTGGCGAGATTAGTGCGAGAAGTAGAGCCATTGCGGAGGATGTGATTCGCCCCTTGTTGCGTAAGAAGGAACAGCTGACAGCGGAGGAGGTGGAGGCGCTTTATGTCCTTTGCGACCGGCTTTTGGACCCTTTTTCCGAGGAGGAGTTAGACCTAGATGTCTTGGATGAGGCATCCTATCGTCTGCTTGTAGATGCCAGGGAAAAGGGAGAGGACAATGCCATCATTCACGCCATGTATGTCTACATCAACTCTTGTTATGCAAATATGATCCGCACCAATCGTATTCGTGTGGACGAGAGCCTTTCTAAGAAATATCGCGATGCGGGTGTGGCGACGGCGGATGCCATGATGCAGTATTTGGCACAGAGTGCCTTTGAGCACATTACAGAGGAGAGTCGTCGCTATGTTTTGATTCATTCCCGTTTTTACTTGGCGTTATACGATACCTTTTATGTGGATGAAGATATTAACGAGAAAAGATTATCAGGCTTGTGGAGATCCTTTGATTTGTCGGAGGATGCTTTCTACACAGATTTGACGCCGAACTATGATTGGAATTACCATCGCATTCGCTGTCTGGAAAATATGGGACAGCTGACAGAGCGCGGCAATGCTTGGCAGTTTAGTGAAAAGCAGATTGTCCGCATCTATGATGGCGTATTGCAGCTGGCCAAAATTTGGAAGCGGGATCCCCAAAAGAATGAGGTGATTCTTCCAAAGGTACAGTTAGATTTGCTGTGTATCCGTAATGCGTATTTTGCAGGAAAAATGTCTAAGGATGCTTACGAAGATGCCTTGATGGAACGCTATAAGACTTGGTCGAATCAGTGCTACGATAGCTATTCTCTGGTGGGCAATATTTTGGTTCCGGCGGAGCTTTTGGCGGTAGTGGATCACTCAACCTTGTCGGAGAAGAAGGCGGTATTCATTGAGAAAATGTATTATCAGATCGTGGATTATATTCAGCATTCCACCAATACAGAGGCCTTCTATTTCCTTTTGGATTATTTGACAGGATTCTTGGAGGTGTTTGTTGAGCTTCCGGGCTGTATTACCTTTGAGGAGATGACCTTGAGTTGTCTTGCGGCTATTCACCCGCCGACTTATGTGCATTCTCTCCAGGTGGCGCAGATTAGTCGTTGCTTGGGAAGGCACTTGTATGCACGAAAGCCGGAACTTTTTGGTAATCGCTCTATTTTCGAGATTTTGGACTTGATTTATCATAGTGCCCTTTGTCATGATTTTGGAAAAATTGCCATGTTAGATACCATTTTTGTCTACGGGCGTCCCCTTAGTGATTTGGAGTTTTCTGTCATCAAGACACACCCGGCAATGAGTACCTATATGCTAAAGCCTTATAGTTCAACTGCGTCTATGTCGACGATTGTTGCGGCACATCATATTTGGAAGAATAGGGAAGCGGGTTATAAGCTTGGGGTGTCTGTTCCAGAAGAGGATCAGGTTATCGTGGATATTTTGTCTATCGCGGATAGTATTGATGCGGCAACCGATGTGGTTGGACGTAATTACAGTAAGAGTAAACGTTTGGATGAAATTGTCGCAGAGATTCAAAGCCTTAAGGGCACGCGCTATTCGAAAGAAGTAGTAGACTTGTTCTATGACGTTGCGATTATGGAGGAGCTTGACTTCTTGATTCATGAGGGAAGGAATCTGAATTATCGCAATACCTATGTGTTGCTGTTTAAAAATGCTGGAGATAAGGAATAGGTTGCGTATGCGTTGGAAACAATATGTAGAGCAGGTGGCCAAGATTCGCGCCTTGTCTACCCCGGAAGTGAATATTTCCATGAGTGCAAGTGAATATTACGATGCCTTGATTCGTAATTTCACCACCATTCGCGAGCTTGCGGTGAGTAACCGCGAGATTCTAGATGAGGACATCTATCCATTTTTGAATCAAACGGAGGAACTGCTGGACGAGGAAATTGCGGCAGAGTTCCGAGAGATGAGTGAGAGCCTGGTAGATGCCTACAATATGGAAAATCTTGACATGATGATGACTGCCCGTATTGCAGACCGCATGTATCGGGATGCGGTGGCCAAGGGGGATTTGCATTATATCATTGAGCAGTTGGATGCTTGTATTGAGGCATACTATACCCTCTTAAATATGACCAAGCGTATCGATGCTTACTCAGATTTGTGTGAATTCTATCGTATGAAGGCAAGGTCTTTTTCTGACAAACTGATGGAGTATTATAAGCCAGAGGCTTTTGCGTCGCTTCCGGATGAGGAGTGTAAGGAAACGGTTTTGGTGAATTCTCGCTATATTAGCATGCTTTATGAGGGGGAGACCAGCGAGCGGGCAAAGAAGGAAGAATGGGGAATTTTGACCGAGGCTCTCCGCGTGGAAAAGGATGCGTTTTACCGAGAACAGGTTCCAAATTACAACTGGAAATATCATAGACTTCGTACCTTAGAGTACTTTGCTTTTATGACAGAGCTTGGAAATCAAAAGGGACTTACGGTTGAGGAATGTACGCAGGTGCTGCGCTATTGTGAGGAATTAGCGGAGATGTGGGATGCGGATGAAGAGGTTCGTGAGCATGTTTCTGGACAGGAAGTGGAGCTTTTTGTTTTGCGTGCCAAGTTCTATGCGGGGCAGATTTCTCTACGCAATTACAGAGAGAAGCTATATCAGCTCTATGAGAAGCGTGATGCGGGTTCCTACGGAATCAGCGAGATTTTTCAGAATGTTTTGGTGCCTTTGGAATACATGTTAGCTCTTCGTGTGGATTCCCTTTTGGAGGTAGAGCTTTTCCGTGTAGACACCATTTATAAGAATATCATTCATTATGCGGCAGCGATGCCAAATACTGGTTCGCTGTGTTATCTTTTGGAATATTTTTCGGAGTTCATGTCTCATTATATTGAGATTCCGGGCCAAAGTCGTTTTATGGATATTTGCCTAGACTCTATGGCTGCGCTTCATCCACCGACATATGTGCACACAAGCATGGTTGCCCGTTTATCCAAGTGTATGTGCAGACATCTTCTCAACAAAAAGCCTGAACTTTTTATTGATGTATTGGGCTGCAGAAATGTGGAGGAAGTTCGCAGACGGAGAGAAGAGATTGAGCTGTTTATTTATCACGGCGCTCTTTGCCATGATGTTGGTAAAATCTGGATTATGGACACGATTTTTGTCTATGGCCGAAATCTGACAGATGAGGAGTTTACCTTGGTGAAAACCCATCCAGTGGTTGGAGAGGCTGTGCTACAGAAGTATGATTCTTCCAAGGCTTATGCGGGTATGGCTTACGGACATCACAGATGGTATGACAATGATAAGGGTTATCCGCTGGAATGCAATACGGAGTCCTATGATGAAAAGCTTCTGATTGATTTGATTGCCTGTGCCGATTGCCTGGATGCGGCAACGGACTCGGTTGGTCGTAGCTATACCAAGAAGAAAACGATTGAGGAAGTAATGCAGGAACTTGTGGATCAAAGCGGCAGTCGCTACACGCCGGTCATTCGCAATTTGTTCTCTGATGAAGCAGTGGTTTCGGATATGAAATATTTGCTTACGGAAGGCAGACGTGAGATGTACAACAATACCTTCCGTCGCCTGCTTACGGTACAGACAGGAGCAAGCAACTAGCAGTTTTCCGGGAAAAGGAGTTATATGAGTAAATTGACGCAGGATGAAAAGTATATGAAAGTGGCCATTCGAGAGGCTAAGAAGGCTTATGCCCTGAAGGAAGTGCCGATTGGTTGCGTCATTGTCCAGAATGGAAAAGTGATTGCTCGTGGCTACAACCGTCGGAATACGGATAAGAATACCCTTGCCCATGCAGAACTAGCGGCGATTAAAAAAGCCAGCAAGAAGACGGGGGATTGGCGTCTGGAGGATTGTACCATGTATGTAACCCTGGAGCCTTGTCAGATGTGCGCTGGAGCCATTGTGCAATGTCGCATG
>JAZQQA010000095.1:0-11485 GCA_045628825.1 Agathobacter sp.
CCCTCAAGATGAGATTTCCCCTCCTATAAGGAGATAAGACCCCTGAGAGACTATCAGGTTGATAGGGCAGAGGTGGAAGTGCGGTAACGCATGTAGCTGACTGTTACTAATAGGTCGAAGGCTTGACCAAAGCAAAAGGAATAAAGTTTGAAGCAAGGTAATGTATGAAGTTTTGAAGGATTAAGTATCCTTTGGATAGTCCTCAATAGCTCAGTCGGTAGAGCATTCGGCTGTTAACCGAAGTGTCGTAGGTTCAAGTCCTACTTGGGGAGCTAAGCAGACGATGTCTGCGTTTTTTTCATATGGTGACATAGCCAAGTGGTAAGGCCCCGGTCTGCAACACCGTCATCGCCGGTTCAAATCCGGCTGTCACCTCTTAAGAGAGATTCAGTTTTGCTGAGTCTCTTTTTTGTTTATAAAGTAATTTTAAAAAGCCAGGAGATTATTCTCCTGGCTTTCTTGCTATTTTGCTTTTTTATGTGGGATCAGCTCTAACTAGATTGTTAGCTGATAAATAATTCTTGCAATCCATACAACTGCAAAAATAATCATTCCTGCATTTACAAAATAGGTTTTAAATCTCTGTCCCTTTGGAACAGTAAGTTCTGTCTTATTGAAGCTTAGTTTCTTCACATTGGCTGCGAAGAAAGCAAGTCCGGATAATGCAAAAGCAATCACTACAAAAATGTAAATGGCAAATAAAATCAAACCTGGAATATTACTTGTAAGTACAGCAAGCATTTCTTCGTTACTTGTAATGTTGCCGCTAAGTAATCCATCGAGTCCTGAATACTTAAGAAGTGAAACGGATAAGATGCCGCCCATGAAGTTAATTACCATATGCATAAGAATGGTATAAACGATATTGTGTGTCTTTAAATAGACATATCCGAAAACTGCTCCAATACAGAATGCATACGCAAACTGATTTAGGTTTCCATGGAATAATCCAAAGAATAATGCGGTAGTAATAATGGCAACTCCATCACCATAGGCTTCTGTTCGATCAATCAACATTTTGCGGAAGAGTAATTCTTCAGCAATAGGCGCGCAGATAACCATAACAAGGAAGTTTACCCACATATTGTTTGTGGTTGCTACTTCCATAATCTCATTTACAACAGGAGCGCCCTTGATGATTGAGATAAACTGGGTGATTGCTGTTCCAATAAGGTTTGAGGCATACATTGCTGCGTAAGTAATAAGGAATGCCTGAACCCATTTTCCAAAACCCATTTTTTTCTTTTCTACGGGTGCTGCCTTTGGAACCTGCTTAATGCAAAGTGCCATGAGTGGCATGGAAATTAGGTACATTGAGAACATCATGATGAGGAAGTATGCAGTGGAATGCTCGTTAGCAAAACTAGGTGCTAAAAAGTAAAATCCATAGGAAACAGCATACTGGAGTCCCATGACGAGTACTGTGCCAGCCAAAAACATAAATCCAAGCTTGGAGAAGTGTTTGTTGGTGGACTTGAGTGAATCGTTTTCCATAAAAATCTCCTTTTCTATATGGAAGGTCAAAAGAACCTTCATTTTTCTTCATATTTTATTATAGGAGATTCTGATTATTTCTTCAATTTTTGTGTCTTAGGATAGTCTTAACTTAACCTTAAAATGGCTGAATTCGAGCAAATATACGAAGAAAGTACTAGGAAAGTAACAAATTGCACAAAAATCAACATCTATCTTTGTGAACGAATTTGACGGAAAATGATTGACTTTGACGGAAAATCCAAATAGAATCAAAGTGTAAGTTGATTGATTTTGACTGTTTTTGAATGAAAGACAGAGGATTTGAAATGTTAGCGGAAGAAAGATACGCAAAAATCTTAGAGATCGTAGAGAAAAATGGAGGAGCAACCGCTCAGGAACTGATGACTGCTTTAGATGCTTCTGAGTCCACCATTCGTCGTGATCTCAATACCATGGATGCCAAAGGATTACTTACGAAGGTGCATGGTGGAGCAATGCCACTGAAGAGCAGCATTCATACTGTGGATGAAGCAGTAGAGAATCGTAAGGCATTGAACCGAGATGAGAAGGCAAAAATTGCAAAGTTTGCTGCTAGCCTCATTGGACCAAAGGATTTTGTCTATCTGGATGCCGGAACAACCACCGACCTCATGATTGACTATATTGAGACAAAGGAAGCAATTTTTGTAACTAATGCCATTAGTCATGCGAAGAAGCTTTCAGACAAAGGAATTCGCGTCTATATCTTAGGCGGAGAGTTCAAGTCAGCAACAGAAGCAATCGTTGGGGAAGAGGCAGTCGTAAATATTGAGAAATATAATTTTACAATCGGCTTCTGGGGAACCAACGGTATTGATATGACCTGTGGATATACGACGCCAGAAATCAAGGAAGCGTTGCTTAAGAAAAAGGGTATGGAGAATTGTAAGAAGCGCTATATCCTTGCAGATAGTAGCAAGTTCTCTGAGATTTCAAGTATCAAGTTTGGTGATATCAATTCAGCTACAATTATTACGACACAGGTCAGTGTACCTGGGTTTGAAGCATGTGACAATATTATAGAAGTGCAAATGGAGGTTGTATCCGAATGATTTATACAGTGACATTCAATCCTTCTTTGGATTACATTGTAACCGTTCACAATTTCCGCACAGGAATCGTGAATCGAACAGTAAATGAAATCATTTATCCAGGTGGAAAAGGAATTAATGTATCCATGGTTTTAAAGAATCTTGGATTTCAGAGCACAGCACTTGGGTTTATGGCTGGATTTACTGGAGATGAAATCGCAAGACAGTTGGAAGACAGAGGTGTTAATACAGATTTTATCCATGTGAAAGAGGGCACCAGTCGAATCAATGTAAAGCTTCGTTCAGATGAGGAATCAGAGATTAATGGACAGGGTCCAGCTATCCAAAAAGAGGATATTGATACACTCTACAAAAAGTTAGATGCGTTAAAGGAAGGGGATGTGCTTGTTTTGGCGGGTAGCATTCCAGATGTTATGCCAGGATCTATGTACATGGACATCATGGCATATCTTGAGGGAAGAGGCATTCAGATTGTTGTTGACGCAACAAAGGATTTACTAGTCAATGTCCTTCCTTATAAGCCTTTCTTAATTAAGCCAAATAATCACGAGCTTGGAGAGATATTTGGTGTGGAATTAAAAGACCAAGATGAAGTCATCGCCTATGCAAAGAAAATGCAGGAAAAGGGCGCGCGAAATGTGCTCGTATCCATGGCAGGCGATGGAGCAGTGCTTGTGACGGAAGATGGAAAAGAATTCCGCGCACAAGCGCCAAAGGGTAAAGTTATAAACTCGGTAGGCGCAGGAGATTCTATGGTTGCAGGATTTGTTGCAGGGTACCTATCTACCGGAGATTATAAAGAAGCTTTTCAAATGGGGGTGTGTACAGGCAGTGCCAGTGCATTTTCAGAAGAGCTAGCAACAAAAGAAGAAGTAGAGGCCTTGCTAGAGGCTAACAAAAATCTATTTTAGGAGGAGAATGGAATGAGAATTCGCGACTTGTTGGCTGTTGAAAGTATACAGCTAAACGGAAGTGCCTCAGGGAAAGAAGACATCTTAAATCAGATGGTCGACCTGATGGCGAAAAGTGGAAAGATTAGTGATGTGGAAACATACCGCAAGGGTGTTTTCGCAAGAGAAGAAGAGGGAACAACAGGAATTGGAGAGGGAATAGCAATTCCTCATTGTAAGTCAGATGCTGTAAAGGCCCCAGGTCTTGCAGCAATGGTAGTTCCAGCGGGTGTTGAGTTTGCAGCAATGGATGGTGCGCCAGTCAACTTATTGTTCCTCATTGCAGCGCCAAATTCAGAGGATAATGTACACCTTGATGTTCTTAGCAAATTATCTGTTTTACTTATGGATGAGAGCTTTACAAAGGGACTTAAGAGCGCAAAGACCGTAGATGAGTTTTTGGCAGTTATTGATGCAGCAGAGGCAGAGGAAGCAAAGGAAGCTCCTGTAGCCGCAGCAAAGGGTGTTCAAATCGTTGCAGTTACTGGTTGTCCTACAGGTATTGCACATACCTACATGGCAGCAGAAGCCTTGGAGAAAAAGGCAAAAGAGCTTGGTTATACCATTAAGGTTGAGACAAGAGGTTCTGGCGGAGCAAAGAACGTACTTACCCAGGAAGAAATCGATGGTGCTATGGGCGTTATTGTTGCTGCTGACACAAAGGTTCCAATGGACCGTTTCGATGGTAAGAAGGTAATTGAGTGTAAGGTTGCAGCTGGAATCAATAAGCCAGAGGAGTTAATTGGCAAGGTAGTAAAGGGCGAAGCTCCTGTATACAAGGCAAGCAGCGCCAAGAAGGAAGAGGTTAAGACAGAGAAGGGCTCTGTTGGACATCAGATTTATACACACCTTATGAGTGGTGTATCTCACATGCTTCCATTCGTTATTGGTGGCGGTATCATGATTGCTTTGGCATTCTTGATTGATACCTTGATGGGATATGGTGCAACAGGTGGTGGAAACTTTGGTAGCTGTACTCCACTTTCTGCATTCTTTAAGTATGGCGGTGGCCTTGCAATGGGACTCATGGTTCCTGTTCTTGCAGGTTACATTGCTTACTCAATTGCAGATAGACCTGGTCTTGCAGTTGGTTTCACTGGTGGTTTACTTGCTTCAAGCGGAAATGCAGCGCTTGCTGGATATTCTTTTGCTGAGCAGCTCGGTGGATTCCAGAGCTTCGTAGCTCGTTTTGGATTCCAGGCTCCAAACGGTGGAAATACTGTTTCAGGTTTCCTTGGTGGTATTGTAGCTGGCTTCCTTGCAGGTTACATTGTATTATTCTTAAAGAAGATTACTGCAAAGCTTCCTGCATCTTTGGAAGGAATTAAGCCAACCCTTATTTATCCACTTTGTGGAATTTTCCTTGAGTGTGTTCTTATGTGCTTCATCTTGAATCCACTCATTGGTCTTGTAAACACAGGACTTAGCGCAATGCTTACTGCAATTTCTGCAGCAGGCTTAATCGGACTTCTTGGATTAATCCTTGGCGCAATGATGGCAATCGATATGGGTGGCCCAATCAATAAGGCTGCTTACGTATTTGGTTCAGGTATGCTTGGTGTAGCAGCTGACTACATGGCACAGGGTGCAGCATTTACTGATCCTAAGGTTCAGGCTTGCTACATCTCAATGGCAGCAGTAATGATTGGTGGTATGGTTCCTCCAACAGGTATTGCGATTGCATGTTGGCTCTTCCCTAAGAAGTTTACCGTAGCAGAGCGTAATTCAAAGGTTTCAAACCTTGTTATGGGATGTTCATTCATTACAGAAGGTGCAATTCCTTTTGCAGCAGCTGATCCAGGACGTGTAATTCCTTCAACCATGATTGGTGCTGGTGTTGCCGGCTTATTATCAGCAATCTTTGGATGTACACTTATGGCTCCACACGGTGGAATCTTCGTATTTGCAACCGTTGGTCATCCATTTCTTTACATCGTGGCATGGCTCATTGGTTCTGTAATTACAGCAGTATTACTTGGACTTCTTAAGAAGACCGTAGAAGAATAATCGGAATAATCACGTACACAATAAGAAAAGGAGATAAAGGACAATGACAAAATTTGATTACACCATTAAAGATGAACTTGGTATTCATGCAAGACCAGCAGGAGAGTTGGTAAAGGTAGCTGCAAGCTTTCCTTGCAACATCCAGATTGAAAAGGATGGAAAGGCCGTTGATGCAAAAAGAATCCTTGGAATTATGGGACTTGGCGTAAAATGCGGAATGACAATTTCTATTCTTTGTGATGGAGAAAAGGAAGAAGAGGCAGCAGCAGCTTTAAAGGAAGTATTACAGGCACAGCTTTAATCTTTATTACCCTTGTGAATGGCAGGGAGCAATCTTGCTCCCTGTGAGAGGAAAGGACACATCATGCAACTCATTGGAAAAAGCGTATTTAGTGGAATAGCCATTGGAAGGCTTGCGATTTTTACAAAAGGGGAAACCCAGGTAAAGCGCTCAAAAATTGAAGATGTTGCGGCAGAGATTGCGCGTTTTGAGGCGGCGAGAGAGGCAGCAAAGGAGCAACTGAAGGGCCTGTATGAGAAGGCATTACTTGAGGTTGGAGAAGTGAATGCAGCTATTTTTGAGGTGCATCAATTTATGCTGGACGATCTTGATTATATTGAGTCTATTACCAACATGATTGAAAGCCAAAATGTGAATGCAGAATACGCAGTTGCAAGCACTGGAGATAATTTCTCTGAAATGTTTGCGGCCATGGACGATGATTATATGAAGGCCAGAGCCGTTGACATCAAAGACATTAGCAACCGTGTGATTTCCATTCTGTCAGGAAAGAGCGGAAGTGGTTTGGCTGCAAATGAACCAGTGATTCTTTTGGCAGATGATTTGGCGCCAAGTGAGACCGTGCAGCTAGACAAGTCCTTAGTCTTGTCCTTTGTTACAAGACATGGATCCACCAATTCGCACACCGCGATTTTGGCGCGAACCATGAACATTCCTTCCCTCATCGGTATTGATTACCCAGAAGATGTAGATGGAAAAATGGCCATTGTGGATGGATATGAAGGAAAGCTTATTATTGATCCTACCATGTCTGTCCTTGAAGAGTACCAGGAGAGAAAAGCGCAGGATGAGGAAAAGACACGCCTGCTTTTGGAGCTTCGCGGAAAAGAAAACATTACTTTAGACGGTAAGAAAATCAATCTCTTTGCCAATATCGGAAGTGTATCGGATGTAGCCAATGTGCTAGCCAATGATGCAGGCGGTATTGGACTTTTCCGAAGTGAGTTCCTGTATCTTGAGTCAGAGGACTATCCTTCTGAGGAAGAGCAGTTCAAGGCGTATAAGACCGTAGCTGAGAATATGGCAGGCAAGAAGGTCATTATTCGAACCTTGGATATTGGCGCGGACAAGCAGGTGGGCTATTTTGGCTTGGATAAAGAGGATAATCCAGCCATGGGTTATCGTGCGATTCGTATTTGCCTTGACCGAAAGGATGTCTTTAAGACACAGCTTCGTGCTTTGTACCGTGCAAGCTATTATGGAACCATTGCGATTATGTTTCCTATGATTATTTCCGTGAGTGAAGTGCATGCCATTAAGGAAATCATTGCGGAAGTAAAGGCTGAGTTGGATCATGACGGCGTTCCATATAAGGATTGTGAGCTTGGCATTATGATTGAGACGCCTGCAGCAGTTATGGTGAGCGATGAGCTCGCCAAGGAAGTGGATTTCTTTTCCGTTGGAACCAACGATTTGACGCAGTATACACTTGCGATTGATCGTCAGAATCCAAAGCTTGATAGCATCTATGATGCACATCATCCAGCCATTCTTCGTATGCTACAGATGATTGTGGAGAATGGTCATAAGGAAGGCTGTTGGGTTGGAATCTGTGGAGAGTTGGGTGCAGACCTTGCGCTTACGGAAACCTTCCTTAAAATGGGATTTGACGAATTGTCCGTAAGCCCTTCTATGATTCTTCGTGTACGTGATAAGATTCGTAGAACAGATACAAGAATATAAGTTGAAATAGGCAGAGCTTCTACTTGTGTGGAGGCTCTGTTTTTTTATCCATTTTTCCCGTCACAGGCTATACATCTGAGAGGAAAAGACTTAAAATAAAAATGATATAGTGTGCCTTTATGGGCTTAGTGCAAGAATGGATGCGAGGTAGTAAAATGAGCGCAGCAGACAACATGGAACGTGTACTTAGAAGTCTTCATGTATTATTATCACAGAGCGATGCAGTGCAGGGAAAGCCTGGATGTGTTGCTGTGGAGAAACAGAAGGTTTTAGATTTGCTCGGGGAACTAAATAAGTCCGTGTATCAGATGATGGACGACTACGAGGTGACCAAGCAGTCAAGAGACCGTGCAGAGCGTGATTTCCGAAAACAGGGGGATGACATTGTCCGTGATGCGACTCGTACCGCAGAAGATATATATGCAGCAGCAGTGATGTATACGGACGGCGCCTTGGCGGAAGTCTATCGCCTTATGGAGCAGAACCAGACACAGATGGCCAGCTTGTACGAAGAAATGGAGAAGAAGCTGAAGGAGCAGGAGAAGCGGGTTAAGAAAAACCAGTCTGACCTGAAGGGCCAGCTTCAAGACCTTGTAGATACTGAGAAATACTTAAAGCTGATTGAGGAGTACAACAGGGAGAGAGAAAAGGAGCTTGCTAAGAAGGATGGAAGAGATCCAGAGGAAGAAAGAGCTTCTATTTACGCGAACAGGCAGACGGAGGTTCGTGTCAATACGGCAGTCCTTGAGCAGCTTGGACTTGCCAGCGATGTAGAGGAAGTACCTGCTATGCCAGAGGAAGAGCAAAAGGCGGCCGAAGCAGAAATCCGTGTAGATTTGGATGCTGATTATTTTGCTTGGCGTGAAGAGGAAGAGGCAAAGGCAGCAGGCAAGAAGTCAGAACCAAAGGGCGATGGTAAGAAGAGTGATGGAAGAAGAACCATCCGTCTTTTCAGTGCTTTGTCAGGATCAGCTAGTAAGGATGATGCTGAAGGAAACAGAGAGGAAGAGGATTCAAACAATGACGATTCTGGTATGTGATGATGAAAAAGAGATTGTAGACGCCATTGAAATCTACCTGATACAGGAAGGTTATGATGTCATCAAAGCCTATGACGGAGAGCAGGCGCTTGATATCTTAAAGAAAGAAACCATTCATCTTTTGATTATTGATGTCATGATGCCAAAGCTTGATGGAATCCGTGCGACCTTGCAGATTCGTAAGGATAGTAGCATTCCGATTATCATTTTGTCGGCAAAGACAGAGGATGCAGATAAGATTCTTGGCCTCAATGTTGGCGCAGACGACTATATGACGAAGCCATTTAATCCATTGGAGTTAGTGGCGCGTGTAAAATCACAGCTTAGACGCTATACCATGTTGACAACCCAGTCCGAGAATGAGGATGTGGTGTATAAGGTGGGCGGCCTGGAAATCAATGATGATTTAAAGCGTGTGATTGTAGATGGGGAGGAAGTAAAGCTTACTCCGATCGAATATAATATTTTGCTACTTCTTGTGAGAAACAAGGGGAAGGTATTTTCCATCAACCAGATTTATGAAAACATCTGGAATGAGGAAGCCATTGGCGCAGACAATACCGTAGCAGTCCACATTCGTCATATCCGCGAGAAAATTGAAATCAACCCTAAGGAGCCACGTTATTTGAAGGTGGTATGGGGTGTAGGCTATAAAATCGAGGCATAGAGATGAAGGAATACACATTTGGAAAAAAGGCCTTTGCGGTGGTTATCCACCAGCTGTGCATGATTCTTGCCATGTGCTCGATTTACGCCATGGATTATGATCACAGAATGGGGGAAGTGGAAAGTAATTCACTTTTTGGACTAACTGGAATCGCATCATTTATTATTAGCTTTGTATTACTTGCGTACCTGACTATGATTGTTGGCCAGACCTCCAGTGAGGACAAAGGGGTAGGGCTCCATAAAATTGATTATTTCTATGGGGATATTTTTGGATTGGTTTTCCTGGTCCTTGGAATTATGCTTGGAACCCTTGCAGGCCGCTTATCTTTGCCAGAGTTTTCCTTTGCGGGCATTATGGTAACCGTAGGGTGCGTATCTTACGTGGCAGACATTTTGTTTATGGTATTTTACCTAAGCATTGTGCGAAGAACGAAGGCTGATATGATTCTGACACAGACCCTGATCTATCGCATATATCAAGCAATTATGCAAAAGCGAGAGGCAAAGGGAAAGGGTGTGCATGTGGCGCTTTCTCGAAAAGGACGGGAGCAGGCACTTTTGCAGCATGCAGTGGAAACCATTGCCCTTGGCACCATGGACGTGGTGCTTGATGTGGATGAATTCCACGGAAGAGAGCGCGAGATTGCCGTGGCAATTAACAATATTGGAACAGGACTGGCTAAGCTCGTGGAGGAAAGCATTCGAAATGAGCGTATGAAGGCGGATTTGATTACCAATGTCAGTCATGATATTAAGACGCCACTTACTTCGATTGTAAATTACGTCGAGTTATTAAAGCGCGAGAATCTGGATAATGAGCGTGCAAGAGAATACATTCGCATTTTGGAAGAAAAAAGCCAAAGACTGAAGCAGCTGACAGAGGATCTCGTGGAAGCCTCTAAGATTAGTTCTGGAAACGTAAAGTTGGATATGCAGACCATCGATTTTGTGGAGCTGCTTTATCAGACCGGAGGCGAGTTCAATGAGCGCTTTGAAGCCAGGGACCTTACCATCGTAACAAAGCTTCCAAGTGAAGCGGTGCTGGTACAGGCCGATGGAAGACAGCTGTATCGCACGGTTGAAAATTTATACACAAATGCGGCCAAGTATGCGCTGGAGGGAACCAGGGTATACGTTGAGCTCTCAAAGGTGGAGAACCGCGCGGTATTTACCATGAAAAACGTATCAAAGACACCAATTGACGCCAGCGCCAGTGGGGATTTGACGGAGCGTTTTGTAAGAGGAGAGGTGTCGAGAACCACGGAGGGAAGCGGCCTTGGTCTATCCATTGCCAAGAATCTGACTCAGCTTATGGGAGGGAAATTCAGGATACAGGCGGACGGAGACCTATTTATCGCGGAAATCTCCTTTGAAATGGCTTGATTTCAAGGGACTTTCTATATATAATGCATTTTAATACAGAAATCGTATGATGAATGAATAAAGAAACATGGAGGAACACACTATGAAACTATTTGAGAATGGTGCATACCTGATCAAAGGAAAAGAAGTCGTACACATGTCAGGAGATGCAGCTGCTCAGGTGCAGGCAAAGACTGGCGTAGCAATCACTGCAGAAGAAGCTGCAAAGAATACCATTGCTTATGGCATTTTGCAGGAGCATAACACTTCTGGAAATATGGATAAGCTTCAGATTAAGTTTGATAAGCTGACCTCTCATGATATTACATTCGTAGGAATTATTCAGACTGCTCGTGCTTCAGGACTCGAGAAGTTCCCAATTCCTTACGTTCTTACCAATTGCCACAACTCACTTTGTGCAGTAGGTGGAACCATCAACGAGGATGACCACATGTTTGGTCTTTCTTGTGCAAAGAAGTACGGTGGAATCTACGTACCACCTCATCAGGCAGTTATCCATCAGTTTGCTAGAGAAATGCTTGCTGGATGTGGAAAAATGATTCTTGGTTCTGACTCTCATACGCGTTATGGTGCTCTTGGTACCATGGCAGTTGGTGAAGGTGGACCAGAGCTTGTAAAGCAGCTCTTAAATCAGACCTATGATGTAGATATGCCAGGTGTTGTAGGTATCTACCTGACAGGGGAGCCAATGAGAGGTGTTGGTCCTCAGGACGTTGCCCTTGCAATCATTGGAGAAGTATTCGGAAACGGATTTGTTAAGAATAAGGTTATGGAGTTCGTAGGACCTGGTGTGGCAAATCTTAGCGTTGATTTCCGTATCGGTGTTGACGTTATGACAACCGAGACCACCTGTCTTTCTTCTATCTGGTCAACCGATGACAAGGT
>JAZQQA010000096.1:0-17008 GCA_045628825.1 Agathobacter sp.
TGAAAACTGCATGATTGAAGATGAGGAAGCGGATGCAATCATCCGCGACATCAAGGATATGCTACGAAGCTTTCGCATTAAGACCTATGACGAAGATACAGGCTATGGACTACTACGTCATGTGTTGATTCGAAAGAGCCATGCAACCGGAGAGTATATGCTGGTTTTGGTGCTGGGTTCTCCGATTTTTCCATCTAAGAATAATTTTGTAAAAGCTATTCGAAAGCTTCACCCAAATATCGCAACAGTGATTTTGAATGTGAATAACAAGCGGACCAGCATGGTGCTTGGAGACCGTAATATTACGATTTATGGCAAAGGCTTTATCCAGGATGAGCTTTGCGGAAGCCGCTTTAAGATATCGCCTGCATCCTTCTATCAGGTTAACCCTGTGCAGACGGAATTGCTCTATGAAAAAGCCATTGCGTGTGCAGGGCTTACGGGCAGTGAAACGGTGATTGATGCTTACTGTGGCACAGGAACCATTGGACTTATTGCGGCCAAAGCGGCAAAGCAGGTCATTGGGGTGGAGTTAAACAAGGATGCGGTAAGAGATGCCATAACGAATGCAAAGCAAAATGACGTGAAGAACATTCGGTTTTTCAACGAAGATGCAGGCCAGTTCATGGTGCGTATGGCAGAAAATGGGGAAAAGGCAGATGTGGTCATTATGGACCCACCGCGTAGTGGCAGTGATGAAGCATTCCTTTCTTCCGTGTTAAAGCTTGGACCGGAGAAGGTGGTTTATGTTTCCTGTGGACCGGATACCTTAGCGCGAGACGTAAAATATCTTACCAGTCACGGCTACCGTATGACAGAGTGTACGCCGTTTGATTGTTTCCCGATGACAAGCCATATTGAAAATGTGTGCTTGCTTACAAGAACCAAATAAGAAATCTTAACAAAACATGAAGGATTCTTAAGTTTGCTTAAGAGTCCTTTTTTTATGAAAAGAGTGTGCTACAATCCAACATGTAAACAATGAAAAACGGTGCACAACAGTTTTTTACATAAGGAGCAGAGAGATGAAGAGAATTTTTAAAACAAAGAAATCAAGAGTGTTTGCGATTGTACTGACCGTCATTCTTGTACTTGTCATTCTGATTGCAAGGGCATGCTCTTCCGCAACCAAAGCGCTATCGGGACTTGGTGGCATGGTTACTACGGTAACGGTTGAGACAAGAGATCTGTCAGATGCAATGACACTTACAGGAACCGTAAAGGGAGTGCGTGTGAATAATGTGACTTCCGAAGCACCAACCAAATTTACTGCAGTGAATGTATCGGTAGGTGATACTGTGAAGGAAGGGGACTTACTTGCAACGCTGGATCCAACCGACATTGAGGCATCCATTAAGGATACCAACAAGGCACTGGGCAACACCAATGCTCTTGCCAATCTTTCCAACGAAAGAGATAAGCAGAATCTGCAGAAGGCAAAGGACGCTTATGACAAGCAGTTAAAGGAAGCTGGTGAGAACTTAAGTGCCATTGGCGAGGGAATCGCAATCTGGGAAGATACCAAGACCAAGGACAAAAAAGTCATGGACGATGCAAAGGCAGCCCTTGATGCAGATCCAGACAACGCTGCCAAGCAGAGTGCTTATGCAGCAGCAAGGGCAGAGTATGAGTATGCATGTAGCTACCAGAGTGGATTACAGGCAAAATACGATGCAGCAAAGAAGGCATACGATGAGATGAAGGAGAACCCTAGCGATGCAATCGATGCAGCAGAATATGCAGTAGAGGCGTCAAAGTATACAGACAATACTTCTTCTACCAAGCAGGCCTTAAAGAGCTTAAAGGAGCAGTTAGATGGCTGTAATGTCTATGCTCCAATTAGCGGTGTTGTAACTGCGGTCAATGTGGCAGTTGGTGACAACAACGCACCTGGAAAAACCATTATTACGATTCAGGATACCAGCACTATGGTGCTTGATACTCCAGTGGATGAGACACAGATTTTAAAACTGCAGGAGAATATGGAAGCGACCGTAACTTCCCCTGCAACAGGAGACAAGAAGCTTAAGGGAACTGTTACCCGTGTAGTTCGCGTAAAATCTGCAGCAGGTCTCGATGGAAGTGGCGGTACCTATGCAGCAGAAATTACCCTTGAGGATTCAGAACTTTTGGTAGGTATGAGTGCTAAGGCCAAGATTGTGCTGAAGGAGCGCAAGAGTATTCTTGCAGTGCCATATGATTTGATTCAGGAAGATGAGAACGGCAATACCTATGTACTTGCAGCAGAGAAAAATGATGATGGAACCTATACCGCTGTTCGTCGCAATATCCAGGTAGGTGAAGAGATTAACTATTATACCGAAGTACTTGGTGGCGACTTGCAGGAGGGTGATGAAATCTTCTTTGATTCAGCAATCGAAGAAGGACAGAAGATTATTGTTATGAATGGGCTTGATGGATTGGAGGATTAATTGTGAGTGAACCAATCATTCGAATGGAAAATATCATCAAGCGCTATTACATCGGACAGCCAAACGAGCTTCAGATTTTAAATGGAATTAATCTGGAAGTGCATGCCAATGAGTTTGTATCCATTGTTGGTGAGTCTGGATCAGGTAAGAGTACCTTGATGAATATCATCGGTGTTTTGGATCGACAGACAGAAGGCATCTACTATCTTGAGGGAACAGACGTGAATCAGATGACAGATGATGCCAGAAGTGATGTGAGAAACCGTCGTATCGGTTTTGTGTTCCAGAACTTCAATTTGCTCCCAAGAGCAAATGCGTTGAAAAACGTAATGGTTCCGCTCATGTATGGAGAGGAACGTGTAAAAAACCAGAAAGAACGCGCCATGGAGATGCTTGAATTAGTAGGTATGGCAGACCGTGCGGGACATCGTCCGAATGAGCTTTCTGGTGGTCAGAAGCAGAGAGTTGCCATTGCAAGAGCTATGATTAATAATCCAGCGATTATCCTTGCGGACGAGCCAACAGGAGCCTTGGATTCCAAGACAGGCCATATGGTTATGGACCTGTTCCATAAGCTTCACGAGGAGCAGGGTAAGACTATTGTGTTAATTACTCATTCCCAGGAGTTGGCGGCTGAGACTCAGCGAATCGTTACCATTCGCGATGGTAATGTGATTTCAGATAAGGGAGGTGCAGGCATTGTTCTTTGAGAATATTAAAGAAGCATTGGCTAGTATCTCTAGCAACAAGATGCGATCCATTTTGACCATGCTTGGTATCATCATCGGTATCAGCGCGGTTATTACCATTACTACCATTGGTAGTAGTATTCGAAGCACCTTGAATTCTACTTTGAACTCCTTGGGCGGTAACACGATCGAGTTTTATCTCTCAGCCAGATATCCAACTACAGATGAGGGCTGGGATGATTGGACCTATCCAGAGGTACAGGATTCTGATTTGATTTCTCAGGAACTCATTGACGAGCTATTAGAAAAGTATCCACAGTATTTCGATGGGCTAGTTCTTATGGAGCGTTACCAGAGCGGAAAAGTGATGAATGGGGATCGCTATGCCAATGTATCGGTTATGGGTGTTTCTCCTGAGTATATGAACTACCTGAAGATTAAGACCAAGATTGGTCGAGCAATGACAGATGCGGATTACAAGGGAAACAAGAATATTGCAGTGATTTGCGAGACCATGGCTAA
This sequence comes from Agathobacter sp., assembly GCA_045628825.1. Classification (GTDB taxonomy): domain Bacteria; phylum Bacillota; class Clostridia; order Lachnospirales; family Lachnospiraceae; genus Roseburia. Next base: position 3,644 of record JAZQQA010000096.1, read on the forward strand.
GAATTACTTTGGTAATGAGAATCCCCTTGGAAAAGAGATTACCATTGACTGTATGGATGGAAGTTCTCTTGAACTTGTGGTTGTTGGCGTATATGAATACAATGCTGCGATTTTTGGAAAGCCAGATACCAAAGTAAAGGAAAAGGATCGTGTAACAACCATTTACACACCGGTTAGTTATATTCAGAAGGTGCAGAGCAAGGAGGTCAAGGGCTTTGAGTACTTTGATGTAATCGTCAATAACCAGGCGGATATTCAAGAAGCTCAGGCTGCAGGTATGGAGTTCCTGGAACCTTATTATGCGGATAACAAGAATTTCGAGATTACAGCCTTCAACGCCCAGTCACAAATGGGAATGATTGACACCGTTATCAATGTCATTACTCTTGCAATTTCTTTCATTGCTGCAATCTCATTGATTGTAGGTGGTGTTGGCGTTATGAACATTATGCTGGTATCCATTACAGAGCGTACAAGGGAAATTGGTGTAAGAATGGCTCTTGGTGCAAAGCGTGGAACCATTCGTCTTCAGTTTGTTATTGAAGCCATTGTACTTTGTATTATCGGTGGCATGATTGGAATTGCAATTGGTGTGCTTAATGGATATGCCATTGGTGCGGTAGCAGGAGCGCTCATTAATAGTATGTATGCAGAGTATGCAGATTATATTATTTTGTCAGTGCATCCTTCCCTTAAGGCGATTCTGTGGTCATTGTTCTTCTCAATGCTCATCGGTGTATTCTTTGGATATTATCCAGCGAATAAGGCATCTAAGATGGAAGTTATTGACGCTTTACGATATGAATAATGCTAGGTGCTCCTAGCGAAAAATGATAGGATTTTGTGAACATTTGTGGTAAAATATTACCCGTAATGCGAACCGTTTCGCAAGAAAGGAAGGCAGTTATGAGTAAACCACAGATGCCACAAGATCCTAATTTTACGTTGGATGTAAATAATACAGCAATCGAGGATTTGATTGTAAAGTTTAATGAAGATAAAACCATTCCAGTACTGAACCAATTGGTGGGAAGCATTCACCATAGTAGAGTGCTGGCACCAGTGACGCTGGGAGACAACAAGCAGCCACAGCCAATATTCATTAAGAACCAGGAAGGCCAGGTGTTTATGCCAATCTATACCAGTAAGGGGCATATTCCACAGCTTCCAAAGGGCCAGGGAATTATCAATATTCCATTCCTTGGGGTGAATGAGGTGGCACTTCGTCCAGAGCTTAAGGTTGTTGGAATTGTAATCAATCCGCAGACTACCAATTTTGTCTTGAAGCGTGAGCTTTTAGAGAAAATTGCAGAGGTGGAAGAAAAGCAGAAGAATGCGCCAAAGCAGCAGACACCTGCATCAGGAATCAAGAAGGTTGAGATGACAGAGGCAGAATATGTCATCTTTGAGCGCCGCCAGTTCGAGGGCATTTTCCTTCCAAAGAAGCTTTGGGAAAATAGCGCAGAGTTCGTTGCAAATCTCATGGAGCGAAGAGAAGAATTTATCGACGAGCTTTTTGAGGAGTCATATCAGCAGAAGCGTATGTATCCTTATTTGACCGAAGAATTTTCTGTTATGCCAATGGACATTTCTGACGAGCAGCTGGTGATTCGTTTGGATATGCCAGAGCATGATCTTGGAAATGGTGTTGCAGTCAGATTGTATTTTAACTGGGATAAGAAGAAAAAGACTGCGCGTTATTTTGTTATTGAGCTTGCAGCACAGAATCGATTGCTCAGCGAAATCACAGAGGAAATGAATCGCACCATTCATGGAGTTGCTCCAGAAGAGGGCGCAGAGCTTTCACGTATTTTGGAGATTGTAGCACACTAGATAAAAGAGAAAGCGTAGGAAATAGACATGAAAAATTTCTTGAAGAGAATTAGAGCAGACTATTTATTTTCATCTATTTTAAGCATTTTATTTGGTCTGGCTTTTGTGATTTGGCCAAGTAAGGTAAATGAGACTGTTGGTCTTGTGATTGGAATTGCTCTTATTGCCATAGGAGCCATTTATTTGGCAGGCTTCTTGTTTGGGCTAGTTACCAATGGCGTATCTGCAGCAATGGGAGTCATGGTATTGATTGTAGGTGTCATTGTACTTGTGAATCCTAGAATTATCGGAATGATTTTGCCATGCCTCATCGGCGTAATACTTCTGGTGCATGGGGTACGAGGGATTCGTGAATCGGTTGTGTCAAAAAAGTATGGATACGGCAACTGGAGTGCAGGCGTTGTACTTGCAGCAGTCTGCATCGTACTTGGAACCATTAGTATAGTGGGTGCCATTTTTGGAAAGTTTGGCGTAGTAGAATGGCCATACATTTTAATTGGAATTGCCCTTATTTATAATGGCTTGTCTAACCTGTGGATTTCTGTTCACTCTTCACGCTATGAGCGCAAGTACAATAAGCAGCAGGATGAGCTTACAGCTCAGTTCGTAGAAGACCAGCAGAGTGAGGAAGGTCAAGGAGATCAAAATGCGTCAGATGGAGTTTAAGATGGAGCGCCCAGGACTTACTGAGGTGGGTGCACATTTATCTGTAACAGAGAGCAAGCTTCCAACTTCTTATTACTACACCATTGAGCATGCCATTGCTATGTCAGGCAATTTCCCAGTCAGTGAGCGATTAAAGACTGTAAATGGAGTGGCATCAGGCGTAGTTGTGGATGTGAAGGAGACCGAGAAGGGTTTCTTTGTGACCATGGAGTTTGAAGAATAAAAGAAAAGAATGCAAGGAGAAAGGGCACAGCGTAGGGCGAGTGCTCTTTCGTTGTATATATCAGTCAGGAGTTTTGATGCGAGTTGCGGTAGAAAAAGGGGAGAATTTGGCCCAGGCACTTCATAAACTTCATATCGCAGTGCCAATGCATTGCGCGGGAAATGGAACCTGCGGAAGCTGCATGGTAGACGTAGCGGGCTTTGGCCGGGTGAAGGCTTGTAAGTTTCGACTTCCAGGAACTTATGAGGTTCAGGTAGCGCCTTCTGCGCAATTCACGGTTGTTGGTGTGGGAGAAGAAACCACGGTTGAACTTGTATCAGACAAAGAAGATTCATTGCTTGTGGCGGTAGATCTTGGAACCACGACCATTGCAATGGCTATCTATTATGGTGGCAAGCGCCTTGCTCTGGGTTTTGAGAATCCCCAGAGACAATTTGGAGCAGACGTTATGACTCGAATCAAAGCAGCCAGGGAACATGGGGAAGAAATGAAGCATTTGGTGCTTTCCCATATCACGCAGGGCATTGCAAAAAGCAAGGAACGATTGGGCATAGAAGAGGCGGCTGTAACAACAGCGGTTGTGGTATCAGCGAATACCACGATGCAGTATCTTCTCCGCCAGAACGATGTCACAGAACTATCCAGTGCCCCATTTGTAGCCCAGCATTTGGAAAAAGAAGTATGGGAGGCCGAAGGGGCGAAGTGGACGACATTTCCTGGAATATCTGCTTTTGTAGGTGGCGATATTGTCAGTGGTGCTATGGCGTGTAGTCTGGATCAGGAAGAGGAACTCTCTTTGCTTTTAGATCTTGGAACCAATGGAGAGATGCTGCTTGGAAAGCGTGGACATTGGATTGGAACTGCTACGGCAGCAGGTCCAGCATTTGAAGGAAGTGCGGTGGCAAGGCAAGTGCATGCTGCAGGTGTGCTAAAGGTTTTGCACTATTTGTTGAAGGAAAAGTATATGGATGAAACGGGCCTTCTTGTGGAACCATATTTTTCCGATGGATATGCAATCGATACCCACGGTATTTTTGAAGCTCACACAGTGCTAGACCAAGAGGATATTCGCCAGGTGCAGATGGCAAAGGCCGCCATTCGCGCAGGCATTGAGAGCCTGGTAGAACGCTATGAAGTAGCTTTATGTGACATCAAGAAGGTTTATCTGGCTGGTGGTATGGGCTATTTTATTGCAGAAGAGGATGCCATCGCAATTGGCCTTCTTCCTAAGGAGTTAAGAGGAAAAGTTGTAGCAGTTGGAAATGCTTCTTTGACGGGTGCAGAGCGTTATCTTATGGGAGACCAAGGACAAATGGATGCGCGCATGCAAGCATTTTGTCAGAGTTGTCAGGTAATCAATTTGGCAGAGGAAGCAGGCTTTGAGGACCGCTATATCGCATATATGAATTTTGCCGAGTAGGAGACAGCATGGAGTTACAGGATTACTGTGTAATTGATTTGGAAATGACAGGGTTAAATCCCCAGACAGATCAGGTCATTGAGGTGGGGGCTGCAAGGGTGCGCGGAGGAAAAGTTGTAGCGACCATGGGAGAATTGTGCGCTTGCAAGAGACCTTTGCCCGACCGCATTGTTGCGCTTACTGGAATTACGGATGCGATGCTTGCAGGGAAAAGAGATGTGGATGCAGTGCTTGCTGACTTCCTTGCCTTTATTGGGGAGGATATAATCGTAGGACACAACCTGTCCTTTGACTATCGCTTCCTAAAGCAGTGGTGCATCAACAAAAAGGAGAGGCTGTCTTTAAAATCGGTGGATACCCTAAAGATAGCCAGAGCCTTGTTGCCTGGAGATCAATCCAAAAAGTTAGAAGAGCTGTGCAATTATTTTGGAATCAAAAGAGAAAATGCCCATAGAGCGCTGGACGATGTGCTTGAAACCGTTGAGGTGATGGAGCATTTAAAGGAGCTTGGGAAAGAAAAGCCGGAATTGTTTGAGGCCAAAGAACTTCAGATAAAAATGAAACGTCAGACCCCTGCCACGGGACATCAGATTGAACGACTGAGGGAATACCGTGAAAAGCATGGCCTGACGGATGAGATATGGTGGGATACCTTAACCAGAAGCGAGGCATCTCGCCTGTATGACAAATATATTGCGACCTACGGAAAATAATCAGTTTTCCACGTATGGTCCAAGATGAGCAAGAATCGAGTCTCTTGCGTGCACAGGAAGTGTCTCTGCAACCGAAAGGAGTTGTCTTATGTCGTCGGTTCGGCCTTCTTCCTGGTACATGTCCGCAAGACGGAAGAAAATCTCTCTTGCATCGGCGTGAATGGAAATGGCATATTCCATAACGGCTTTGGCCTCGGCTCTTCGATCTGCATTTAGGAGCTCAAGACTATAGGTGTTGAGTGCACGTACCAGGGCAGCATAGTTGCTATCGTATTGCGATAAAGTCTCTAGGTTGGCGACGCCATACTGAAGCTTTAGGTCGGTGTTGCTAAGGCCGGTCAGATTGAGGATAGGTTCGTTCGCTAAGCGCGCCAGCTCTGCTTCTGCTTCGGTGCCAAGATTCATTGGAAAAGCAGAAAGAGGTATGGTAATATAGTCTAACTTGCTAATGTCCTGTTTGCGGACATTGTTGGCTTCCTGTTCGCGTTTCCAAAAGGCTTCCTCGACCTCCTGCTGTTTTGCAGTGTTGCGTCTTGAACCAATGGTAAAAACCACGATTAGGATGACCATGGTAATTGTAAAAAATGGAAACATAAGCGTTCCTTTCGATGTTTTCTTTTCTATAGTATATACGATTTATATTTTGAGGTGAATACAAATGTACGATTTTAGTAAGCGTAGAAATCCAAAGTGGGTAGCAGTGATTGGCATCATTTTGGTAGCAGCCATGCTTGTGACTTCCATTGTTGCAGGCTTTATGATTTAAGAAAACCCTTGAAAACACGATGTTTTGTGGTAGAATATGGTAAAATTGTGTCAAGTTTTTAACAAGACTTGTCAGTGAGGAAGACAATGAAGGCTGGAAAATTATCAGAGGCAGCATTAAAGCGCTCGGTACTTAGACAACTTCATACGAAAAGATCAGATGTCCTTATGCACGCAGGTGTGGCCGTTGACGCGGCAGCTTTGCACTTGGCGGAAGGGGAATGTGTGGTGATGGCATGTGACTCCATTACCCTAGCGAAGGAGGACATTGGAAGTCATGGTATCATCGCAGCTATGAATGATGTGGCCTGCCTTGGAGCGGAGCCGGTAGCGGTGCTCGTTAGCATTTTGCTTCCTACCTCGTCTTCCGAGAATGAGCTTCGCGATATTATGAAGTCTATGGAAGCTGTCTGTACAGCCCATGAGATAGAGATTGTCGGTGGACACACAGAGGTAACAAGACTTGTGAATGCACCAGTGATTACGGTGACTGGTCTTGGAAAAGTGATGGAAAGTGCTTTGGTGACAGGGGAATCTGCAGGCCCTGGGCTTGACCTTGTGGTTACCAAATGGATTGGCCTGGAAGGCACCGCAATTTTGGCGAAAGAAAAAGAGGAAGAGCTTCAGACGCGATTCGCAGTACCATTTATTGACCGCGCCAAGGCGTTCGCAAGTTTCCTTCCAATTTGGTCGGAGGCTGCAGTCGCCGCGAAGTCTGGCGCCTGCATAATGCATGATGTCTCTGAGGGAGGCATTTATGGAGCTCTTTGGGAGCTAGCAGAAAGAGCGGGTGTCGGACTTGAGATTGATCTGGCCAAGCTTCCAATTCGTCAGGAAACGGTAGAGATTTGTGAGTTTTTTGACCTTAACCCATATAAGCTGTTGGGAGGCGGAAGTCTTCTTATTGCAACAGCAAACGGGGAGCAGATGGTAGCCACACTGGAAGAAAGTGGTTATGTTGCAACGGTAATTGGAAGGACGACAGAAGGAAACGATCGCATTTTGTTCCGTGGGGAAGAGAGACGATTCTTAGAGACAACCCAGACGGATGAAATGGTGGAAATCAGAAAGGACATAAAATAATGAGAGAAAAAATTTTAACTTTTATAGAGAAGAATAGCAAAATTGATTTGGCAGAGCTTGCCATTATACTTGGTGTAGACGAAGTAGCCGTTGCCAATGAGCTTGAGGCAATGGAAGCAGAGCATGTTATCTGTGGATACCCAACCCTCATCAACTGGGACAAGGTTGGCGTAGAAAAGGTGAGCGCATTAATCGAAGTAAGTGCGACTCCACAAAGAGATATGGGATTTGATAAGGTAGCAGAGCGTATTGCTCAGTATCCAGAAGTCAATTCTGTATATTTGATTTCAGGTGGTTTTGACTTCCTTGTATCGATCGAAGGCAAGACTCTTCGCGAGGTATCACAGTTCGTATCAGAGAAGCTTTCTCCAATTGATGCGGTACTTTCTACCAAGACCAACTTCATTCTTAAGAAGTACAAGGATCATGGCGCATCTATGATCGAACCAAGTAGAGATGAAAGGGAAATGATGGCATAATGAGAAATCCGTTATCAAAAACGATTGTCACAATTCAGCCATCTGGAATTCGTAAGTTCTTCGATGTCGTAAGTGAGATGCCAGATGCAATCTCTCTTGGCGTTGGTGAACCAGACTTCGATACCCCATGGCACATTCGTGACGAGGGAATCCATTCCTTGGAAAAAGGAAAGACCTTCTATACCTCCAATGCAGGCTTGAAGGAATTAAAAGTAGAAATTGCAAAGTTCTTGGATCGTAAGTATGAACTGAAATACGACCCAGTGAAGGAAATTATTGTAACCGTAGGTGGTAGTGAGGCCATTGACATCGCTATGCGAGCTATGCTTGATCCAGGGGATGAAGTATTGATTCCACAGCCAAGCTATGTATCCTATTTGCCATGTGCAATTCTTGCAGGTGGCGTACCAGTTCCGATTGAGCTGAAGGCAGAAAATGAATTCCGCCTTACCGCAGAGCAGTTAGAAAATGCAATTACAGATAAGACCAAGCTTCTTGTTCTTCCTTTCCCAAACAACCCTACTGGGGCGATTATGGAGCGCAAGGATTTAGAGGCAATTGTAGAAGTAATTATAAAGCATGACCTTTTCGTTTTGAGCGATGAGATCTATTCTGAACTTACCTATGGTGAGGAGCGACACGTATCTGTTGCAACTCTTCCGGGCATGTGGGAGCGTACCATTACTATCAATGGTTTCTCAAAATCCCATGCCATGACAGGATGGAGACTTGGTTATGCATGCGGACCAGAACTGATTATCAAGCAGATGCTTAAAATCCATCAGTTTGCCATTATGTGTGCACCTACTACCAGCCAGTATGCTGCAGTAGAGGCTATGAAGAATGGAGACGCAGATGTGGATATGATGCGTGAAGAGTACAATGGCAGACGCCGTTATCTTCTTCACAGATTCCGTGAGATGGGGCTGGAGTGCTTTGAGCCATTTGGCGCATTCTACATTTTCCCATGCATCAAGGAATTTGGAATGACATCAGACCAGTTTGCCACAGAACTATTAAAGGCAAAGAAGGTTGCGGTTGTTCCAGGAACTGCCTTTGGTGATTCGGGAGAGGGATTCGTTCGTATCTCTTATGCATACTCACTGGATAATTTGAAAGAAGCTTTGAACCGTATTGAAGAATTCGTGATAGAGCTTCGTGCAAGCAAAGAGAAATAGGTTAGCAGGATAGATTATGGCACTGAATATCGTATTGTATGAGCCAGGCATTCCACAGAACACTGGCAACATTGGAAGAACCTGCCATGCAACAGGTACAAGGCTTCATTTGATTGAGCCAATGGATTTTCAAATTACAGACAAGAACTTAAAGCGTGCAGGCATGGATTACTGGCATGAACTGGATGTAACCACCTATGTGAATTGGGAAGACTTTCTTGCCAAGAATCCTGGGGCAAAGCTTTACTATGGAACGACGAAGGCCCGCCATGTCTATACAGAGGTAGCCTATGAGCCAGATTGCTATCTGGTGTTCGGCAACGAAAGCAGAGGTATTCCTGAGGAGCTCTTAAAGGAGAATCCAGATACCTGCATTCGTATTCCAATGCAAGGGGAGACAAGATCCTTGAATCTCTCCAACGCGGCAGCCATTGTGCTGTATGAGGCTTTACGCCAAAACGATTTTTTTGATATGAAATTGGAAGGACAACTCCACCGTTTGAGTTGGGACGACTAAATGGGAATCATTAAGACAAAACAGCTCGTACATGAATTCATTCGTCGAGATGAAGATAACAATGTAGAGTCGATTACAACTGCATTAGACCACGTAGACTTGGACGTACAGGCGGGACAGTTTATTGCCATCCTGGGCCACAACGGATCAGGAAAGTCTACTCTGGCAAAGCACATCAATGCACTTTTGGCTCCATCGGAGGGAACCATCTGGGTAGATGAAATGGATACTTCTGAGGAAGAGAATATTCTTCCAATTCGCCGTTCTGCGGGAATGGTATTCCAGAATCCAGACAATCAGATTGTTGCATCTGTAGTAGAAGAGGATGTGGCCTTTGGTCCAGAGAACATTGGAGTAGAGACTGAGGAAATCATTCGCCGCGTAAACCATAGTTTAGAGGCGGTGGGAATGACCAAGTATCGTGCTCATTCACCAAACAAGCTGTCTGGTGGACAAAAGCAGCGCGTTGCCATTGCAGGCGTTGTGGCGATGGAGCCAAAATGTATCATTTTTGACGAGCCAACTGCAATGCTGGATCCAAATGGTCGTAAAGAAGTCATTGCAACCGCCCATGAATTGAATAAGGAGAAGGGCGTCACCGTGCTTCTCATTACACACTACATGGAAGAGGTAGTTGGCGCGGACTACGTATATGTTATGGAAAAAGGCCAGATTGTAATGTCTGGCACACCAAGAGAAATGTTTGCAAGAGTTGAGGAACTTAAGTCGCACAGACTGGATGTTCCGCAGATGACCTTGCTTGCAGATAATCTTAGAAATTGTGGACTGCAGATTCCAGCAGGGCTTCTTTCCAGAGAGGAACTTGTGGATGCGCTTTTGCAGAATGTGGGACGCGCAGATATGCAGGCCCATGCCCATATGATGATTTCAGACTGGGAGAAGAAGGTAAAAGAGGAAGCTGCAAAGCGTCAGGTAAAGAAGCAGGAGACGACAGATACACAGAGCGAGTTTGCACGCTCCGCAACCAGCGATATTATTCTGGATCATGTGAATTATTGCTATAGTTCGGATAATGCTTATAAGGTACAGGCTCTGTCAGATATTTGTTTGACCTTGAAAAAAGGACAATTTATCGGTATTATTGGACATACTGGTTCTGGTAAGTCAACCCTTGTCCAGCATTTGAATGGACTGCTTAAGGCTACAGAAGGACATATCTACATGGATGGCAAGGACATCTATGACGAAGACTACAACATGAAGGCGCTTCGTGGAAAAGTCGGATTGGTCTTCCAGTACCCAGAATATCAGCTCTTTGAGACAACCGTATTTGAGGATGTTTCTTTTGGACCTAAGAACCAAGGATTATCAAAGGGCGATGTGGAGCTTCGCGCATTTGAAGCTTTGCACAATGTAAAGTTCCCAGAGGAGCTTTTCTATCAATCTCCATTTGACTTGTCTGGAGGACAAAAGCGTCGTGTTGCTATTGCAGGCGTGCTTGCAATGCATCCAGAAGTATTGATTTTGGATGAGCCAACCGCAGGTCTTGACCCAGCAGGAAGAGACGAGATTTTAGATTTGATAGCGGAAATGCATAGAGATCTTGGTATTACCATTATTCTTGTTAGTCATAGCATGGAGGATGTTGCCAAGTATGTTGACCGCATTATTGTTATGAACCAGGGCAGTGTGATGTATGACGATGTTCCAAAGCAGGTATTCCACCACTATAAGGAACTTGAGGCAGTAGGCCTTGCTGCACCACAGGTGACCTATTTGATGAATGAGCTAAGCGAAAAGGGATTAAGTGTAGACCTTTCTGCAACGACAGTCGCAGAAGCAACACTCTCTATTTTGCAGGCGATCTAAGGAAGATTCAAAGGAAAAGAATATGATTCGTGATATCACAATCGGCCAGTATTATCCGGCAAACTCGCCAATTCATAAACTGGACCCACGTGTAAAACTGTTTTCAACACTCATCTATATTATTGCACTCTTTAGTTTCAAGGGACTTCTCTCCCTTGGAATTATTGTGCTATTTTTGGCGGCAGTCGTTAAGATTTCAAAGGTGCCTTTTAAGTTTATCGTAAAGGGCTTGCGTCCAATCGTGATGCTTCTTGTGATTACTGCCTCCTTCAATTTGTTTTTGACGCCAGGAGATACTGTCTACTGGTCGTGGAAGGCACTTTCCCTTACCGATACAGGTATCATTAACGCAACGGTTATGACCGTGCGCTTGTTACTTCTTATTATCGGAACATCACTGATGACACTTACAACTACACCAAATCAGTTGACGGACGGCCTGGAAACAGCCCTTAAGCCGCTCAATAAGATTCATCTTCCAGTGCATGCCATTGCGATGATGATGTCCATTGCGCTTCGTTTTATTCCAATCCTGATTGAGGAGACGGATAAGATTATGAAGGCACAGATGGCAAGAGGCGCAGACTTTGAACATGGAAGTCTGGTGACAAGAGCAAAGGCCATGGTGCCACTTCTTGTACCACTGTTTATTTCTGCTTTTCGAAGAGCAGATGATCTTGCCATGGCCATGGAAGCAAGATGCTACAATGGCGGTGAGGGAAGAACTAAGATGAAGCCACTTTGCTATACCAAGGAAGATCGCTTGTCATATGCAGTGATTCTTATATGGCTTGCACTTGTGATAGTAGCTAGAATTGTTTTGCCTTGGCCACTGTAAGAGGAAATTATGAAGCGTGTACGTATGCGTGTGGCTTACGATGGGACCAATTACTGCGGTTGGCAGATACAGCCCAACGGAGTCACCATTGAGGAAAAACTGAATGAGGCGCTTACGGAATTGCTTGGAGAAGAGATTACCGTAACAGGTGCCAGCCGAACAGATTCTGGTGTGCACTCTTTGGGAAATGTATGTATTTTTGATACCAATACCAGGATGCCAGCAGAGAAGATATCCTTTGCCCTCAATCAGAGACTACCAGAGGATATTGTTGTGATAGAGTCCATGGAAGTGGCCAGCGATTGGCATCCTCGTTATGTGAAGAGTAAGAAGACCTACGAGTATCGTATCTTAAATCGTACCTTCCGCAATCCGACTAGAAGACTGGACACCCATTTCTTCCATTATCCTTTGGATGTGGACAAAATGAATGTGGCAGCGCAGTACCTGGTAGGGGAGCATGATTTTGCAAGCTTTGCATCGGTAAAGCGACAGACAGAGACCAGTGTCAGAACCATCTATCGACTGGAAGTCACCAGAGACGAAGATGATATCATTACCATTTCTGTAACGGGCAATGGCTTTTTATACAATATGGTTCGTATTATTGCGGGAACCTTGATTAAGGTGGGAAGCGGGGACATTGCACCAGAAGAGATGCCAGGCATTTTGGCTGCCTGCGACCGTGAAGCGGCTGGACCAACGGCGCCAGCCAATGGACTTACCATGATTGGACTTGCCTATGAGGGCGAGGATTATGAGGAGGAGAAGAAATGATTCTTGCAGTAGATGTGGGAAATACCAATATTACCTGTGGTGTTTTTGAAGGAGAGAAAATTGTAAAGACCTTTCGCGTTACCACAAAGATTCCAAGAACTTCGGATGAGTATGGAATGATGCTCACGAGCATTCTAGAACAGAATGGGATCCAATTGACGGATATTAAGGATGCAATCATTGCATCGGTAGTGCCAAATATCATGCATTCTTTGGTAAGTTCCTTGATCAAATACCTGCATGTGAATCCGCTTGTCATTGAGGCTGGTATCAAGACTGGTATCAAGGTTGTAACCCCAAATCCACAGCAGATTGGTGCGGACCGTATTGTAGACGCAGTTGCGGCCTATGAGCTTTACGGAGGACCAGTGATTGTCATTGATTTTGGTACGGCGACAACCTACGACTTGGTAGACGAGAATGGTGCATATCAGGGTGGAGTAACAGCGCCTGGTATTCGTATTTCGGCAAAGGCTCTTTGGGAGGATGCGGCAAAGCTTCCTGAAATTGAAATCAAAAAGCCAGAGAAGGTTCTTGGTAAAGAAACCATTACCAGTATGCAGTCTGGACTTGTCTATGGACAGATTGGTCAGACCGAATACATTATTGATAAACTAAAAGAAGAGAATAATATCCCAGAGGCAAAGGTTATCGTAACAGGTGGTCTTGGAAGAATCATTGCAAATGAAACTGATAAGATTGATGTCTATGATCCAGAGTTGACCTTGAAGGGAATTTATCGAATTTATATCAAGCAAAAACGCAAGATATAATGAACGCGCCTTTATGTCTCAAGTTACCATCCTGTCGGAACGAAGAGACTTTAGGATAAATAAATTTATGTGTTTTGGAGAAGACCGTAAGAGGCTTCTACCGAAGGAGGAAAAATGAAGAAAATTGACACAAAAACCATCGTGGGAATGGGACTTCTCACAGCAATCGTAGTAGTTTTACAGGCACTTGCTATTAGCATCCGTTTTGGTGTATTTAGCATTACTCTTGTACTTGCTCCAATCATTGTTGGTGCAGCACTCTACGGCGTT
>JAZQQA010000097.1:0-9623 GCA_045628825.1 Agathobacter sp.
ATAGAATAATTATTTTGAGACAGATGAGAATCTGTCTTATTTGAGTACCATAAAAAGAGAAAAGCAGGAAAGCGTTTAAGCCTTCCTGCTAATTCTCATTTAGTCCGCCTCTTTCACAATGTTAACTTAATGACATTGGGCATTTGCCTGGTCTTTCTATTTCTAGGTTATCAGTTATAAAACAAATTAGAACAAATCAACTCTTCCGCTGAACTTGCCATTGATTACGTAGTATGCAGAATACTCTTCTGGCTTAACGTAGATATTGATTGTCTTAATAGAAGATGCCTTATTGCCTTCTGCTACGAATGCAGCCTTAACGCGCTCCTCAACAAGTACAAGATCAACTTCCTTATTCTGGAACTGAACGATTGTCTGAGCCTTAACTGCTACAGTCTTAGCTGCTGCCTTAGCAACGGTCTTCTTAGCTGCAGTCTTAGCGGTTGCCTTTGCTGCTGTTGCCTTGGTCTCTGCTGCCTTAGCTGCTGTCTTAGCCTTAGCCTCGGTCTTCTTAACGGTTTCCTTTGCCTTTGTCTCAGCTACCTTTGCAGTTTCCTTTACTGCTTCTGTAGCCTTTGCTGCTGTTGCCTTTACTTCTTCCTTTGCCATAACAATTTTCCTCCTCTGTTTTTGTTATTCACAAACTAAAAACTTCTCAATTGCCATAAGTGCTTCCTGCTCGTCAGCACCTTCTGCTACGATGTCAAGAGACATTCCTTCTGTAGGATTAAATGCCATGATTCCCATAATACTCTTCGCGTTAATTCTACGGTTCTCGCTCTCTAAAATAATTTCACTATCGAAACTACAAGCTACCTGAACCAATTCTGCGATTGGATTATCATGTCCTTCTGAAACGTTAGATACAACAATGGTCTTTTTGCTCATAACTTTACCCTTTCAAAACCTATTTCGATACATTTTAGAATATATCTCATAAATTCCGTGAAAACAATAGCACAAAATAATTTCTGTCACATCTGTACTAGGTTTTTGAGCAAGTGGGAAATCCGTTGTGCAATTTAACAAGGAAAAGTGCCCCGAAATCAGCCCGATCAGTCGATGTAAGAGTAAAATACTTCTCCACCCTCTGCAAAAAGCTTCTCTGCCTTCTCCCATGACATGGTCTCAGATTTCTCTGTCACTGGATTATAAAGGGTTAAAGTGCTACTGGTATAACCAACAACAAGCACTGCCCGATCTTCCCCTGCCATAGCAAAGACAGGATTTCCATTGCTAATATAATATAGAATTTCTTCCACCGAACAGCCACGCAAATCCACCACAGTCTTGTCGTCCAAATACTGGGTCAAAATTCCCTTTGGCGTCTGTCTGTTTTCCATCAGTGCATGAACATTCACATCGCGACCGTTACGTCTTAGCATAATGCTAATAGCCTTTGGAATAGAGGCCGCATCTGCATCCTTCTCATTGGATGCAAGATTCTTAAACGCCACCTGGCTGCTGTTACGAGAACGCATCCATACATAGGTCTGCTTGCTGTTAACGACAACGCCAAGATTGTCATTGGCCACAGCAATGGCATCGGTCAAGGTATCCGTTGCCAAAAGCACATCTCCCCTAGCATACACATAATATCGTTCTCTAAAGTCAGGCGTTGTCAGGGATACTATCGGCAACTCCTCAAGCAGCATATTCTTGCAGGTCAATAGGCGAAGCTTCTTGGTATTGATGTCCTTCATCATTTTAAGCTGCACCTGCGTTTCCTTCACATCGGTTGCCGTGGTGGTCACTAGGATACCGCCCTCCATCTGCGCCTCACGGTTCATGATAGAGTCCCCACTTCTTACTACCAGACGGTTGTTCTCTACTTGAGCCAAATCCACCACAATGGTGTAATCCTTCATCTTGATGCCTGATACAAAGTAGCCATCTGGCTCGTACGTCTTAAGCACCGGATGGTTCTCATCCACAAGGCCTACGATACGCATCTGGTACATAGGAAAACTGATATTGCCAGCCACATCCCTTAGGATGTCTTCGTTCTTTGCAACACCATATACAAAATCCTCCTGCACAAAACCAAGAGGCAGTATAAACTGATTGCCAGCTACCTTTTCATAGGAAATGTTACCAGTCTTACAATCCAAAATCTGAATTTCCGAGCTACTGTATAGCTTATTGTTCTCAACCCATGCAATAAAGCGACCAGACTCAGACACCGCATAGCAGCTATCCTTTAAGTTGGAGATGACACTTTCCACCTCAAGGCTTACCAAATTGATACGATATACCGTACCTGTCAAAAGCAGATACAAAGAGCCCTGCTCATTTTCATACATGAGCTGTCCCAGTTCTGCATCCAAAATCGCATAAGAGCATTCCATCGGAACAAAGGCTACTTCCTCAATGACACGTGCGATACCATCATAGTGGAAGACATCAACGCCCACCTGTCCCTCGTGGTCACCGCGATTCATATAGCCATAGACGATGAAGTCCACACTACCAGCCTCATCCACACGCACAACACGAATGTTGTACTGGTTCCAGTTCTCGCGCTCATCCATACCCTCTGCGCCACGGAAGCCAAAGATACGCGTAAGCTCATTGCCTGCTTGGCTGTAACGCCACAGTTCGCCTTCCTGCACAAAGGCCACGGTATCATTTCCTTCGTTGGATAAGTATTCCACCTCTGGGTCACGGATACCCAGCTGAATCTTTGCCTTATCTGTCACAAAGGTATTGTCGCCCTTAAAGATCTGATTCATGGTACGCTCGAAATTCAAAACGTACATACGCGTCGTGGTATCACGCAGACGATAATACTCTTCTACATTATAATATTCCACTTCCCCGCTTTCATTCAGGTGCACCACGACATAGTCTAGCACAAGGACATTGTAGGAAGGGGTAATTTCCTTAATGGACACCGTTGCATCATACAAGCGGTTACAGTCAAACCTATTCCAGGTAATCTGACGTAGCGTACAACTAAGGTCCACATAATGAAGCGTTGTCGCATCTCCTGTCGCCGCATCCATATAGGTTGGAATAAAGCTTGCCCCCTCTGCCGTGAAGGTGCTATCGTGGAAACGCTTCGCAAAATTGATACAGGTATCTACGGATTCGTTGGTGGTGCGCATAAGTCTGGTGTAGTAATACACATCTCTTCCGTCCACGGTAAAATCCATAATCAGCAGGTACTCCTCCTCCATTTCCAGAAGGTTCTGCACCTGAAATTCTAAATTGACACGATTGCCATAGGAGATAAAATCCCCAACCTCGAAGGATCCGTTTGCCAAAAGTCGCTCGCCGTCCAACCCACGAATCTCGTAGGACATGCCCTCGATACTAGCATCATATCGGTTAATGGTAAGAGACAGCATACGGTCATCCCCAATCGGTGTCACCGCATCACGCATCATGGACGCATCCATTGGATTCACGTAGCCATGAAGCGGATTAATCTGGGCATCATTATAACGGAAAGAAACCACAGGGAGCGTAGCCTCCGCCATGCTCGCCGTGGTATCTTCATTGGAATGATTCGTTATGAAGCTAAAGAAAATCAGTGATACGACAAACAACCCGGTCAGTACCAGTGGTTTGATCCATTTTTTCTTCATAGTTCTCCTAGTTACTACTTACAATTACTTCTTACTTACAACCATCTACGACGCGACGCACCGCAATGGTCTCATATTCCTTGTATCCATTGTGAAGGAGGCGGGTCCGCACTTTTCCTTTCTCATGGAAAAACTGATAGAGGGTATAGGCTCCGTCTTCGCAAGCGAAGGTCTCTCCATCATCCACATAATGTGTAGTCTTTCCTGGCTCTGGAGTAACCAAAAGCGTAAGCTTATCGTATGGCGCTTCGCCTACATACTGACGCACATCATACATTGGAATAACCGCACCAGCCTTTACAAACAGTGGCAATTCGTCAATGCCAGCCTCCACCATAATGTACTGCTTGCCCTTGTATTTTTCCCCTGTCCAATAGTTGTACCAGCCACCAGCTGGCAGATAAACCAACCTTCTTGTGGCTCCCTGCTCGAGAATCGGTGCAACCAAAAGCCATTCTCCTACCAGGAACTCGCTGTTGAGATTGAAGGTCTCCGGATCACTATCATAATGAAGCACCAGTGGGCGCATAATTGGAAGGCCCGTCGTAGTTCCCTCATAGAAGAGGTCATAGATATATGGTAAAAACTGATAGCGTAAATTCACATATTTGCGGTAGATGTCTACTACCTCATCCCCGAACTGCCAAGGCTCCTGTCGTCTCGTTCCTTTCGCCGCATGGTTACGGAAAAATGGAGAGAACACTGCTGCCTCAATCCAACGGCACAAAAGTTCTGGGGTTGCGTCTGCACCAAAGCCACCGATATCGGTTCCCGCAAGGGCAAAGCCACTAAGGCCCAGATTACAAAGCTGTGGCACTAACATCTGCAGATGGGCCCATAAGCTTTGGTTGTCTCCCGTCCATACACAGGCATATTTCTGACTTCCTGCATAGCAAGCTCTGGTAATCACAAACGGACGGTACTCTGTCAGGTCGCGAAGGCCTTCATAGGTAGCCTTACTCATAAAATGCCCATAGACATTGTGAATCTCATCATGGGTCGTCTGTCTGTCCTCGTCATAGAAGACCACATCTCCTGGCAATGGGCCACGGAAGCTGGCAGGTTCATTCATATCGTTCCAGACACCACGCACACCCATATCTGTCAAAAATTTATGGGCTTCTCCCCACCACAGACGCACGCTCTGGCGGCCAAAATCAGGGAAGACACTGTCCCCAGGCCACACCTCATTGACATAGGTCTTGCCATCTGTATCCTGCGCAAAATAGCCTCTTCGGATACCCTCTTTGTACATAGAATAGTCCTTGTCGACCTTAACACCTGGATCAATAATGACCACTGGCTTATAGCCAAGGGCTCCTAATTCTTCAAATAACTCACCTGGCTTTCCGTAGTCTTTTTCATTCCAGGTAAAGACACGGTAGCCATCCATATAGTCGATATCGTACTGTACAGACTCACATGGAATCTGGAGTTCACGATACTTCAGTGCGACCTCACGAATATCCTCCGCACACTCATAGCCCCAGCGACACTGCTGGTAGCCCAGCGTCCAAAGCTGTGGCAAAGGTGTCGTTCCTGTCAGATAGGTATAACCCGATACCACATCTGTCATACGTGGTCCTGCAATAAAATAATAATCTAGGTTTCCATCTTCTGCTTCGTAGAAGAAGTAACCTGGGTCTTCCTTGCCAAGATTCAAATGACTACGGAAGGTATTGTCAAAAAAGAGTCCAAAAGAATGCTCCTTCTTATGACAAATCAAAAACGGAATCGACTTGTAAAGGGCATGGAAATCCTCGTTGTGTGCCTGTGGCAAATCCGAGTTCCAGTTCTCATATTCGTACTCTCTTTTATTCAAAAAGCCCGACTTGTCTCCAAGTCCATAGAAATGCATGTCTGGCGTCAGTTTCTTAACCAGTTGAATCTTGCCTTCCCCTTTGGCAAGGCCGCTGACATCATGACCTTCTGCCTGAAGAATCGCAATGGTCTCGTCTGATACCACGACGCGCTTCTCTCTGCCCTCTGCCTTATCTGCAAGAAGGAGTTCTCCCGTAGAATCATAAATTTCCACATAGAAGTCATTCATAGCCTTTACCATGACCTTCTGGGTGCGAATGATAACACCATCCTCTACTTCCTTCATGTAGAACTCCGAGAACTGATATTTATCCCCTTCAATAGCCTTGGATCTATGCTCCATAGACCAGACTGGCACAAAGAAATTGATAATGTCATCGCGGATTACCTCCACAACAACCAACTGCTTCTCATATACCAGCATGACCTTGTTGCCTTTTAGCTCGCTAAACATAAGCTTGCCATATTCCATGCAAAATCCTCCTGCATAACCTAACGGTGCCTTTTTCTTACTCTGTTACTACAGCAACAAAATCCTTCTTAATATAACCGCTCTGATCCTCGAGCTGTACGTGTACCCAGTCGCCCTCTTCCTCGATTAAGGTGACAACAGTGCCAGCCTCCAAGGTCTTAATTGGGGTACCCTCTGTTGAAGGCTGTGGACGAAGGTTCACACGATTGACGGTCTTATAATGTACCACTGGTGGCTCGGTTTCCACTGGAATCTCAGTCTCTGGCTCTGTCTCACGGTTGCCAAGATCCATAATCAGAATCTGGGTGCTATCCTCTGTTGTAACAGGTTCCTGTGTCTCCAGTGTGGCCTGTCTCTTGGATACACCGTGCAGAATCAATGCCACGATTCCTCCAACCAATAAAAGGCAAATAACTGCAAAGGACAGTCTTGCCCAAAATATTTCTCTTCTATGACTTGCTTTCATCTCTTCTCCTCCAAATTAGTGATGATGTTCCAATGGGCAGGTAATCTGGAGCATCTCCTCGCAGGCATGATGTAACAGCTGCGCTTGCTCGTTGTCCGCCACCTTATAATAGACCTCTTTCCCGTCACGGCGACTGGTAATCAGTCCACAATTCTTCATAAGCTTCAGGTGATGCGATACCGCAGGATCGCTCATATCCACAGCTACAGAAATGTCACTTACGCACTCCTCGCAATGGCATAAAAAAAGAAAAATGCGCAGTCTTGAGGCATCGCTCACTAGCTTAAACATGTCTGATACCTGCGCACTCTGCTCCATATTTGGCAAATGCGCTACGACTTCCTCCGCATTCTGACCATGATCATGTGGCAAATGTATTAACTCCATCGCACACTCCTCCTAGTTTATCTAATACTATTTTTACCATTTTTTCCTATAAAAGAAAAGGGAGAACACCCAATTTGTTCTCCCATAGTTCTTAATTTTTCCTTACGACAATCCCATCTACTCTCGGTAGGTAAGAGCACGCGTTGCATTGAGAACTGCGAGCACCATAACTCCTACATCTGCAAAAATTGCCCACCACATGCTAAGCATTCCAATGGCTCCAAAGAAGAGGCACACAAACTTCACCGCAAGGGCAAAAACGATATTTTGTCTTACAATACCAAGGGTCTTTCTTGCGATTTTCATAGCAAGCGCAATCTTGGCTGGATCATCATCCATAAGCACAATGTCGGCGGCCTCAATGGCTGCATCCGATCCAAGGGCTCCCATGGCGATACCAAGGTCTGCTCTGGAAAGAACAGGTGCATCGTTGATTCCATCTCCCACAAAGGCCAAGTATTCCTTCTCACCCTTTGCATCGAGTAACGCCTCAACCTCTGCAACCTTATCCGCTGGGAGAAGCTCACTCTTTGCTACATCAAGCCCAAGCTCTGCTGCAACTGCGTCTGCAACACGCTTTGCGTCACCAGTAAGCATAACAACCTGCTTTACACCTTCTGCCTTAAGACCTGCGACTGCAGCCTTGGCATTTGGCTTCACAACGTCTGCAATGACAATGTATCCTGCATAGGCGCCATCCACTGCTACGTGCACTTCGGTGCCCACCTGTTCTACCTGGTCATAAGCGATGCCAAGCTTTTTCATCAGTTTTACATTTCCTGCTGCCACACGCTTTCCATCTACCAAAGCAGTCACACCATGTCCACTGATTTCTTCTACTTCTGATACTCGACTTGCATCAATTTCCTGTCCATAGGCATCCTTTAGGCTCTTGCTGATTGGATGTGTCGAATAACTTTCTGCATGAGCCGCAAGGGCAAGAAGCGCTTCCTTTGACATCTGTTTTGCCTCTACGGCTGTCACTTCAAATACACCCTTTGTCAGGGTACCTGTCTTATCACATACCACATACTTGGTATTCGCCAAGGTCTCCAAATAGTTTGAGCCCTTTACCAAAATTCCCTTAGCACTGGCGCCGCCAATTCCTCCGAAGAAGGAAAGCGGAATAGAGATTACAAGGGCACATGGGCATGAGATTACAAGCATGGTAAGTGCATTGGTTACCCAATATCCCCAGTTTCCAGCCTGTCCCATAAGCATGTTAACGATTGGTGGAAGCACTGCAATCGCAAGTGCAATTCCACACACAGCAGGGGTATACACCTTTGCGAACTTGGTAATAAAATTCTCCGTTTTTGCCTTTTTCATGGAAGAATTTTCCACAAGGTTTAAAATCTTAGATACGGTAGATTCGCCAAATCCCTTGGTGGTCTGCACGCGAAGAAGTCCTGCATTGTTGACACAACCACTGATGACTTCGTCTCCCACATTGACTTCACGAGGCACGCTCTCACCCGTCAGTGCGCTAGTATTAAGTGTAGAGCTTCCTTCCACTACAAGTCCATCCAGTGGCACCTTTTCTCCTGGCTGCACCACGATGAGGCTTCCAATCTCTACCGCACTTGGATCTACCTGCTCTAGCTTTCCATCCACCTCAATGTTGGCATAATCTGGACGAATATCCATAAGGGAGGCGATGTTCTTACGACTCTTTCCTACCGCATAGTTCTGGAACAACTCCCCAATCTGGTAAAAGAGCATAACGGCTGCTGCCTCTGTATACTCTCCCAAAGCGAAGGCTCCAATGGTGGCAACTGCCATAAGGAAATTCTCATCGAACACTTCCCCATGTACAATACCAAGAAATGCCTTACGAAGGATGTCGTAACCAATCACAAGATATGGTGCAAGATAAAGCAGTAATGTGATGTATTTTCCTGGAAGGGAAAAGCTTCCAAGTGTAAGTATAAGCTCCTCCAGTCCCAACAAATGATTGACCAAAGTCACTACAAGCACAAGCACCGTCGCTATGATAATGCGCTTTAGCATCTTCTTCTGTTTCTTCGTCATATCTCAGTCCTCCTGATAGCAAAAGCGTCAGCCCATAGGCCGACGCTTAGAATTAATACTCGATTTCGCAGTCTGGCTCAACCTTCTTGCAAGCCTTCTCGATGGCCTTCATAACCTTCTTCTCATCTGCACCCTCTACAAACTCAACACTCATCTTCTGTGTCATGAATGCTATGGTTGCATTTGCAACGCCCTCTACCTTCTTTGCTGCATCTTCCATTTTTGCTGCACATGCTGCACAGTCTACTTCAATACTATAAGTCTTTGTCATCTTGCTTCCTCACTTTCTTATCTCATACATTTTTCCAAAAGAAAAAACGATTAAACGATTGTTTATTTGTTATATCAATTAAACAACCATTTAATCGTTTTGTCAATAGCTTTTTTATAAAATTATGTTAAACGTCTCTCAAACTCTGGATGGTCAGCATAGAAGGTGCTCTTATCCTTATACATGAGCTTATCGACCATATTCATCATAGCTTCTACTGTGCTGTTTCTAAAATCTACAACGCAGTATCCTACAGAAGTGAAAAGCTTGTATGGCTTATTGGAAACCGCATTGAATTCTGCAAAGCCGTCATGGATGCCTCTAGCATATTTTTCTGCTTCTGCAAGGTCATGGGTATTTAACACAATGACGAACTCGTCTCCTGCATATCGCATGACGGTACCCTTACTTCCCACAACCTCCTGCATAATCTTGCCTGCATGACTTAAAGCCTCATCACCCACAGAATGCCCGTAGTTATCATTAATCTGCTTGAAACCATTTAAGTCAAGCATCATAATCGTATACTCGCTCTCCTTCTTTTTGGCAATTTTCTCTTTGAGATCATCCAGATAAAAGCGATTG
>JAZQQA010000098.1:0-3250 GCA_045628825.1 Agathobacter sp.
AAAATTGATAGAAACACCAGTCTTCTCACGAATCTCAACAATGAGTTCAAAAAGCTGCTTCGCAAGAGCTGGATAGTATTCGTTGGTTACGGTATTACTTGCAAGGAATGCATGGATACCAAAACGCTTTGCACCCTTTGCTGCAAGAATCTTATATGCTTCTACAATCTGATCTGGAGTCATTCCATACTTAGAATCTCCAGGATTGTCCATGATTCCGTTAGAAAGCTCAAACACTCCGCCTGGATTGTAGCGGCAGCTAATGGTCTCTGGAATATATCCAATGGTCTTCTCTAAGAAATCAATGTGGGTAAAGTCATCCAGGTTGATGATGGCGCCAAGCTCTGCTGCCTTCACAAACTCTTCTGCTGGAGTCTCATTGGAAGAAAACATAATGTGTTCGCCCTTAATTCCACATGCCTCAGACAACATAAGCTCTGTAAGTGATGAACAGTCTGTTCCACAATCATACTCATTCAAAAGCTTAAGAATAAATGGGTTTGGAGTTGCCTTCACCGCGAAGTACTCTCTAAATCCTGGATTCCACGCAAAAGCCTTCTTTACATTTTCTGCATTTTTTCGAATTCCTGCCTCGTCATATAGATGAAATGGTGTTGGATATGTCTTAACAATCTCCTCAACCTGTGCCTTTGTTACAAATGGTGTCTTCTTCATTTCCACTGATCTCCTTACATCTTTTCGATCATAAATATCGCTTCACTTTCACACATTAAAGCGATATATTTTTAGTTGATATATTATACTAGTTTGGTTGGATTTTCAACACAAATTTTCCATAAAAATTCTCATTTTTCCAAAAGAAAATCAACACTCCTGACGATATATTTGTTATAGTAGTAAATAGATATCCCACGGGGTGGGATTCCATAAGGATGTATATATGAAAGTAACGATTACTCCGGGCATTGACCCGACATTGTATGAAAATCGCACAAACCGACAAGCAGAGGTTACGACACCTTCTGTTCCAGCGGGTAGCACTGCAGCATCTGGGCAGGCAGCACAGACAACTTCGGATGGAAAAACCTTCGCCGAAACACTATTTGCTATCGACAAAGCCATTGCTTCTTCTCGTAAAGAAGGAGGCTCTGGCATTGGCGTTGACACTGAGCTTGCACGTATGCTTGGCATCGTAGCCTTTGGCTCTAATTCCGGCTACAATCTTGCAAGCCGCGGTACCACCATTACCGGTGTAAATGGCGGCATGGCAACCGATGCATATACGGCAAAGCTTGCGACCTTAACCTCTCGCTATAGCAATTACACAAGAGATATGATGGCATATGATGGCACCCCTGCCGCAGCCTATGGCGGCGACTTGGAATGCTCAGATGAACTCAATGCCTACTTCGATGAAGCCGCAAAGACTTATAATGTGAATGTAAAATTATTAAAATCCGTAGCAAAAGCGGAATCTTCCTTCCGCGCAGACGCTGTTAGTAAGGCTGGCGCACAAGGAATTATGCAGCTTATGCCTACCACTGCTTCTGGTCTTGGTGTTACAGATTCCTTTGATCCAAAGCAGAACATTATGGGAGGCGCCAAATATCTTGGCGCACTGCTTGACACCTTCCATGGAGATGCTAGTCTTGCTGTTGCTGGCTACAATGCTGGTGGTGCTCGTGTAAAGCAGTACAATGGCATTCCTCCGTTTTCTGAGACCAGAGGCTATGTTGTAAAGGTGCTTGGATATTACGAAGAAACCCCTGTCAATGCAGATATGATTGGTTCCCTTGCTGGAAATAAGACGGTGGAACAGTTAACCGCGGAAATTCGTGCAGAGTTGACAGAAGAAATCCGTGCGGAGCTTACCGAAGAACTCCAGGAGACCTTACGAGAGCAGATTCGTACCGAATTAGAGGATGCGATTCGCGAAGAATTGGAAAGTGAAATGAAGGATTTGATTAGCGAAGCGGTAAAGGATGCGGTTGCAGATGCTTTAAAAGAACTTGAGGCTAATAAAACCGAGGCAGCAGAAATCATTCTTGAAGAAGTTGCCCCTGAGGAAGTTACCCCTGAGGGAAATCCTACCGTGGATTCCATCCCCGAAGAGATACTCGAAGATGTTCCGATGGATGCTCCTATCGAAACACAAGAAGAGACAATATCCGATGAAGACGAACTCACCGTCTCTCCTGTTACAGAAACTGAAACTACTGCCACCGAGTAATTTTTGCCTATCAAAAGGGAGGACACATGGAAGAAATTCTTTGGAAAGAAGAATACAATGTCGGATGTGACTATGTCGATAGCGCCCATAAAAAACTATTTTCTGTTATCCGCCGTGTAGAAAATATCATTCACGACAACAACTATGAAAAAGACAAGTATGCATGTATCGAAGCAATCAAATTTCTAAGCAACTACACACTAACCCACTTTGCCCAGGAAGAAGCATTTATGCGCGAGGTTGGTTATGCAGGTCTTCCTATGCACAAGAAAATCCATGATGAGCTTAGAGAAAACACTCTTCCTTCCCTGATTACAGAGTTGGAAGACACCGACTATAGCCGAGATGTTGTAATCAAGTTCGTTAGCATATTTGTAGGATGGCTGACTGGCCACATTCTAATCGAAGATCGCGCCATTACTGGAAAGGCAATCAGTAAGTGGAACCAACCTACGTCATCCGACTTGCCGTCTATGCTTGATCAGCAGGTCAAAAAAGTTTTTTCAGATTTGTCCGATATGGATTGTCAGATGATTTCACATAAGAATCAATGCTACGACATGCCAGATGCCCTCTATTACCAAATCGATTATCCTAATGCAACCATGATATTTATTGGCCAATACACCTTTATCCGTAAGCTTACCAAGATTATGTTTGGAGAAGAACCTCCTGCTATCGATAAGCATGTCATCCTTGCCTATGTACAGCTGGTGCAAACCATGGGAAAGGAAATATTAATGATTGCAAACCCCGATTGGCAGCCTGATATACAGGCACATAAAATGATTGAAATGGACATCCTCAATCAACGGCTATTAAAAGAAATTCCAACTTGTAATCTACGTTGGAAAACAAATGATGCAACATTTGGACTTGTACTTATAGAAAACAAATAATATAAAACAAAAAAGGCTTAGAACTTTCGTTCTAAGCCTTTTTTACAAGCTGGCAACGGGAGTCGGACCCGTGACCTCCGCATTACCAATGCGACGCTCTACCTCCTGAGCCATGCCAGCACTTACGTTGACCGCGTCAACTATGCCATCATACAATAGG
>JAZQQA010000099.1:0-6158 GCA_045628825.1 Agathobacter sp.
CCGACTTCTTCACAATAGACATAGATTCCATCATCTTCATGAATATGCTTGCTATGCTCAAGCATATAGCTAATTAAAGTATCCTTTTTACTAAAAAAGAATAACTGCTCTCCATCCTTAAAACTATTGGGAACATCGCTGACGATATAGCGCTTCTTATGTCGCTTCATATCATCTAAGAGAGGCTCAACCTCTTCAGGGCAATCGGTATGAATATAGACACGATCCTTGGCCTTATTCTTCATACGATAGAACATGACACGCAGATAACTATTGGCTGCCTGAATCAGCGTTAACACAATAGTTGCAACTGCGATACTTGCCATAAAGGCAGAAATCAAAATATAGATATTAAATTCAAGTACATCAATACTTGGATTTAATGCAAATAAAAGTAATGCAGAATAAAAACTCCGTAGTAAATCCCCAGCAAAAACTAAGTAATGTCCATAGGTTCCAAAACCAACTGCAGTCAGAACCCAAAGCACTTTAAATGCATTCCAAAACTTTTCTCTCATGTCTTCTCCTCTTGGTCCAAATTAAATTCAATTATATCATTCTTTAACTTTTCATACAATCAAACTATCGTATGAAATTTTACTATTATATATAAAAAAATTCCGATAGTTCGTTTGTAAACCAAGAAAAAGGACCACATAATTGATAAGTAGAATCTTCTACGGTCAATCATGTAGTCCTTTTTCGTATTATTATTTAAGGAACATATTTACTTCTTTGTGATGTATCCCTGCGCCTTAAGAAGTTCTGCACATTATACACCTCCACCTGCGGCTACACGAACAGTGTTGTGTGAAAGCCCAACGAACTTACAATCATATACCGTGTCCTCACGAAGACGTCCAACAGAAATTCCCATTCCATTCTCATACATAACATCTTCTGCAATCTGAGGTCTGTTATCCTCTTCTAAGTACTGGATGAACTGCTTTGGAGCTGATGGAAGTGCAAGCTCCTGTGGAACCCCTGAGTAAGCACGAAGTGCCTCAATAAGCTGTTCCTTCGTTGGCTGCTTCTTGAACTTCACAAATACAGCTGCTGTATGTCCATTTAATACTGGAACACGAATACACTGAGCTGTAATAATTGGAGAAGTTGCAGGAACGATTTCCTTCTTCTCATCATCTACATAACCCCATACACGAAGTGGCTCTTTTTCAGACTTCTCTTCCTCACCACCGATGTATGGAATGATGTTACCAACCATTTCTGGCCAATCCTTGAAGGTCTTACCAGCACCTGAAATAGCCTGGTATGTTGTAACTACTACTTCGTATGGCTCGAACTCTTTCCAAGCAGTAAGAACTGGTGCATAAGACTGAATTGAGCAGTTTGGCTTTACAGCTACGAAACCACGAGTGGTGCCAAGACGCTCTCTCTGATACTTGATAACTTCCATATGCTGTGGGTTGATCTCAGGTACACACATTGGAACATCTGGAGTCCAACGATGAGCTGAGTTATTGGAAACTACAGGAGTCTCGGTCTTAGCGTAAGCTTCTTCGATAGCCTTAATTTCTTCCTTTGTCATATCAACTGCTGAGAAAACGAAATCAACTTCAGCTGCTACCTTCTCAACTTCGTTTACGTTCATAACAACGATATTCTTAACTGCCTCTGGCATTGGAGTATCCATTTTCCAACGATCTCCAACAGCTTCTGCATAGGTCTTACCAGCAGATCTTGGTGAAGCTGCAATTGTTGTAACTTCAAACCATGGATGGTTCTCAAGAAGAGAAATAAATCTCTGTCCTACCATACCTGTTCCGCCAAGAATACCAACCTTTAACTTCTCACTCATCACTTTGTCTCCTCTATTGTTTGATTTCTTCGTGTCCGCCCGTGGCGAACACTTGTCTTTTAGCGTTGTATATATCTTACTGAAACGCACTCACAAATGCAACCAAAAACTTTGCCTAATATCACATAAAATAATTCAGGTTATTAGTTAATATGCACAAGTTCTGAAAAATTATGCGTTCAGGTATGCTTCATGCGCAGCAATGACAGTTTCCATGGCTGCTTTGCCAGGTGCACCAATGGTCAATCTCTTGTTAACACAAGTTTCCATGGAGATAGCCTCATAGATGTCCTCTTTAAACACTGGTGAGAACTGATGGAACTCCTCCATAGACATATCATCAATGGCAATGTTCTTTTCAATACAATACAAAACAATCTGTCCAATAATGCCATGAGCATCACGGAAAGGAACACCGTTATATACCAGATAATCTGCCGCATCTGTCGCATTGGTAAAGCCATTGTTGGCAGACTTTCGCATATTGTCCTTATTGAACTGCATAGTCGCAAGCATACCATTGAAAAGAGCAATACATCCTTTTACGGTATCCATTGCGTCAAAGCTAAGCTCCTTATCCTCCTGCATATCTTTATTATATGCAAGTGGAATTCCCTTCATGGTTGTAAGAAGAGATGTCAAAGCCCCATAGACACGGCCTGTCTTTCCACGAACAAGCTCTGCAATATCAGGGTTCTTCTTCTGTGGCATAATGGAGCTTCCGGTAGAATATGCATCATCGATTTCCACAAAACGATACTCGTTGGAATTCCAGATAATCACTTCCTCAGAAAAACGAGAAAGATGCATCATAATGGTAGAAAGTGCAGATAAGAACTCGATCAAATAATCACGATCAGATACTCCATCCATACTATTCATGCATGGTCCATAAAAGCCAAGAAGCTCTGCCGTATAAGCACGGTCCAGTGGATAGGTGGTTCCTGCCAAAGCACCTGAGCCAAGTGGGCAATAATTCATACGCTCATAAATATCATTAAGACGTAATCTATCGCGCTTAAACATCTCAAAATATGCCCCCATATGATGTGCCAGTGTAATTGGCTGCGCCTTCTGCAAATGGGTAAATCCAGGCATAATGGTTTCCGTATTTTCTTTCATAATAGAAAGAATCGTTGTAAGTAATTCCTTCAAAAGACCATCTACTGCAAGCACTTCCTGTCTGGTATAAAGTCTCATATCAAGCGCCACCTGATCATTACGACTTCTTCCAGTATGAAGCTTCTTTCCTGTGTCTCCAATACGATCAATCAAAGTTGCTTCTACAAAGCTGTGAATATCCTCGTACTTAATCGAAATCTCAAGGGTACCAGCTTCCACCTCTGCAAGAATCTGCTTAAGACAAGCTACAATATCATCCTTTTCCTGGTTCGTTAAAATTCCCTGCTTTGCGAGCATGGTTACATGGGCAATCGAACCCTCAATATCCTGCTTATAGAATTTCTGGTCAAAAGTGATTGATGCATTGAAATTATAAACCAATTCATCGGTTTGCTTGGTGAATCTTCCACCCCATAACTGTGCCATAATCTGCCTCTTTTCTTAATTTTCAAATCGTTTTTCAATCTTACAATGTTTTCATTATATGAATCTTTATGCACTCAGTCAACGATTATATACATATTTATGCATTATTATTGCATATTCTGTATATTTTACGACTGCTTTACTGCAATTTGCGCATCACGGTCGCGTTTAGAATAGACACAACCGCAATAATATTGGCGGTACATATCATACTCCTTCGACAATTCCGTGGATTTCTTATAGCCTTCCTTTTTCTTGAAATCGGAAAACAGATAGGAAACACCATATTCCTTTTCCAATCGTCCCCCAATCTCATTGAGTTTCCCCGCATTCTTAAGAGGGCTAATAGAAAGTGTTGTTGTAAAGAAATCAAAGTCATTTGCTTTGGCATAGGTTGCAGCCTCTCGAAGGCGAAGCTCATAGCAGGCAAAGCAACGCTCCCCGCCTTCGGGAAGCTCTTCCATCCCTTTTGCCATATCGTAAAACTCCTGTGGTTCAAAACGCCCCGCCACAAAATGGATTGGATGCTTGGCAGGGAAGACTTCGCAGAAGCGTTTCTGCTCTGCTTCTCTTAGCTTATACTCTTCAGGCGGATAGATATTGGGATTGTAATACAATACGGTAACTTCAAAATGTTCAGACAACAGCTGCAAGCAATAGGAGCTACAAGGTCCACAACAGCTATGTAACAAAAGGCGCGGGACTCTTCCCGCGCCACAATTTGCCCGAATCTGTTCCTCCATTACCTTCTGGTAATTCAACTGATTCATGATTCCTCCGAATACTGAAACATCTGGCAGAACAACGCTTTTCCAGTTTCTGTACGGAAAATGCTATGATAGACATTCTCTATTCTATCCTTGTCTGCCCTATCATCATAAAGGTTCACAAGGAAATCTGCCTCAATTAAAATCTGATTATCTAAACCGTCAATATCACTGTAATCGTGGTGACAGCCAATGATATAACAGATACGTTCGATCATATAATTCTCGATACCGATTTCTGACAGAAGCTGCTGGGCATAGATAGGTCCCTCTTGATCCTGAAGCTTCCCATCACTTTTTCCATACTTCTCTTCTGCTGTCTTATTGCCAATATCATGGGTATAGGCTGCCGCTTCTACAATAAATAAGGTAACCTCATCCAAGCCTTCTCCCACACCAATCATACGTGCAAATGCATGTACCTTAAGCAAATGCAAAATTTCCTCAGGATCACCCTCATTGTAATCCACCATCTGCTTTGCTAACTCATCCAACTGTATCTGACTATAACCGTCCGCGTCCATCTACTATTTCCTCTCCTTAATATAATAACGAAGTGCCAAAAGTGCACATACATATAGAAGCATTCCAAAAGCTATCAGAACGATTCTTCCAATGATTACACCTGCAATGAGCTGCACCAAAAGAAATGCACCGTGTACCCAAAGCTCATTCTTATGCATGAATACTGCAAGAGCAGCCTCTGCAACAAAGGCAAAACAAATTGGAACCACTGGCTCCTTCAGTGCAAGCACGCTTACTAAAATCAAAGCAAGCTGTAAGGCTCCATAGCAACCAAGTACAACCTCTGCTTTATGCGTTTTGATCCATTCCATAGAAAAACCTCATCTTCATAATTTCATATATAGAGTCATTATACCAAACCGCATTTGCAATTTCTACCAATTTGTGATAAGAAATGATGTGGACAAAATACGAATAAGAGGAACGAAAATGGCTTATCATAAATGGGTTGCCATGTGGGGTTCTGCTGTTAGCATCAACGAAAACCGACCAGAATCCTATGGCAAAAATATTACTTTATCCTACAATATTTACTGTCCCTTTGACGGAGATGCAATAAGACTTACGCTAGATAACTACTGCGGCTTAGATGATGTCACCATCACCCGCATGTCGATTTTATACAATGAGCAGTTCTATCCTGCTACCTTTGCGCAAGCAGAATCCGTTACAATTCCAGCAGGAAAACAAGTGATAACTGATGAAATACCAGTCATAGTCACCGCAAATACAACCTTAACCGTTCGTTTCTACCTGGGGCAGGTAACAGAGCTTCGCTCTGCCGTCTACTTAAGTGGCGATCTTACAGATGGTACCTATGGCGTTGGCGACTATACCAGTACCCAATGCATTCCCATTGAGAAAAAGAAGAAAACCAATATCTTCTATTTCCTAAGCAACATTTCCATTCGAACTGAAGAAAAGAATCGCGCCATCGTGTGCTATGGTGATTCCATTACTGCGCAAAACTGGCCAGATGATTTGGCCATTCGTTGCAGCAAGGAAGCGACGCATACTTCTATCATTCGTCGTGCCACCAGCGGAAGCCGTATCTTAAGAGAATACGATTGCATCACCTATGAATCCTATGGGCTTATGGGAACCAAGCGTTTTCCTCATGAAGTCCCAACGGATGGCTGCGATACCGTAATCATTCAGCAAGGAATCAATGACATCATTCACCCAGTCGGAACCGATGTAAATCCATTCCGTCCTATGTCAGACCTTCCAACCTGTGAAGAATTATTAGCAGGCCTTACCTATTATATAAAGGAAGCGAAATCCTACGGGTATAAGGTGTATGTAGGAACACTTCTTCCAATTGAAGGCTGGCGCACCTACGCTCCTTTCCGTGAGGAACTCCGAGTGGCCTTTAACAGTGCCATTCGCACCATGGCTTCTACTGGGGAAATTGATGGTTGCATCGATTTTGATCAGGCAACTGCAGATCCAGCACACCCTAGTCGATTTGCAGACGGTTGCGATTCCGGTGACCATTT
>JAZQQA010000100.1:0-11790 GCA_045628825.1 Agathobacter sp.
CCCATCATCTGATAAGATTCCTCGAGCATAGCGCCGAGATCCTGCATTGTTTCTTCGCTCATTTTAACCCTCCATATTGCTCATTTCACAATGATTATATGAATAATCTACCATACTTTGCCTGCATGCGCACTAGGCAGATTGGAAAAGTGCAAAATTTTTCCCAACCGCGATGATAAATTCTTCTTGTAAGAACAAATCATACAATTTTTATTAGTGGAGGATACAAGTGATGGATAGAAAATATCTCGAGTTTATGAAAATGAAGCATATTGAAGATGACCTTGAGGTCTTAAGTCTTGGTTACCGGTGCCTTGCCCTTGGCAATGAAGCTTTAGAACGCGGGGACTTCTCCTATGCAGAGGATTGCTTTCAAAGCGCCATCATATATCGTAATTCCTACAGATATCGAGCAGGAAATGAATTATACGAGCAGCTCTCGTTTGCAATTCAGATGTGTATGCTTCGCCGCTCCATCGTATATGAATCAGACCTTGATGGTGCTGCACTCCATCACCACGTAGCCTGCTTTTTGCTCAAAAAAATAGCCAAGACCCTTCCCGCAGCAAGGGTCTTGGACTATACGGAGCAACTTGAAAACTACAGAAAGGAGATTCCAAAGGAATTCCTCACAAAATATGAGGAATTCCTATAAATCCAACCTGCCATATACTTCCATTGGAACATAGGCTTTGATGGCAATTCCTTCCGCCACATATTCCTCGGAAATCAATTCCCCCGCCTTACGAATCAGCTGGATATCTCCAGCCTTGGCGTAAGGAATAATTCTCTCTACATAAATCTTATTCTCACGAAGCAAGTCTTCAATCAAGGCTTTGACTTCGTCCAATCCTTCATCTTTTCCAGCAGAAATGTTTAGCACATGATCTGCGCGGAAATCGTGAAGTGGTTCATTGTCAGTTCGTGCATCCTGCTTGTTAAAGAGGGTTACAATCGTCTTATCCTTAACCCCCAAATCATCCAAAGTCGAATAGGTGATATGCATCTGCTTATCTCTCTGTGGATTGGACGCATCTACCACATGGAAGATATAATCTGCATACTTCGCTTCCTCAAGGGTCGACTTAAATGCATCAATCAAATGATGTGGAAGCTTACGAATAAATCCAACGGTATCAGTTAAAAGCACCTGCTGCTTTCCTGATAACTCCAGCATTCTGGTGGTTGGATCAAGAGTTGCAAAAAGCTTATCCTCTTCCAAAACTGCTGCATCGGTCAAATGATTCAAAAGTGTCGATTTTCCCGCATTGGTATATCCCACGATTGCGATAACCGGCACATTGGTCTTCTTTCGCTTTGCACGATTCACATCACGATGCTGCTCCACGTCCTTAAGCTCATGACGAAGCTGTGCGATACGGTCGTTGATCAGTCGACGATCCATCTCTAACTTCTTCTCTCCAGGTCCTCTGGTTCCGATACCACCACCAAGTCGTGACATGCTTCTACCAAGACCCGTCAGACGACTAAGTCTATAACGCAGCTGTGCAAGCTCGACCTGAATCTTACCCTCACTTGTGGTTGCATGAGCCGCAAAAATATCAAGAATAATGAGGGTTCGATCCATAATCTTGGTATCAAGCTCTGCCTCCAAATTCTTAATCTGGGCTGGTGACAACTCATCGTCACACACAATACCAGTCGCGCCAGTCTCTGCCACCAATTCCCGCAGTTCCTGCACTTTACCTGTACCAATATAAAGCCCTGGATGGATACGCTCACGGTTCTGAATCATGGTTCCCACTACCACTGCGCCAGCGGTTTTTACCAGTTCTGCCAGCTCTAAGAGGGAATCCTCTGCATCATCTCCGTCCTGCTCGCTTACGCCAACAAGAATTACTTTTTCTACTACTTCTTCAATTTCAAATGTTTCTGCCATAAAAAATCCTATTCGTATTTACTTAAGCGCTGCTTTGCGCTCTCAATGATATAATTTCGAAGGCTCACCGGCTCCATGACAAGCACGGAGCTACCATAACTGTTCAACCAGTTACGGAAATGGTTAATGCCAATCACCTCGTCTTCAAATATAAAGCCATTCTCTACTTCTGTCCACACGCCATTCACACGATCAGCCAGATCACGACGAACCTTGCGCACCACATCACCCTCATCACGGATGAAAATCTTCACATACTCTGCTTCCCCAATCTCCATTCCCCAGATCTGTGGGAGCTTGTCTAACACAGAAGGATTTCCCGCAGGAACCTCTTCCTCCAGCACTTCGAATCTGCGCACCTTATCCAATCGATAGGATACCATCTCGTCGTTTTGCACAGTCACGATATAGTATAAGTCATCCAGCGCATTGTGCACCAAACGAAGTGGATGAATGTCCAGGAACAAAATATTCCCACTCTTTGCCTTGTAATGAATGCGAATGGACGCGCCATCTTCAATGAGGTTTTGCATCTCCTCCACCTTGACCTGCATGTTGGCTCTGGCCTGGTAATAAAGTGGCTTTGTAACGTAGTTGACATGCTTCCCGCTCTTATATGGATTGCCATCCAGGAATTCATCAAGACAAGCCAATTCCATCTGCGTCAATGCCAAGGTCACATCGGACAGTTCTGTGGTCTGCGCCATCAGCGCCACATCATCATACTTTCCGCTTTCGAAATCCGCGATCATATCCTCGAACTCATCTTCCTCGATTTCATTCGAATAGAACGTAATTCCACACTCTACATTGTTATGAAGATTCACAAAATCCTTACGGACCACCGCTACCGGTGCATCCAATAGGAAGGCTATCTCTTTGACCGAATAGCGCGCTCTCTTGGCTTGGAAAAGTGATAGTATGGTATTCAAACGATAGATGGAAATCTGATTCGCATTACTCATGACGCACCTCCAATCCCTCGTAAGCCTCCAAAATACGCTTTGCTGAGTCAACCATAAGATTCACAAGAGCTGGTGGCTCGATCACCTTGCAGCTTGAGC
The DNA here is from genome assembly GCA_045628825.1 of Agathobacter sp. Taxonomy (GTDB): domain Bacteria; phylum Bacillota; class Clostridia; order Lachnospirales; family Lachnospiraceae; genus Roseburia. The sequence goes on from JAZQQA010000100.1 coordinate 2,965, forward strand.
CGAAGCGACGAAGAAAGGCTGCAAAATCATACAAGCCTCGCACATCATCCTCATAAATCAAAAAGCCATCCTCCTCATAGAGATAAGCCTTCGGACGATTCGCCACCACCTGGCGAAGCTTTTCTCCAATACGGAAGATATTCTCAAACTCCACCTTCACATGCACCGCAGGCTCCACCGAAATAGAGAACATATCCTCCACAATACCCTGATACATGGCGTTCTGGAAGATGTGATTCTCGTTCTGTCCCACTTCCATATGGGTAATGGTCTCATACTGAATAATAATCGGTCCCGTCTTGGTCTCCCCAATCAGATAGAGGCGATCCTTTTCCACCGAATAGACCACATTTCCAACCGCAACCGGAAGCTTCTCAATGCTTCCACGCTTTCCATTGAAGGATATAAGAAGCTCCTTCTGCTCGAAGGGATACTTGTTTAATTCCTCTAGATGGGTCGCCAGCTTCTTCGCGGTCTCAAAGGATCTCTGATATACCACATAGTTTGAAAACTGATTGTCTTCCTCTGGCTCGTTAAACAATGCAATGGCCAGCTTTCTTCGAATCTCTGCCAGGGTCTCCTCATAATAATGGCCCTTCGACTGCTGCTCCAAGCGATTTAACAAATCAATGGCCTCTGTTGTTCCAAAAGACAATTGCACAGGCGCATTTACGGAAATCTCATAGCGGTCACCATGGGCAACCACCATATGCTCTGCCGCAAGCTCATGCAAAGCCGTCTGCACCGTCTTAACATCTGCCGTGAATCCACTCTCCCAGTTGTGAGCCTTGGCCTTTTCCATAATTTCTTCAATACGAAGACCATTTGCACCAGCTTCATTCATAAGCACATGCATAAGAAAAACCTTACGAAGCTTCTGCGCATCCGAGTTCTCGAAATACTGCGACTCTTTTGTCTCCTCCGTCTTCGTAAGGATATATCCTCTTTTTGCCTTAACACCCTTGATCTGATATCCCTGGGCTATCAGCGACTTGATATCCAACTGCATGGATCTTTCGCTAATCTGATAACGCTCCATAAGATACTCATATGTACAATACTCATGGGTCATTAAGTCATTCAAAATACTTTGTCTACGACTCTCGCCGGCTTTCATCCCCGCCATGCTTGTGCCTCCTGTCCCATAATAGAGACATTATAACACAAACATGGCTATTTAATCATCACCTCACTTTCTCTTTCCTACAACAAGTGCTGCACCAATTCCAACAAGTGCCACAGATCCTACTCCGCCTGCGGCATATGGAAGCCAAGGCATTGCGCCCTCCTCGTTTCCGCCTTCTGATCCTCCTACTGAGAAAATAGATCGTGCATCTTTCTTCTGTACGTCTACATATTCCACCCCAATCAGTTCTGCATACTCCTTGCTGTGGCAGAGATTTGCATAACGGTAGTTCTTTCGAAGGATTGGCATGTAACCAGGATAACGATTCAAGTAGGTCTGGGCCACAATCATGGCATCCTCGTATCGTCCAAGCAAGCTGTCAATTTCAAGACGTGTCATGCTTTCATTGCTATACTTGAGCTGATCGATTTCTTCCAGAAGGGCCTCTGTGCCTTCCACGCCAAGCTCCTGCATCACAACAACCTTGAAGGCCTTAAGAAGGGCATTGTTTGGGTCAATTGCAAGACCTTCCTCAACTACGCCAAGGAGTCCCTCGTAATCCTCCTGGAGATAATAGCCTTCTGCCATCAGACGAATTGCATCCTCTTTCTCACCCTGCGACGCAAATTCCTTTGCAAGCGCATAAGCTTCCTCGTATCTCCCCTCCTGGAGGTAATACTGGATTTGGCTCTCACGCGCATCCATATCTGCACAGTTTCTATAAAGAAGGACAAGTTCACCCTCTGCTTCCGCATAGCGTCCCGCATCACGAAGGACATATACCTTGCTCCAACGCGCATCCTTCTCAAGACAACCAGCCATATTGATTGCCTCCTCAGATAAAGTAAGTGCCTCCTCTGTGCGACCGAGCATATGAAGTAAGTTGACCTTAGCTGCAACATAGTAGTAGTTCGATCCTGCACTACCGCTCATCATGCCATCCACATAAGCAAGGAAGGATTCCAAGGTTGTAGTAGTCATGGTGTAATAGTTCACAGATTTTAATAGAAGCTGTCCCATCAATTCCGCATCCTTTGGGCAATCAGGATATCTGCCAAGAATCTCCAAAGCCTCCTCCACGGTAATATCCTTGGTGTAATTGATTTCTGCCTCGTATCCGTTCAACTCAAGAGGGAACTTCTCCTGCACAAGTCTCGCCTGCTCTAAGAGACGCTCCTCCTCTCCCATTTTACGAAGGGCAACCAAGCTATTTGGAAGGGTGTACTTATTGTCTGGCTCAATGGCATAGGCCTTCTCAAAGCATTCCACTGCAAGCTCATACTCGCAAAGGCTATCGCAATAGACAACACCTAACTGCACCAACGCATCTACATTATTTGCATCCAAGCTCAGCACACGATTGGCTTCTTCAACAGCCGCCATATCTTCGCCAGCCTTGTCAAGGGAATAGATATAGTTACATCCCACATCTTCTCCCTCTTCCACTGCTGCCTGATAATAAGGAAGTGCTTCTCTGTAATGCTCACTTATGCGAAGTGCATCTGCCTTCTGCAAATTGCTAAGACCTGCGAATTCCGCGATGTTCATGCTTTCCACATCCGTTTCGCCCATTGCAAAGTACATTTTAAGCAACTTCGAACAGTAGGAAACTACATCCGAATTCAACGCATAAGCGCTCTGGAAGCTGGCCTCTGCCTCCTCATACTGCTGCATTGCAAGCTGACAGTTTCCAATCATATTTTCCAATACCGCAATGGTATTCGGCACATCCGCAAAATCCGCTAGCAGAGACTCATACACTTGCTTTGCCTCGTAATAGCACTGATTGTTGTATAACGTATCTCCGTAGTAGGCACGCATTGTGGTATTACGCACACAATATTGGCTCTCACTATTCAGGTAGATCTGCTCCACCATACGGTAGTCCTTGTTGGCATACATTTCCGCCAGCATCTGCTGGCAAAGTAAGGTGCGATTATCACTTCTGTCTGCACCGTTCGCATCCATTGCCTGCACAAGATATTCATATGCTCCATAGTGGTGATCCATACCAGACGCCGCCTTTGCTGCGTACCAATAGTCCGAAGCTTGTCCCTCTCCACTTGCAATAACTTTATCAAATGCCTCCTTTGCCGTCTGGTACTCACCAGAATTAATCGCCTCCTTTCCTAGTTCACGCAACTCCCCATTGGTAGCTGCATAAGTGGTAACTCCTGTTGTAAAAGTAACAACAACTGCTGCAATCATAGCAGCGACTCTTTTCCATACATTTTTCTTTTTCATAACCTTTTTCTCCTTTAAATATGAATGTTTGTTTTTGTTTACAAACTAATCATATAAGGAGGCTCTGGAAGTTTTTTGCACTTTTTGTAAGCAGGCACTTTCGCGGAAAAATGATAGAAAAAAGGGCGGTACAAATCTGTACCGCCCTCTTGGGAAAGCTATTCATTCCCTTTTATATCTCGTTCAATTATTTCCATCATATCACTTACAACGCCATATGGAACACTGATTCCATAAGACTGACGTTCTGATCCATAGCGACCATAGGTATCCCCCTGTGTCACGCAAATCAAGCGACCTTTGAAATCAAAATTTCCGCTACCACTCTGTCCACCCTGAGGGCTGCGTGCAGTAAGATTACACAGTTCCTTCAGATTATGGACATAGCTTTTACCAGCAAGTGTGAAAGTAACACTTGTGACGTTGGTCTGCACAATTTTGTCTTCCCAGATGACATCCTTACTCATCCGCCAGAAGTTGGTGTATACGAAATAGCGTTGTCCCGTGGTCACCTGCATATCCGAATCAAAATAGACCTCCTTAAGTAGCAACAACTCTTCCATCGGAATCTCGGCTACTGGCACGCGGATATAGGCAATATCATGTCCAGGCAACCTTTCCGTGGCAAACTCCTTACAAATCACAGAATTGCGATCGTATGCGGTAATTTTGACTCCATCCTTGAAGCTACTCATGTTGGCCACATGCTGGTTGGTCAGAATGTACACATAATCCGATGTAATCCTTGCAATGCTGCCACTTCCAGATGAATCACCAGGAGCCACATTTGAAGTGCCATAGTTTTTGGTGGAGATATTGACCGCAGTTGGCTTCACCAATTCCTTAGCAGCTTCATAGTTCTCCTCTGCCAATGGCTCATAGCGGAAAAATCCATAGTTGATTAATAATTCCAGTTCTTCCTTCGAGCAGTCAACGTTGTAGTTGGTCTCATTTCCCACAATGACCTGAATACTCTGGGTTGTGGTAATCCCCTTACTATTTGTTACACGATAAGTAACCTCATAATTCCCATCTGTATTCGTATCATAATCGTTTGCTTCTATAACCACCTGATCCGTCACTACACCATCTCTTTTGTCATAGGCGAACAGATAGGTGTCTAGATTGAATGCCGTCCCCTTCTTAATATAGCGGTCAGCTAACAGCAAAAATGCTGGTGCTTCGGCAAACTCATAGGTCACTTCATAATCAGATGTATTTCCAGAAGGATCCTTTGCACACACTGTAAAGGTATACATTCCTTCCTCCCCAAAGGAGATTTCTTCCACCGCTTCTCCTTCTACCAGGAAATAGGTGTCCACCTCATTCGAAGCATCCCTTACATCTTCCACGAAATCATCCATCTCATAGGCACGCTTTGTTGCCATACAAGGACGGTCACTCTTCAATACAATCTCTGGAGCTACGGTGTCTGTCACATGAATGGTATAAGAGAATTCCTTTTCCCCTGATTTACAAATCACGGTATAATCTCCCACACGATTGACATCTACCCTGCTCGTATCTAGCTGTGCAGATGCTACACGTTTATTTGCGCCTTTTAAATAATCCTCTACCTGTTCACTTACTTTTCCAGTGCCCAACTCAATGGTTGTCTCTGTAAACACAGGTGTCACATAATAGCACAAAAAGAACCATGCAATTCCACCAGCTAACGCCAAACAAGTTCCTAATACAGCAAGACCAATTTTCATTCCTTTGTAATTGTTTTCCATAGTAATTCTCCTCTCAATCCTCTTCTTGATAAGAAAATACTATCGTCTTGCTTTGGAACTTTTTTGCACTTTTTATTACATTCTTGTCAGGAACCAAATCACACAGGCGAATAACGCACATCCCAAGGCAGTTAATACCACCTTGCCCCAATCGTTTGGATTGGTCTTCTGCTCTCTATCTTCAGTAGACAGGATCTCAATCTTATGATCCGATACCTCACGGACTGAAACCACGCGTGGTTCTGGCTCCTGTTGTGGTTCTGGCACAACCTCTGGCCCAGGCGCAACATCTGGTTCCTTCACTGGCTTTGGCTCCTCCACCGGAGTTGGCACCTCTACCTCTTCCAGCAAGTCCGCCAACACATCGTCTGAAATACGTCGGTACACCAAATCTGCTTCCGCCACTGGATTAGGCGCAGCCTCTGGTGCTGCTTCCCCTCCACGCACAACGGAAAGCACCTCTTCCAGCTGATCCTTCGTAATTAGTCCACCATCTGGTCGATAGTCTACTAACCACACCTGCCCCGAGCGATCAACCACAAATTGCTCCAACAAGAAATCACTATATATTCCTTTGGTCTGATTTACGGTCTTATAGATTCTTTGAATCTGTGCACAAAGGTCCTCCCTTTCACGGGAAGAAGAGTGCTTGCTAAGATATGCCTCCAACGAGCTTCCTTCTATCACTTCTCTGACAGCATACACCGCTTTACACTGGAAGATGACTTCATCTGTTCGTGCAAGTCCGCCGCCTCGCGCATTCAACATTTTCTCCTTGTAGCTCGCATATACCGCTGTCATATTAGGCTTTGGGAGAAATTCTATGATTTCTACTTTATTTCCCATTTCCAGTTTCATACCCTGGAAGACACGTTTAGTCTGGTCCTCTTTCACCAACTTCTCTAGCTTATATTCCTTCAAGTAGCCAAGACATTCTCCCTCTTCCAAACGCAAGGCTTCATAAGGCAAATGTAACTGCTCTTTTTCCAGTTTTCCCATAGCTACAAGGAGTTTTCCAAGTGTAAGAATATACTTTTCTACATCCTTATATATGGTGTACTTATCATACTTAGACTCTCTTGCAATGGCCTGGGTTTCCGTAGAGTGCTCCGTTTTATTACGGAAATCTCTTGCTGCATCAAGGTCCGCTGGCAGAACTACTCCAAAGCGTTCTACAAGAGCTGATTTTCCTCGAAATCCGTACCCCATTTCCTGATAGAGATTGATATCTGCTCCCGGAACTCCTTCGATGTGATAAAAGGTCTGTGGATATTTCTGCCCTGGCACTTGTTTCTTCTCAACTGTTACTTTTCCAAGTTCATGCTGCTGATAGATAAATTCCTCAATGAAATTGGTCATAACAAGTTCCGCAAGGTTAAACGCCTGAATATAAGCTTGACGAAGATGATACTTATATGAATCCTCTTCCCCATGGTCATTCACATTGCGAAGGATGGATTTCCACTTACGTGCGACTTCTTTCGTCTCCTTGTAGCGCTTGCGGTTTTCCTCTTCTTCCGCGTTCTTTGTGACCTTAATGTGGAACTGTTTTTCAGCCATGAATCTACATTCTCCTAAATTGTTATTGAATTTGGAAGCTCACCTCCTTTGTCGCCAAGTAGAAGGTGTCTCCTGGTCTTAATAGAGCAAGCTGTCCTGGAGAAAGACGGGTTCCATCTCCAAGAAAGGTTCCATAGGTGGAGTTCATATCGCGAATTTGCACTCCACTATCTTTTGGAATCAGCTCACAATGTAATTTACTAATACCTGGTGTATCCATTGCAAATACCAGGTTACATTCTGAAGGGCTACGTCCTAATCGCGTGCATCTATCAACTTCAAAGCTTGCACCACGATGTGGACCACATATTTCTACAATCCCCCATTTCATGTCCATCAGTTTCTCGATTGGAATCATTGGAGGAATCTTAATCTGTGGAAGTGGTCTCATACTAGATCACCTCCTGATCAACGTTTGCGGTGTCGAACCAGTCGAATTTTTCCCCGCAGAGTGGGAAAAAGAGATAATCTACCGCTCCAATATGAATTATATCATATGGCTGAAGTTCCTGCGACATCAGTAATGCCTTGCGGTTCACGCGCACAATATTGCGGCTTTCTCCTGGAACCAGGAAGAACTTCCTCTCGCTCACTTCATAGGCGATACGCACATGATTCTCGCGGGATACAGTCTCGTCACCACGAATACAGATATCCATGCGGCTTGATCTGCCAATGAAATTATTCTCTGCATGAATGCGATACTCTTCTCCTCTGCCAGAACCAGTAAGGCCAATCAACCAGCCAACCACTGGATCAAATCCTGTCTTTGCCTTGTAGGCACACACAGTTACACATTCTTCGTCATCAAGACTGGCACTTCTTTCCATCTGTGATAGTCCCTGTGGTATTACTGGAGAGCAAGGAATGTCGTCCTCAATCTCCTGCGACACACGGCTTCTACAATCTGGGACAGTGACACATACCTGCTTATTGGCAGCCTCCCCAAAACAATGTGGACATCTCTCAAACTCATTTGGATTGTATAAGTGTCCGTTTTCACATGTTACCATTTTAATGTTCATCATTTTCTTTCCCTCTTTCTTTCTGAAAAATATTGGTTTGTTTTGATGAACTTATCTTAGCAACCGTGTTTGGAATTATTTTGCACTTTTTTGTTTTGTGTCTTAGGAGTTACAGAAAGCCATTTTTCTTTGCAGCCTTCTCCCACTCCTTTTTCACTTGGTTTGGGACATTCTTTGCAGGCGATAATACGAAATTGTAGTAATTCTGGTATTCGGCATGATTTCGAACTACAAATAACCTGTGTCTATATTCACGTTTGCCCTTCATTGCCACCCAATTATCCATAACCTCAATTTCTGCCAGTGCCTGCTCCTCCGAGGTAGAATCGCATGGTGCTAGAAGACACAAATGGAGTTCCCATGCCCCTTTTTCTCGAATATAGTTTCTTAAGTACCAATTCAGCCCAATCGCAAGAGCTATAAAGACTGCAAGATCTACAAGCTGCAATACCTCTGCTGCATCATACCCAACTGACCAGTATAAAACATCTCCAATAAACCATTGCGTCAAAAAGCACAAAAACAATGCAACTGCAGTTCCAGTCCAGCCTCCAACAACAGCTTTGACTTTGTTTTTCTTATTAATCAAATAATGCTCATATTCGGTTTCTACATAATCCGACAATCGCTGTTTTGAATATTTGCTTTTCTCCGCTGTCGCCTTTAGTTCAACCCTCTGTACCACCTTAGGCTCTTCCTTAGGCAAAGGTTTTGGTAGAGGTTTTGGTTCTGCCTTCACCGGCACAGTCACTGGCATATCATCCGTTATAGGAGCAGTGGTAGCCTCTCTATCAGAAGCAGCCTCTTCTAGGCGTTTCTCCAACTCCTCCATAGACTGGATACGATCCTTTACGCGAACGGCAAGTCCTGCTAGCAATACCTCTTCCACCTCTGGAGATATTGCCACACCACAAGCAGAAGGACGCACAAGCTCGTCCTCCACCACACGGTCCACAGCCTCCTGTGGCACACGTCCTGTAATACACTTGTAGATGGTTGCGCAAAGCTCATAGACATCGGTCCATGGTCCCTGGTTTCCGTGGGTACTCTGCTGTTCAAGTGGGGTAAATCCACCCTTTTTATACACAGAAAGAGAGCGATTGCTCTCAATGTCTGTGCTTCTTGCTGTACCAAA
>JAZQQA010000101.1:0-4738 GCA_045628825.1 Agathobacter sp.
TTTTTCCTTTTTCGAGATAGCATCCAGAATTCTTTCATCAATAGTTCCGGCAGTTACGATGTGCTGTACCACTACAGTTGTCGCCTGTTGTCCCTGGCGCCACAGTCTCGCGTTTGTCTGGTCGTATAATTCCAAGGACCAAGTAAGTCCGAACCATACAATCACATTTCCACCATGCTGCAGGTTAAGTCCGTGGCCTGCTGAAGCTGGGTGAATTAAACCAACCTGATATTTGCCTTCATTCCATTTTCTAATACTCTCCTCACTAGAAATCTTGGAATATCCGACTTTTAGCTCATCAAGGCGATTGGTAATTCGCTCTAAATCATGCTTAAACCAATAGCATAATAAAATCGGTCCCTGTGCAGCTTCGATAATATCCTCTAAGGCATCTAATTTGCGATCATGGATATGTACCGTTTCTCCATTGTCGGAATATACCGCACCATTGGCCATCTGGCATAATTTGCCTGAAAGTGCTGCTGCATTTGCTGCAGTAATTTCATCTTCATCCTTAAAAGGCAAAATAAGGTCATTTTTCATAGCCTGATATTTTGCTTCTTCGGCTTCATCCATATATACCGGATATCTATTGGAAATAAGCTCCGGCATTTTAAGGTGATCTAAGGCTTTCATGGAAATCGTGATATCTGAGATTTTCTCATAGATACGTTCCTCTGCTCCTGGCAGCAATTTGTAAGAATATACGATCTGGCCATTCATCTTATCTGGTGTAAAGTAGCCAGTTCTATATTGGGTTATAAATCTGCCAAGTCTCTCGCCCATATCCAGACATTTGAACTCTGCAAATAAATCCATCAAAGAATTAGGAGCTGGTGTACCAGTAAGACCTACGATTCTTTTTACCTTTGGCCTTACCTTCATAAAAGCTCTAAATCTTTTTGACTGCCAGTCCTTGAAAGATGACAGCTCATCAATTACTACCATATCGTAATCAAAAGGAACTCCACTTTTCTCAATAAGCCACTGCAGATTCTCACGGTTGATAATTGTGATATCTGCATTTTTATGAAGTGCTTCCATTCTCTCTTTTTCAGTTCCAACTGCTACCGCATATGACATATGCCTTAAATGCTGCCATTTCAAGATTTCATCTTTCCAGGTAACCTTTGCAACTCTAAGTGGTGCTATAATCAGCACCTTTCCTACTTCAAAATCCTCATACATTAACTTCTCTATCGCAGTCAGGGTTATTACGGTTTTTCCTGCTCCAAGAAATAAGATGACTGCACTTATTGGATGAGTCATAATAAAATCCGCTGCGAACTTCTGGTAATCATGAGGCTTAAATTCCTGAATTTTGTATTCCATCAAGGATTCCTCCAATCTGCTCTGGTCGATCCAGAACGTAAACTTTATATCCAAGTTTTCTTAACTGCTTGTGCCTATGTGTTTGAAGGGGACGTGGTTCTATGCCTGGGGCCTTCACTTCCACGAACCCGATTTTCTCATCAGGTAATAAAACAATTCGGTCGGGCCACCCTACAGTTCCAGAAACCCACTTCTCACACATGCCTCCACGCAGCTTAACTTCTTTTACTAACTGCTTTTCAATCGAACTCTCTCGCATGCCTAATCTCCATCAAAATTGCCCGGCGTGGAGGTCGTGTATGTCGTTTCATAAAACTCCCTTATAGCAATTTTTTTATAAAAAAACTCTCTATAGGGACTTTTATATATAGAGTTACACGACCTCCACTAATGGGTATTTTCATATAGAGAAAAGTTTCTGTTTTGACCTACACGACCTCCACATACGCTTTTCTCTACAAAAATTCATGTGTTTACAGTTACACGCCTTCCACTAATCCAAGAAATCCTGACCTTCCTTTAATTTGACGCCAATAACCAAGTTTCCTTTATTAGTTCTGCGTCTCTCAATTCCAGCCTTTTCCATAGCATTGTAAAAATCAGATGTGCTACGGACATATTCACCATTAGTCATGCAATAAGCACGATACGCCTGATAAATCTCACCAGACTTTTCAGAATACGAAGGATCCATATCACAGCATTCATCAATGAACTGCCCAAGCCAGTCGTTATCCTCGCGGTATGCCTGGATAGCATCTTTGACAATCTCAGGTTCATCAATATGGAAGTCTGCTGCGATTGCTTTGCAGGCGCCTTCAATAATCCACTTCATGATGTAGCTGCCAGCTTTCGCATAAAGGTAATCAGCATAATTCTTGATATCGCTCTTTCCAGTAATCTTCGCATTGAAGGGAATTACTACAAGACGACGCCAGATACCATCATCATTCGCACCGACCTTTGGCAGGTGGTTCGTATAAAGCACGAGTGTATGAGAAGGCACAAATGCAAATGGATCCTTATACTTTTTCTCCGCCTGGATTTCATCAGTGGAGCAAAGCTGCTTTACAGTAGCTGTATTAAGGCGCATACCTTCTTCCATTTCTGATGCAATGATGAGACGCTTTCCTTTAAGCTCGGCCATCTCAGGCTTTACATTTCTTTTGCAATTCATAGTGAGTGCTTCTGCAGAAATCTTTCCTGCATAATCGCCCATAACACGATAGATGGTATTCCAGAAAGTAGACTTACCATTGGCACCGCCACCATAAGCAATAATCATATGTTCCTGATAAACCTTACCGACTGCTGCCACACCAACTGTCTGCTGAACATAATCAATAAGCTCCTTATCACCACAGAAGAATGTATTAAGCGCATCCTCCCAAAGTTCTCTGCCATCATCACCAGGTGAGCATTCAGTAATCTTAGTAATAAGATCGTGCGGATCATGCTCCTGCTCTCCAGCCATTCCCTTTGACATATCAAAAGTGGCCTGTGGCGTATTGATGAGGAACGGGTCCTTATCAAGAGCACTAACGCTAATTGATAACATTGGCTTTGCAGCATTCTGGACATTAACAAGATTCTTATAATTGCGGCACTTCATGACAAACTTCAAATAACTGGTTGCAGATAAGAACTGCATCAAAAGCTTCATAAGGTCATCTGTCGTGCAAGCCTTTTCTAATGCTTTGCCACCAGCGTTTACAAGTTCCTCTGAAACACCTGCAAGCTTTAATGCTTCCTTTGATGAATGAACTGCGTCGAGAGCATCTGCAAGCTGCAAATCCAAAAACTCCTCTGTGGCACCAACTGCCATCTGCTTATCTTCTCTCCAACATTCACCGTCATAGCGAAGATAATCTGTAGCGCTGGTGTATTTGAGTTCTTCACCATACTCACGGGCCAGAACCTTTGCTTCACCAATATCTGAATAATCATCAGGCTTTAAAGATGCAGCACCAAACTCATCGTTATACTCATCTGGCGGAACATAGCCTTCAGATGTAACTACCTTTTTATTAAAGAAACGAACTGCGCTATTCCAAATGGTATCGAGTTCTTCCTTATCAAGCGGCGGATCACATTTCTTCGCATGTTCCAGATAGACTTCCTTTGCTTTCTCTGTATGGCCATAACGCTTTAAGACCTTACCTGCAAAAAGGCTCATGGTCTTGTTACGACTTCCTTCTAAAATAGGACCGCGAGATGAACTACCATCAAAGTCGTCATCTGAAGTCGTTGCATCTGTATCTACTGTCAGGTCATCATCCACATATTCGTCGATAGTAAGCCAGCCTTCATTCCAGATAACCGCATCTGCTGCCGCATCAGAACCAAAGAAGAATCTTGCTGCGTCTGTTGCATTATCATCAAAGAAAGGAAATGCTTTCTGGATAGCAGACTTAAGTGCTGCATACTGGTCCTTATCTGTAAAAACAGAAGTTGGAAAATATACATGCTGACGAGGTCTTGCTGCTTTTCCATTCTTAGCTTTCATATCATTACGACTTGGTGTAATAGCATGATCCACTTCTGATAAAAGTTCAGAAAGCTTCTCTGCAGTAAGCCAGTCCTCCGGATTCTCTGAATGGTCATTATCGTTATCCATGAAAATGCCAGTCGCCTCTTCGAAGTTGTCATTGCTTCGATAGTTGTCTTTGTACTTTGCTGCTACATGGTCAAACTTGATGGCTGCACAAAGGCCATCCTTATCCGTTATGACCACACGATTGGGATACAAACAATTGCTGCGTACCCCGGTGCAATTTGCTGTGTATAAAATCAGCTCCATCGTTAGTCCTCCTGTTCTGTGTTCTTTTCACAGCATGCATCTGTGAAATAACGAATCTTCATATTCTTTCTGGTTGCTTTGTCAATCTCAGCCTGCATGCCACTGGAGATCTTGTCTCCAAAGACCCAAAGCTCATCGCACTTACTTAGGAAAACCATATCCATAAACAGTGCCAGCCCTCTTTCACTTTCTTCCTTCATATAAAGAGGAAGCAGCAAATGTGGAGCAAATGGAATTGCACCTGCGTCAACTGCATATCTGCTGTAGCGCTTTGCCTTCTCTGTGTTTCCAACCGGATCACTTGAGAATGGTGAACAGATATAAACAAGAGGTCTATATTTCTTCTCTTCCTTAACTACCTGCGCAATAGCCTGTCCTGCAGTTGGGTCAGCGTACCCTTCCTGATTCTTGAAACCACTACCCATCGGTCTCACCTCACTTTCGTTAAATTGTTGTGAGGAGTTCATCCTCTAATTTCCTAAGTAAGGTTGGTTTTCATTTTTCCGGGCCAATCAAAAAAAAGCAAAAAAAATAAGAGTGCAATCTACACTCTCAAAACAAAAATGCTCCCAACACCATTACGATGCTGAGAGCAACTTCTTTAAT
>JAZQQA010000102.1:0-5287 GCA_045628825.1 Agathobacter sp.
TTGGAGGTCTAACATGGAGTATTTATCAATTAAACAAACATCAGAAAAATGGGGTATTTCCGTCAGAAGAATACAGATACTGTGTTCTGAAGACCGTATTCCTGGTGCTACTAAGATTGGATCATATTGGGCTATCCCGGCAGATGCAGAAAAACCAGAAGACCAGAGAATCAGAAGTGGAAAGTATGTAAAAGAGAAAGAATAGATTTGTGCTAAGGAGTTGATAATATGCCACCTAGATGCATGGATATTAAAGAAGTTGGAGACGTGTATGAACTCAAGAGAGGACAGTGGAAAGGTCATACTGCTCGAATAAGTAATGATCCTGCTTTGTTGGAAAAAGTGAAAAAATACACGTGGACATATTGCGAAGGAGATCATCCATATTTAAGGAATTCTGTTTTGAAGGTGAGCCTGCATGAATTTGTAATGTTTCATATTTATGGAGAAGAAACAATAAAGCAATTGCAGGCTGCGGGAAATATTATTGAACATTTGGACAATAATGGATTGAATTGTACATATGAGAATTTACATATTTTATCTGCAGATATGAATAAGACAAAAGCATTCTCTGTTGATAAAATGGGGAAAAAACTAAATGAGATGTTGGATATGCCCGCTTTTATTATTGATGTATATTATTTGCATGCAGAGAAGCGGTTCCAGATGCAGTTGTTTATGAATGAGGATTTATATTTCAACAAAGAAACTCACCGAGCTGCAGAGATGTTCATTTGTTTATATGGAAAGTTTGAAAGACTGTATACGGATTGGTTTTATTTATTGAGTTGTGTCGAGGAAAGAAGCTTTGACGTTACTAAGTTGGTAGCTGATTCAATTGGAGTTTCAGAGCGTCCATATATTCATGTATCACCAGAAGAAAAGAATAGTCAGTTTATTATTAAAGATGGTGTAGTTTATTTGAATCTGGATGCCAAAAATGATAATGGTGCATCTGCAACTAGCATACGACACACTGCACGTAGAAAAATATGCGAAGCAAATAAAGAAAATGGCTAATAATAGGAGAAAGGTTATTGATGAAGGATAAAAATTGGTATCTACTTGATTCTGTTTTGACTATAAATAATACATTTTCTTATATAGAAGAAATAGATCATAATTCAGAAATAAAGGCATTTATAGTCGGATTGTTTGAGCTGACAGATGAATTCAACTGTAAGAATAAGCAACCGGATAAAGAGAAGATGAAAGCTCACTTGATAGAAGTGAAAAAGTATATATGCGATAATGCCGGCACCAACTATAAGCTTGCTAGAGATATTCAGGTAGAGATTGTTAATTTAGATTCTGATTTAACACAGGAGACTGACTATTATCAAGACTTGTTGAAATTGCGTGCAGCAGTGAAATTTGATGAGGATTAATCAGAATGACACAATCGTTAAAAGGTGAACCCACCTTAAAGGGTTATCGTTATAAGGTTGTCGTGGACCAGTTCCCTATAACGGATAAAGTGGTAGACGTACTTGGTGTTCAGTCGAGCCATGTTGAGACATGCTGTCTCTTGTTGAAATCAAGTTGGTAAGCGCAGATTGAAACTAGAGACGCAGTTGTTCTGTCGAGCGAAGCGAGAGCAGAGCTTCCATGTGTTAGCGAGTGCAAATTAAGAAAGATGAGGAAAAATCATGCTGAGCATTAAGAATTATACAAAAGTATACGCAGGGGACAAGAAGGCCTGTGACGATGTAAATATTCAAGTAGAAGCAGGGGATATTTTTGGCTTTATCGGACATAACGGAGCAGGAAAAAGCACCACGATTCGTGCAGTGGTAGGTGTCTTAGATTTCACAGACGGAGAAATCACAATTGATGGTCATTCGGTGAAGACAGAACCGATGGAGTGCAAGAGAGTTACCGCCTATATACCAGACAATCCTGATCTTTACGAGAACCTTACCGGTATACAGTATTTGAACTTTGTAGCGGATGCTTATGGCATCGGTTCCCAGGATCGCTCTGATAAAATCAAGAAGTATGCAGATCTTTTTGAAATCACAGATGTGCTTGGAGAACTGATTTCAACCTATTCCCACGGCATGAAGCAGAAGGTGACAATTATTGGAGCCTTAATTCATGATCCGAAGCTTCTGGTATTGGATGAGCCTTTTGTGGGTCTTGACCCTAAGGCTGCCCATACGTTAAAGGAAATTATGAAGGACCTTTGTAGCACAGGTTCGGCAGTGTTTTTCTCTACCCATGTTCTTGATGTGGCAGAAAAGCTTTGCAATAAAATTGCTATCATCAAGGGCGGAAGGATTATCGCCAGCGGAATAACAGAGGAGCTTCTTGGAGACAAGTCTTTGGAGGATGTTTTCCTGGAGGTGGTTGATAATGGCAAGTAATACAAGGTTACTACTTAAAACATTTTTGCAATCCACCAGTAGCATCAATGTATTGAAATATTCCAAAGATAAGAATAAACGCAAGTATGCCACAAGTTCGCTTGTGGGCATAGTGATTTTGGATATAGTGCTTGTAGTATATGCGACAATGATGAGTGTGGGGCTTGCATATAGTGGCTTGGGAAGAGATATTCCAGGGGCATGTGCGCTCCTTCTCCTTGTAATGCCGTTTTTGTTTACTTTACTTAAAGCAAACGGTTACCTATTTGGCTTTAAAGAATACGATATGATTATGTCCATGCCGTTCTCGGTAAAAAGCATCGTGTCTGGCAAGTTTTGGTACATGTACATCAAAGCGATGCCAATGTATGGACTGTTATCTTTGTCTATGCTGATTGGTTATGCATTTGGCAGATATCTGACTTTGTGGGGATGTATTCAGTGGATTGTTATGACTTTTGCAATGCCTTTGATTCCGATGGTAATTGCAACTGCGCTTGGGGCAATTGCCGTTAAGATTGGATCTGGATTTAGGCATAAAAATATTGTTCAATCTTTACTAATTGTGGTTTTGCTTCTTCCCCTAATTTTCAGTAGATTCTTTATTGAAAATACGATTCGCAACGATGAAATAGGCGACGTAATGAATGTCGTATCCGATAGTATAAATGGTACTGCTTCTTACATACCATTTGTAAGGTGGTTTTCTGAAGCGGTGAATGATGGGGCGCTATCTTCATTCCTACTGGTTGTTGCATCTGCGATTCTCGTTTATGAACTGTTCTTTATTTTGATTAGTCGGTTCTATCGCAAGCTGAACTCTCAGCTTTCGTCGGGAGTTAAGAATAAAAAGTATGAGCATAAGGTGCAGAGGCAAAGGAGCATGGTTACCGCAATTGCGTTTAAGGAATTTAAGCGTATGACGGGCTCGGCAACGTATTTTACAAATGCTGGGATCGGACAAATCATGGTAGCAATCATGGGTATTGCCATGCTGTTTGTGAAACCGGAAGTAGTCATTCAGGCTATGATGCAAGGGGCACCAATTGATGCTACCTTAGTATTCCCTGGGCTGCCAATGCTATTTAATTTCTTTCTTGGTATGGTGCCAACGACGTGCTGTTCCCCATCCCTTGAGGGAAAAAATTATTGGATTATGAAATCTCTTCCAATCAATCCGATGGACGATAGTAAGGGAAAAATTCTTTATAATTTATGTATTAGCATTCCGTTTGGGGTGTTTGCGACAATTACGACCAGCATTTGCTTTCGAGTTTCTGTTATGGATGCGATTGCAAGTGTGATTGCCATAAGTAGTCTTTGCGTTTTCTCTACGATTTTTGGCTTAAGGTGTGGACTTAAGCACAGAAGACTGGACTGGGAAAATGAGATGGAAGTCATTAAGCAGGGAATGGCAGTATCCATGTATATCCTTCCACACATCATTTCGGGACTTGTGTTAATGCCTATGGTGGTGGTTGCAAATTACTTTTTACATAGTGTAACTGTGATTATGCTATGTCTCACGTTGGTTGCTTGGATTCTTACGCTTCTTGCTTGGAAGGGCGTGAAGAAATATACGAAATAATAATGACAAAGCACATAAAGAGATAGGAGCGCAACAATGGAATATACAACACTTGGAAAAACAGGATTAAAAATCTCAAAGCTTGGTTTTGGAGGAATTCCAATCCAAAGAATTGATGCAGAAGGAACCAAAGCCCTTATGCATAAGCTAGTTGCATATGGCGTGAATTATATCGATACTGCAAGAGGCTACACAGTCAGCGAGGAATATTTAGGCTATGCCCTTGAAGGAATCAGAGATCAGTTCGTTCTTGCAACTAAGACCATGTCCCGTGACAAGGCGGGTATGGAAAAAGACATCGAGACAAGTCTTAAGAATTTAAGAACCGACTATATTGACTTGTATCAGGTGCATAACCCAAACATGCAGCAGTTAGATCAAATTGTTGCTGAGGGTGGTGCGCTGGAAGCGTTAATGGAGGCAAAGGCGGCTGGAAAAATTGGACACATTGGTTTGACTGCACATTCTGTCCAAGTGTTTGAGAGAGCACTTTCTATGGATTGGGTTGAAACCATTATGTTCCCTTACAACATCGTGGAACAGCAGGGCGCCGAACTCATTAAGAAGTGTAAAGAGAAAAATATTGGATTTATTGATATGAAGCCCCTTGCTGGTGGCGCAATTGAAGATGCGACAACTGCGATTCACTACATCTTAAACAACGATGCAGTATCGGTAATCATTCCTGGAATGGCAGATGCGTCTGAAATTGATGAAAATGTTGCAGCATGTGATTTTGACGGCAATCTGACCGAAGAAGAGCAGGCAAAGATTGAAGCAATAAGAGAGCAGCTTGGTACCACTTTCTGCCGTAGATGCAACTATTGTGCGCCATGTACGGTTGGTATCAACATTCCTAGCGTATTCCTTTTCCAGGGATACTTGGACCGATACGATTTAGGAGCATGGGCAAAGGACCGTTATGCAGCACTTCCAGTTAAGGCATCTGCCTGTGTGGAGTGTGGCGTGTGCGAGACACGTTGTCCATACGAGCTTCCAATTCGCCAGATGCTTAAGGAAGCAGCTACAAAGTTTGGCGAGTAGCAATTTGAAGCATATAGCACTTCAGCGTAATCTGAAGTGCTATTTTTATGCGATTTTTTCGTAGTGAAAAAATATTTTTAAAATAAAACAATAATTCCTATTGACTTAGTAGGAGAAGTAGGATATAAATGATGTAACAAATCGAAAGGAACAGAAAAATATGAAAAAGAATGTATTAAGGAGAATCCTTACAGCAACAACAGCAGTAGTTTTACTTACTGCATCACTTGTAGGATGTGGAAGCAGGGGAGTAGCAAGTTCACCAGCACCAGAGACAACAGCTGCT
>JAZQQA010000103.1:0-5504 GCA_045628825.1 Agathobacter sp.
GTTGCTCCAAAATAGCTCCAGTTATCTGCATAGCTTTGTGCATCATCGTAGCCAAGAACAACGTCCAAGGAATTGCCATCCTTATCATTCACAAAAATGGATACAACCGTTGCTCCATAGTTGGTGCAACAAAGCTCCAAACTCTTACTCTTAATTGTGTAAAGCTCTGCTTCCTTGCCAAGCTGCTCTACCATTCCGAAACTCACGTTTTTCATAATTTCTCCTCCCAAAGAAACGCCCGAAAAAAAGCCCAGGGCATGCGATTATTATCCCTTAAATTTTAAGCCTTTTGGCGCAAAATGTAAAGAAATGAAGCCCTTTGTCCGATAAAGAAAATAGATACTTTTTTAGTGATAAAGGAGGCAATTTTGGCTACTTCTCTTTCAAGCACTTCAAGTAGTAAAACTTCAAGCATAACATTGAAAACAGATTACTATTTGCAGTCATTTTACAAAGACAACCGAACAGCCAGAAAGACCAGCGGACGAAAGGAGCTTTCAAAGACAGAGCTCTCTTACGAAGATGCTAGAGCCTTAAAACGCGCAGTGAAAAAACTCGAGTCTTTCCACTACGAAGACACGGATGATGCGACCACCATTAAGAGCGCGGTTGACGCCTTCACCAAGGTCTACAACAATGCCCTGTCCTCTTGCGACAGCAAGTCTATGCCAAAGGACATTCAGCGTTACGCAACAAAGCTTAAGCAGATTGCAAAGGACCATGCCGACGAGCTTTACAAGGCCGGAATCACGGTAAAAGAGGATGGCACTATGTCTGTGAATGAAGACCGCTTAAAGAAGGGCACCATGTCCACACTGAAGAAGGTCTTTTCCAGAAGCGAATCAGCCCTTCTCCCTGAGACAGAAACGGTATCTCGCCACATAAAAAGAAGTGCCTACGACGATTTGTATGCACAACTCACCGGCACAGGCACTCAGTTAAATATCACTCTATAAATTTATTCATAAACCGCTAATACCGATTCAATCTCCTGCCTGCTTGCAGCCACAGAGCCTTGAATCATCACATTACTACCGCCACCTTTTGCAGCAAGCTTTTCGCGAAGAAGGGTGGCGATTTCTTTGCAATCCACTGTCTTACTACCAACAATATAGTTGTAGGCACCATCGCGGCCAACAAAAATGCCACACACACCCTCATGGACTTCCGTCAGCTGATTCAGCACGCGACGTATGGTATTCATATCCCCATCTGCCTCAAAACAGATGACATTCTTTTGCTCCGCTGGTATTTTTTCCAAACGACTTTGCATCAAAGCAAAGGCTGTCTCATTGAGCTTTCCCTTTAAGGTCTGTATCTGCCCCTGCTGCTTTTTCACCTGATCCAAGAGCATTTCCTGACCACAGGTAAAGACCTCCATAAGGTCACTAATCACCTTGGCCTTTTCTCTTGCTGCCATAAGAGCACGGAATCCGCACAAAATACTAATACGAACACCACCCTTGTAGCTTTGCAGACTCATAACCTTAAGCTGCCCAATCTCACCCGTGTGGCGCACATGAGGCGCACAGCAGGCACATAGATCATAGCCCTCTACCTCTACCAGACGCACCTGTCCTTCGATTTCGATCTTGCTACGATAGGTAATCGACGCAAGTTCTTCCTTCTTTGGAAAACGCACTGTAATTGACACATTGCGGGCAATGGCTTCATTGACGCGATATTCCAGATCCAGCACTTCCTTCTCTGACAACTTGCCATCAAAGTCCATGGTGACAATCTGATCACTCAGATGAAAGCCCACATTGTTGTAGCCATATAGGCTGTTCACAAGCCCCGAAAAAATATGCTCTCCCGAGTGCTGCTGCATATTGGAAAAACGATGGTTCCAATCAATTTGCCCAGTAACCGTAGTTCCCACTTCGACTGCCTCTGGAAGGCTATGATAAATTACGTCTTCTCGAATCTGCACATCCAGTACCTGCTGCCCGCCAAGCGCGCCCTTGTCTGGGCTTTGTCCTCCCTGCTCCGGGAAAAACACAGTCTGATCAAGCACTACCTCATAGTAGGTAGCACCCTCCTTCTCTACTTGTGTGCAAGCCAAGACTTTTCCTTCAAAGTCCACACGGTATGCATCTTCATCATATAGACAAATGGTTTTTTCTATCACTTTTTCTTCCCCTTCACGTTATGGCGTGTAATCTCTGTACAAAGCCACATGATCATAGATGGCGCGCCAGTTATTGTAAGCCCCTGCAGTTACGCAGATATAAGGCTTGCCATCGTTTTGAATGGCATAGCTCACGGCGCAGTTCTTGGACTGTACCACATAGCCTGTCTTTGCACACATCACAAAGCCATCACTGTCCTTGTCTTCAATACGGCGCAGGAACCAATTGGAAATCACGATTCCCTCTGGGTGCTGCTCTGTTGGCGCCGTTGTATAGACATGCTCGGTAAGCACCTCGCGGCAAAAATCATTCTCTACTGCTGCCTTCATAATCATTGCCATATCATAGGCGGTGCTATAGTGGTCAGCATTGTATAAACCAATGCAGTTGGTAAAATGCGTAGTTTCCGCAAGGCCAAGCTCTGCAATTTTTTCATTCATAAGGTCCACAAAGGCTTCCTGTGAGCCTGCCACATACTTGGCCAGAGCAAGGGCTGCATCACCACCCGAAGGAAGAATGGTTCCGTAAAACAATTCTCTTACGCTCACCTGCTCGTTCTCGAGATAGCCCACCGAGCTGCAGTCATGCTTGTATGCAAAATCCGTTACATCCAGTGTAATGGTCACCATTTCATCCAAATTCTCAACGTGCTCCGCTGCCACAAGAATGGTTAAGACCTTGGTCATGGATGCAGGGCTCATCTGCGTCTTACAGCTACGGCTAGCCACAATCTCACCCGTCGACGGATTCATCAGAATAAAGTGTTCACTATTTACTGCATCTTCGGAAGGATAGGCAATGTCTGCTGCGTTTTCTGCCGTATAACCACCCTTGAATTTCACATCCCCAACCGTAATGGTTCCGTCTGGTCCAGGAGGATTGATGCCAACTCCTTTTATGATTGGCGCTGCCTCTGTTTCTTCTGGTGCTTCGGTTTCTGCCACCGTCTGCGCTTCGGTTTCCTGCTGCGCTGCAAGGAGTCCTCTTTTTTCCTTGGCGCGCCCCACCGCGCTTTGCACTAGAAAGATTCCTACAAGGAGCAACAAAACCGCACAGCTTCCATAAAGCACCATGCGCCTTCTTCTTGCTATGATTTTATATCGAGGAATTTTCTTTCCGTTCTTTGTCTTCTGTGCCACTGTTCTACTTCCTATTCCTTACTTTCCCACTCCCTTTTCCCCACAAAAATAGGAGTAGGATCAACCTACTCCTATTATAACAATCTAAAGTTCTGGATGCACCAATTTTATGCCATCTCAAGGGCAATCTTCATCATGTTGGTGAAGCATGTCTGGCGCTCTTCTGGTGTCGTAATCTCAGGGCTTACAAAGCTGTCTGAGATGGTAAGAAGACAAGCTGCCTGCTTACCTGTTACATTGGCATTGTGGAAAAGCGCGAAGCTTTCCATCTCTACACATACGCAGCCTCTCTCATCACGAAGCTTCTCCCAGTAAGCTGGCTTTGCATCGCTTGGCTCACGATAGAATACGTCGCTGGAATGCGTTGCTCCTTCGATCACAGGAATACCAAGCTCCTTTGCCGCCTTACGAAGGTTCTCATTGAGCCCTGCAGATGGGAAGGTCTCATCCTTGTCGTATCCAGACTGTGTCTTTGCATAGGTAGACTCACTGACTGCAGAAGTAACAAGAACTACGTCGTAAATCTTCGCATCCTCACTGTAGCTTCCTGCACTACCTACACGAATAATCTTGTCTACGTCATACTGTGAGAACAGCTCATAGGAATAGATACCAATACTTGGCATACCCATGCCGCCTCCCATAACAGAAACAGGCTTTCCCTTATATGTTCCAGTAAATCCAAGCATTCCTCTTACGCCGTTGAACTGTACAACGTCCTCAAGGAAAGTATCTGCAATAAACTTTGCTCTCAGTGGATCTCCTGGCATTAAGACTGTCTTTGCAATCTGGCCCTTCTCGGCCTCATTATGTGGTGTTGACATATGTCGTACCTCCTACTTATTACTCGTAATTATGCCACTTATTAGGCTCTCTTATTTTATCACGAATAGAACGCTATTCCAAGTCATTTCTCCCACGTTTGCAGATTTCTGCCAATAGTTCCTCATACTCCTTTTCCACATTCATTTCGTTGGCGCGCTTAATCGCAATGCGGCTAATTAATTCTCCAACCTTAGGTTCCCCAGCCTCTTTGCTATCTGCTAGCCCTTTTGCAATTAGATACATCTGGTCCTGCAAGATAGACCTTGGGGCATCCATTTCCTTCAGCCGCTCAAAACGCTCCACGCGGTTTTCCATTTGTGTATATAACTTCTCATCCATACATGTTATCCTCTGCTTGTAGTATGAGCCATAATCCCAGGATTGGAAAGGGGCTCTACCCGTCTATTTCCTGCATTTTCCTTCGTCTTGCACGCTTGATGCGGTTGATGTGACGTTCATAATTGCCCGACCGAATGAGTTCGGTTAGAACGAATTGGTCAAACACGGGCACCGTGCAGGAATATTTTCCAAAGCGCTTCTCATATACAGGCAATAGGGTTTGCGGCAAAATCATATAACCAATACGGGCAGAACGAGAGACGGTTTTGGAAAAAGTATTGATATAGATTACGCGTTCCTGGTCCATAGAAAACAGTGGCTCTTCTGCCTTTCTAGACACCGTAAGCTCCGAGTCGTAATTATCCTCCACCAGATAACTATCATTTTTTCTTGCCCAGGCCAGATACTCGTTGCGCTTAGACACATCTGCGGTTGCACCTGTCGGATAGCTATGAAAGGGCGTCACATGAAGAAGGTCTGCCGTAAGCCCCGCAAGTGATGCGCTTTCAATTCCATCGGACTGAAGCGGTAGGCGAATCAGCTTTTTTCCGTTGGTTTCATAGACTAAGGCAATTTTCTCATAGGATGGATCCTCGATGGCAAAGCACCCTTTATCAGAAAAAATGCCTGCAACGAGGCCATACAAATATTCTGCTCCAGACCCAATGATAATCTGCTCTCTGTCCACGCGAATGCCGCGACTTCTGGCCAGATACATAGCAATCTCATCGCGTAGCTCCTCTACCCCATAATTAGGCGACTTTTCCATAATACGCTCGCCGTAATCTAAGAGGACCTTGCGCATGGTCTTTATGATTAAATCGATAGATATTTCTTCCTCCTTGTGGACATGGGGCTGCATGGTAATCTGCGAAGCATTCCTCTTTGGCATAGCCGCTCTTTCCTCTTGTGCAGGACTTGAGAAATCCGCCTTTCGATAGATAACAAAGTATCCACTTCTTTCTCTTGGCTCTATGTATCCTTCTTCTGCTAATAGGCCCAGGGCGTGCTCCACCGTAATGGTGCTTAACCCTGTTTCCGAGGATAAAATGCGCTTGGAAGGCAGCTT
>JAZQQA010000104.1:0-34753 GCA_045628825.1 Agathobacter sp.
GCAGATGAGAACGGATATGTCTATTATCCAAATGTAAATACCGTTACTGAGATGACCAACTTAATCGACGCCACCAGATCATATCAGGCCAATGCAACGGCCTTTGATGCAGCAAAGAGTATGGCATCCATTGGACTTAATATTGGAAAATAATGGGGAATAAGCAATGAACATTACAGCACTGAATGGTATTACCAGTGATTATTTATCGACTTATGCAACACAGCATAAGATTACAGAAAAGTCAGCCGATACCTTTGATTCTATTTTATCATCCATGATAAATGCAGTCGGAGAGACTAATGACTTACAGAATGCGGCAGAAGAAGCTGAAATTCAGTTCGCTCTTGGCAAGAGCAATAATACACATGACCTTTTGATTGCAGAATCAAAGGCAGAAATCGCACTGCAGTATACCGTTGCGGTTCGTGATAAATTGATTGATGGATATAAAGAATTAATGCAGATGCAGGTATAGTGCATTTGTTTGAAGAAGGGGTTAAGTTATGCCAGAGCAGCTTCAAAAGTTGATCGACAGATTTGTCGAATGGTGGAAAAAATTTAATAATAAGCAAAGAGCAATTCTTGTTAGTATCACAGCTGTGGTTGTGGTTGCCCTTGCAATTTTGGGCTTTGTTGTATCAAGACCGACGTATGTGACTGTATATACCGCAAGTGATATGAAAGAAGCAAATTCCGTAAATTCTTTGCTTCGTGATAATAACATCACCTATACAACGCAGAATGCTGGTATGACATTTCTTGTAGATGCAAAGCAGGAGGCACAGGTGTGCTATTTGCTTGCAGAGAATGATTATCCATCGGATTCTTATTCTATGGATAACGTTGTTGGAGGTGGACTTTCTACAACAGAAGCAGATAAGCAGAAGAAATATAAGGATTTCTTGGAACGTAAATTTGCGGACCACATTTCGCAGTTTGATTTTGTAAAGTCTGCCAATGTAGATATTACCTTGCCGGCTAATGATGGAACAATTTTGTCGAGGGAGCAGGAAGGTACAGCGGCTGTTCAGTTGGATCTTCGCTATGATATTGATTCAGAGCAAGCGTTTGGTATTGCACTTTTTGTTGCAACAGAGCTTGGCAATAAAGGAACAAATGGCGTTACTGTTCTTGACCAGCGTACAGGCGCTGTCCTTTATTCCGGTGCAGATGAAGGTACTGCATATGGTGTTGCAAGCACACAGCTTACCAACACACAGAAGATGTCGGCGATTATCAAAGACGAAGTGCGTGATGTGTTGATGGGAACCCATCTGTTTTCTAACATCGAGGTTGCAATGCGACTCAATGTGGATTATAGCGAGACCACCACTGCAACGCATGAGTATTACGGCAATGATCCAAATTCCAATACCAACATGATTAAGGAGCAGCAAAACTATGCTGCGGAAAGTAATGGTGGTTCGGAAGCAATTCCGGGAACGGATTCAAATGATGATACTACCTACTATATCGATAATGCAGGTAACGTATATTACACAGTAGAAGACAATGATATTCTCTACGAGAACAATGAAAAGATTGTGACAGAGAATCGTACTGGCGGAGTTGTTGATTATGACAATTCTTCCATTGCCGTTGTTGCAAGTCAGTATGTGACTTATGATGAGAGAGTTTTAAAGGCCGCTGGTGAACTGGATGATATTACTTTTGAAGAGTTCAAGGCGCAGCATTCTACTCCGGTAGAAGTCATTATGGATGATTCATTTATTGAATTGATTGCAGATGCAACCTTAATGAATTCATCAAATATTACGTTTAAATGCTATCAGCAACCAATCTTTATTGAAAAAGAGACAGGAGTTCGTTCTTGGAGCGATATCCTTCAGATTGTACTTGCTGTTCTTATCTTTGCATTACTTGGATATGTTGTATTTAAGTCTACTAGAAAATATGCAGAGACAGAGAAGGAACCTGAGCTTTCTGTTGAGACCTTGCTTGAGTCAACAGCAGAAGAGCAGAGCATGTTAGATGATATTGGATATTCAGAGAAATCTGAAACCAGAATTCTGATTGAGAAATTCGTAGATGAAAACCCAGATGCGGTAGCACTTTTGCTTCGTAACTGGTTAAATGAGGATTGGGAGTAAGGCGTCATGGCAGAAGATGTAGGACTTAGTGGGGTGCAGAAAGCTGCAATTTTGTTAATTGCACTTGGACCAGAAAAGGCGGCAGCCATTTTTAAGCACCTTAAGGAAGATGAAATTGAAGAATTAACTCTTGAGATTGCCAATACTAGAAGTGTATCTCCACAGACAAAAGAGGACATTTTGAATGAGTTCTACCAGGTATGTCTTGCTCAGCAGTACATTGCAGAGGGTGGTATTGGATACGCAAAAGAACTCTTGGAAAAGGCGTTGGGCGAAGACAGAGCCCAGGGCGTTATTACAAAACTTACTGCATCACTTCAGGTGCGTCCTTTCGAGTTTGTGCGTAAGACAGATCCTAGCCAGTTGCTTAACTTTATTCAGGATGAGCATCCTCAGACCATTGCAATGATTTTGTCTTATTTGCCAGCATCTCAGGCATCATTGGTTCTTGGTGCATTGCCACCAGAAAAACAGTCTGATGTTGCTAAGCGTATTGCGATGATGGACCGTACTTCTCCTGATGTAATCAAGGAAGTTGAGCGTGTATTAGAAAGAAAGCTGGCATCTTTGGTCAACCAGGATTACACCATTGTTGGTGGTGTCGATGCAATCGTTGCAATTTTGAACAGCGTAGACCGTGGTACAGAAAAGCATATTATGGAGTCTTTGGAAATCGAAGAGCCAGAGTTGGCAGACGAGATCAGAAAGAAGATGTTCGTATTCGAGGACATTTTACTTCTGGACGACAGATCTATCCAGCGTGTGCTTAGAGATGTTGATAACTCAGACCTTGAGCTTGCACTTAAGGGTACAACAGATGACGTACAGAATGCAGTATTCCGTAACCTTTCTAAGCGTCTTGCAGCCATGATCAAGGAAGATATGGAATTCATGGGTCCTGTACGTATGAAGGATGTTGAGGAAGCACAGCAGAAGATTGTTGGTGTTATCCGTAAGCTGGAGGATTCTGCTGAGATTGTAATTTCACGAGGCGGAGGTGACGATATCGTTGTCTAATCTTGTGAAGCAGTATTTTGTGCTGCGAGATGAAAAAAGCGATAGTCCTGTTGTGATTAATTCCAATAAGCGTATGGAGGAGCATTTTAAGCAGCTTGCTATTATACGCAGGGAGGAAGAGGAACGTATTGCGCGTGAAGCACAAGAGGAAGAATTAAGAAGACAGGCAGAGTTTGTGGAAGGAATACCTGTTACGAATATAGATGGCGAAGCTGTTGGCGAGATGCAAGAGGGCATGGATCCAGTTCCAGTAATTCCGGCTGGGCCAAGCTATGAGGAAATTGTAACAGAAGCAAGAGAGGAAGCAGATCGCATTTTATCTGAAGCATCTGCACAGGCAGAACAAATTCTAGCTGATGCAACTGTAAGAGGACAGGTGGTCTTTGAAGAACAAAAGACTCTGGGCTATGAGGCTGGGGAAGCCATGGTTGCGGAAGAAATAGAGCGTGCGAAGCGCGAGATGAATGAACAGCTAGAGGTTCATACGCAGGCCTTGCAAAGTGAATATGAGGAGAAGCTTTCTCATATGGAGCAGGATATTACAGATGCCATTATTCAGGTGTTTGATCGTGTATTTCATATTCAGTTTGAGGATCAAAAGGACATTCTAATGTATCTGATTACGGATACTATGCTGGGAATTCATGGAGATAAGAAGTTTAAGATTTTTACAACAGCAGATCAGATTTCTTTCTTAGAAGAGCATATGGATTCTTTGAAAGAAAAGCTTGGTGCAGATGTAGAACTTGAGCTTATGTATGATGGAAATATTGCGCCAGGCGGATGTCGTATTGAGACTGATCACGGCGTGTTTGATTGCGGGATTGATACACAGCTTTCAAATATTTATAAATCTATTCGTGCTCTTAGCGAATAGACATTGGGGAAGAAGAATTGGTCAGGGAAGCAGAAAAATACTTTTCACTACTAGATCATAATTTTCATAATAGCTATGGAAAAGTAGTAAAAGTTGTTGGACTTACAATTGAATCGATCGGACCAGAAGCACGTCTCAACGACCTATGTAAGATATATCTGGACAAAGAGCAAAAGGAATTTGTCATGGCAGAGGTTGTTGGATTCTTGGATTCTAGGCTAATTCTTATGCCCGTAGATAGTGTGGTCGGAGTTGGAGTCGGATGTGCTGTTGAGAATACAGGACATCCGTTATCTGTTTTGGTAGGGGATGAGCTTCTTGGACATGTACTGGATGGCATCGGTAGACCTACGGATGACAGCGAGCTTCGCATGTCAAAGGAATATCCAGTGGAATGTATGCCTCCAGATCCTATGAGCCGTAAAATCATAGACGAAGTGCTCCCTCTTGGTGTAAAAGCCGTAGATGGTCTGATTACACTTGGTAAGGGACAAAGAATTGGTGTATTTGCTGGTTCTGGTGTTGGTAAAAGTACACTACTTGGAATGTTTGCTCGTAATACTAAGGCGGATATTAATGTTATTGCATTGATTGGTGAGCGAGGCCGTGAGGTGCGCGAGTTTATTGAGCGCGACCTTGGCCCTGAAGGAATGGCAAGAAGTGTTGTAGTTGTTGCGACTTCAGATAAACCTGCGCTCATTCGTAATAAAGCAGCCAAAACTGCCACAGCAATCGCAGAATATTTCCGTGATCAAGGAAAGGATGTACTCCTTATGATGGACTCCTTGACCCGTTTTTCTATGGCACAGCGTGAGATTGGTCTTGCTTCTGGAGAACCGCCAGTTACGAGAGGATATCCACCAAGTGTATATGCGGAAATGCCAAAGCTTTTGGAAAGAGCAGGAACCAATGAGTTTGGCTCAATTACTGGCTTATATACCGTTCTTGTTGACGGAGATGATATGAACGAACCGATTGCGGATACGGCAAGAGGAATTTTGGATGGACATATTGTTTTGGATCGTAAATTGGCACACAAGAATCATTATCCTGCGATTGACGTATTACAATCGATTTCCCGTGTTATGTCATCCATTGTTACAAGGGAACAAAAACAGCTTGCAGGTACACTCAAAAATGTTCTGGCAACCTATAATGAGGCAGAGGATTTGATCAATATTGGAGCTTATAAAAGTGGTTCGAATCCAGATATTGATTATGCCATTCGCAAAATCAAAGAGGTAAATGATTTTTTGTGTCAGGATACGCAGGATAAATTCTCCTATGAAGAGGAATTAGGACTTTTATCGCAGGTATTTATGGATTGATGCAAAAAATAGAGTAGTTGGGGTGACGCAAAATGGCTCGATTTCGTTATCGTATGCAAAACATCCTGGACCTGAAATTAAAACTTGAGGAACAGGCAAAAATTTCATATGGAATTGCGAATCAGCGCTATTTGGAGCAGGAAGAAATCTTAAACGACATGCTTCTTCGTCGTGCAAACTATGAGATGGAGTTAAAGGCTCTTATGAGCGGTCCAATGGATATGCTTAAAATCAAAGAGAAGCGTGATGCTTGTGAGGCACTTAAGATTTTAATCAGACGTCAGATGATGGAAGTGCATAAAGCGGAGCTTGAGCTTGAGGCTGCAAGAAATGCACTTCTGGCAGAAAGACAAGAACGAATGATGCATGAAAAGCTGAAGGAAAAGGCTTTGGATGCATACAAAAAGGAACTTCTTGAAGAAGAAGGAAAAGAAATCGATCAGCTTGTTAGCTATACCTATAACGCAAATTAAGGAGTGCTGTTATGGCAAAGGATAAAGAAGAAAAAAGAAAAAGCAGAGAAGAGTGGCGCTGACTTTGAAAATGAAAGTGAAGACGAAAAATTAGGAAGTAAACTTCTTCTGTTTTTTGTTACCCTTTTGATCATAGTTATTTGGCTTGGAATCATTGGTCTTTTAATCAAAATGGATGTTGGTGGATTTGGCTCTACCGTTTTGTATCCGATTTTTAAAGATGTTCCTGTTGTGAATCTGATTTTGCCTGAAGTTGTAGAGTATGAAAACGACGAGAATCCATATCAGTTTGATTCCATGGAAGATGCCATTGCAAGAATCAAGGAACTGGAAGCACTTTTAAATGCAGCACAGACGAGCGGAAATGCCAGTAGTGAAGCCTTGGTTGATTTGCAGAATCAGGTGAATGAACTTTCGAAGTACAAGGAAGAACAGGAAGAATTTGAACAAATTCGCCAAAAGTTCTATGAAGAGGTTGTCTTTTCTGATGTTGCGCCCGATATAACAGAATATAAGGTGTACTATGAAAGCATAAATCCTGCCAATGCAGAGGTTCTGTATAAGCAGGTGGTTCAACAAAATGTGAAGAACCAAGAGGCACAGCAATATGCAAAGACCTATGCTTCCATGAAGCCTAAGGAGGCGGCTGCAATCTTTGACGCCATGTCAGATGACCTTCAGCTGGTTGCAGATATTCTTTCGGAAATGGATATCAAGGCTAGGGGCGATATTCTTGGAAAAATGGATAAGGATAACGCGGCTAAGGTTACCAAGATTATGGAGCCAAGGAATTAAGGCATAAATTACAACAGAATAAGAAAGGAGGACTGGAATGACGAGTACGAATATCATGAGCCTTGGAAATGTTGCAGCGCAAAGCACAGACATTTCGATTGGAAAGGCAAAAAGTGATATTTCTGCTGCATTTGCTTCATTACTGAATCAGCCGGTAACACAAGCAGTTCGTACAACATCTGACGCAAAGGGGACAGATACTTCCGATGCTGCCATAGCTTATGACAAATTAAAGAATGTCGATAATAAGCAACTTGCAGAAGCAAAACCTGAGACACTTTCTGAAAAAGTGGATGCTGCAAAGGAAGAGATTGAAGACTTTGAGAAGGAACTTGTATCAGCGCTTAGTGAAGAGCTGGAGATGTCCGAGGAGGATGTTTGGAAGGCACTGGAAACCTTTGGTGTGACGGTGTTTGATCTTTTAAATCCTCAGAAATTAGCAGAGGTATTTGCTGATTTTCAAGGCATGAATGATCAGGTAGAAGTGCTTCTTAGCGAGAACTTTGAGAATCTGTTTGTGCAGGTAAAAGAGATGGGTGAGGAATTGTTAACCGATCTTGGACTTTCCATGGAAGACATGGATGCACTGGTAGAAGAACTTGAAGTTGTAGTGCCAGAAGAGGGTGCAGTAGAAGTAATGACAGATTTACCAGAAGAACCAAATGCACAAGTTGTTGCGGAAGCAGAAGAAGCAATGGATTTGCCTGTGGTTGAGGTGGCAGATCAAAAAGAAGTCGTGAAAGAAGTTACAAAGGATACCAAAGAAATCCAAGAAGTAACAGAGGAGTTCACAGAAGAAGTTGTTCTTGCAAAACCGGTAACAGTTGAGATGAAGGAAGAAGGCGCAAGGGATGCGAAACAGGATCCTGATGGAAGTCAAACATTTGCATTTCATCAGCAGACAAGCGTAGAAAGCGCTCCAGTAGAACAGGCCCCTGAAACCTTTACCTATGCAGATGTGAACGCACTGGATATTGTGGAACAGGTTGCAGAGAATGTCCGTGTGGTATTGTCCAATGAAGAAACTTCAATGTCCATGCAGTTAAATCCAGAAAATCTTGGTAAGGTTTATATCAATGTTTCTACCAAGGAAGGCATAGTAAATGCCCAGATTACTGCACAAAATGAGATTGTTAAGGAAGCGCTCGAGGTACAGCTTGCAGATCTTAGGACCAATTTGAATCAGTCAGGCATTAAGGTGAATGAAATTGAAATCACGGTTGCAACCCATGAGTTTGAGCAGAACCTTGATCAAAGTGGTAGGGAAGACCAAAGACGTGAGGAAGAAAAGAAGCCTACAAAACGTCGTAATCTTTCCATTGAAACCCTGGATGATTTGGCAGGACTTATGACTGAGGAAGAGCAGCTTGCTATGCAGATTATGAAGGATAATGGCAATTCTGTGGATTTGAATGCATAGTTTGAAAGGAAAAGAGAATGGCAGGAATTATTGCAAACGTAAAAGATGGAAAACTGGATTACGATTATACAGATTCGTCCAAGAAAAAAGAAGCTGTTGGCTCTCAGCTTGGATATGATCAGTTTTTGCAGCTTCTCTGTGCGGAAATGCAGTATCAGGATCCACTAGAGCCTACAAGCAATACGGACTATGTAGCACAGCTTGCTACCTTCTCTGAATTGGAGGCTACTTTAGAGCAGACCAATACACAGCAGGGTAACATGGCAAACAACCTTGTTGGTAAGAATGTTATCATGAAGGTAGAGAATGAAAAGACTGGTGCTACCAATTATGTGGAAGGCAGAGTCGAGTACGTTATGTACCAGAATGGAGAGATCTATCTTTCTGTTAATAATGCGCTTTATCCTCTTAAGGATTTGGATACGGTTGCAGATTCAGACTACTATGATGCAGTTACCAATTCAAAAACCTTTACTGCTATGGTAAATACTTTGCCAGAAATGAATAGTATTACGACCGCTTACGAGGGCGCTGTAAAGCAGCTTCGTCAGATGTATGATGGCATGACAGAGTATGAAAAGTCATTTATTAAGCAGGATGATTTAAAGAAATTTGTTGCAGTTGAGAACCGTGTAAATGAACTTATTGCAGCAAAAAAAGCAGCGGAAGAGGCAGCAAAAAAGGAAGAGACCAAGACAGATGACGCTGCAGTAGACAGTACAGAAGAAGCAAACTAACAGATAAGCACATGGAGGTGTTGGAATGAATCCAATTCAAAGTCAGTTTACTTCCATTGAACAGGTACAAAGTCAATTTTTAAATGGTCAAAGTGTTAAGCCTAAGACATCTTCAACCGATATATCTTTTGAGGATGTCTTAAAGGCAAAACAATCCGAGCAGGTAATGCAGGCTTCGGAACTGAAGTTTTCCAAGCACGCGACCATGCGACTGGCTAGCAGGGGAATCAATATGACGGAATCCTTAAGCGCTAGACTGGAAAATGGAGTAGAACAAGCAAGTGCCAAAGGCATTAAGGAATCGCTGGTACTCGTGGATCAGCTCGCATTTATTGTGAATGTTCCAAACAGAACTGTGGTGACAGCCATGGACCAGACCGAAACCAATAGTAACGTATTTACAAACATAGACGGAGCGGTAATTATTTAGCTGGACCTTAGGGGAGTTAATGTTCCTGACTGACAGATGGAACAAATGAGGCCGTCCGTCCCTAATAAGGAGGACAAGTACTATGATGAGATCATTGTACTCTGCTGTGTCTGGTCTTAAGACACATCAGACAAGAATGGACGTTATTGGTAACAATATCGCCAACGTTAACACGGAAGCGTTCAAGAGCTCTTCCGTTACTTTTAGTGAAATTATGTATCAGACTTTGTCTGGCGCTACCTCAGGTAATGGTGCAACTGGTACCGGTGGTGTGAACGCAAAGCAGGTCGGACTTGGTGTTAGTACTGGTTCTACTTCAATCAGTATTGAAACTGCAGGTGCCGCTGAGACCACAGGTAATCCATTTGACTTAAAGCTTACTGACAGCCAGACAACCAATTTCTTCATCGTAAGTGATGGAAATCAGACCATGTTTACCAGAGCTGGTTCCTTCTACGTAGACGGAAATGGATATCTTTGTATGAGTTCTAC
The DNA here is from genome assembly GCA_045628825.1 of Agathobacter sp. Lineage (GTDB taxonomy): Bacteria > Bacillota > Clostridia > Lachnospirales > Lachnospiraceae > Roseburia. The sequence continues at coordinate 9,684 of JAZQQA010000104.1, forward strand.
TGGTTATACCTTAATGGGATGGCAGGTAGATGCAGAGAATCCAGGAGCGATTCGTAAGGATGTGGTATCTGCTCTTCAGGTAATGTCTCCAACCAATCAGACATCTCAGCCAGAGGCTACTACAAAAGCATATGTATCCGGTGTACTTGATAAGAACGATTCCAACCTTTTCACAGAGGACGGTTATGTTCTTGCGCTTGGTTTCTATGATGATAAGGGATACTCATATACTGCAAAGTATTCATTAAAGCCAGTTGAGTTAAATGAAGGCGAGTATACCATCGAGCTTACTGATATTATTGATTCAAAGGGTGTTTCTATCCTTAAGGATCCGTCAGACCCTACAGGTGAGACTTATAAGATTCATCCAGGACTTTTGTTCTCTACTGGAGAAAAGACACAGGTTGCAAAGGAAATCGCACAGAAGGCTGCAGATGCCCTTGGCGTACCTCATGATGTATTTAACCTTGGTACTACAGCAGTTCCTGATCTTGTAACTATCGATGATGATGGAAATCTCTATGCGGTTGTTGAAAATGGTGCAACCATGACACAGGGAGATCGTATTTATAGCCTTCTTAAGGCACAAAATGGTGATAAGCTCTATGTGGAGCCTAAGGATATCAATAAGTTTGACCTTTCTCACGGTGCTTCTCAGTTAGATGCTTCTGGTGCAACTGTTCCTATCATGGCAAATGGTAAGGATATGTTTAAGGTTGTAGGTGCAGATGGAAAGACACGTTATTACATCAAGAATGATAATAACGAATTGATTTCAGTTACGCAGAGCCCAAGAACAAAGGCGTATATTTCAGACGAGGAAGAGAAGGTTGTTGCAAAGCAGTATCAGACCACTTATGGAAAGGCTGCTGGTGTAGGAACTACTTATATTTCTGAAACCTTAGAATTTGATAAGCTTGAGACCTTGATGGGAGTGAAGGAAACTGGAACACTTCCTGAGGTGGATCAGCAGTCTGGCTATACCTTCTACTACAATGCAACCACTGGTAAGACTTATGCAACCACAGGTGCTGCAGGCGCCAATATTGTGGAAGCGACAAGAAATGTGGACTCAGGTGCATCTTACAAGGTGGCTACTGCAAACGTAGCACTTCCTCCTACCGCACAGGCGACTGGTGATACATTTGGTGTATATACCACCATCTATAAGAGCGGTTCTATGTATTATGGAACGAGTGATGGTGGCGTAACCTTTGATCAGCTGGATCAGTATTATAAGGTGACTTATACAGTACCTGCTACTCCTACAATTGCTTACTATTCTGCACATTTGGATGGGGATGCCGATCCAACACATTATACCTATGCTTCTGCAGATAAGATTGTTGGTGCAACCGATTCTACTACTACCATGAAGTTTGAGCAGGTTACTGACGCATGGGCAGATGGAGATGATGTCATAGAAGTATTTAACGGAGATATTTCACTTGGCTTCTATGCAAAGGAAAAGACAACAGGTGACCTTTACAAGGTAACAAAGCAGGCATCTGGTCAGTATACCTACGATGACACAAAGGATCCTGATTTTGTGCGTTATGCAAATACAGACAATGACGATGTTTACATTCAGCCAAATGTTGCAACTGCAACCGCTGAAGACCTTCGTCTTGACTTTGATAAGCCATACACCATTACCAAGTATACCGATACCTATGCACCATATCATGTTGTATATGACAAAAATGATGGTACCTTCGTAAGCTGTGGTGTGGATAATAAGGCAGAGGGCACAAGCCTTACTCTTGGTCTTGCTGATGTTATGTTAAATCGTGTATTTAACGAGGATGGAACCAGCTCTATCTTTACATCTGCAGATGGATATACCACCAGTAACTTTAAGAACATTACCATCGACTTCAAGACAAGTATGAACTATAACAACAGTGGCGTTTCTACCTTGAAGCCTCTTAAGGGTGATACACAGGGCGATGGAACTGGTAAGAAGCTTGGTGCACTTACTGGACTTACCGTTAACTCAGATGGTAAGGTTTATGGTTCTTACGACAATGGTAATACCGTTCTTCTTTGCCAGGTAGCAGTAGCGCAGTTCTCAAATGCTTCTGGTCTTGAGAAAATTGGTGAAAATTGTTATCAGACAACCCTTAATTCAGGTGATTTCGACGGTATTGGTGTTGCAGTTGATGCTGATGGATCTAGCATCAGTACTGGTGAGCTTGAAATGTCAAACGTTGACCTTTCATCAGAGTTTACAAGTATGATTATTACCCAGCGTGGTTTCCAGGCAAACTCACGTGTAATCACTACTTCAGATAGTCTTCTTGAGGAGTTAATTAACCTTAAGAGATAATCTTAAAAATGCTTGATTTTCCTTAATCAGGGAGCCTTTTTTAGACTCCCTGATTTTTTCTATTTTCACAAAAAATAGGTAGACATGAGGGGTAAGGTCTAGTAAAATCATATAAAAGAGTACTTATGTCGAATTATGTCCATTTTTAGGTGGATATAGGGGAGAAATAGATTCGAATTTTAAGAGAAACAGGAAGGTGAAACCATGGATATTGCGTCTTTAGCAGGTATTTTACTTGGTCTTGTAATGGTTGTCTTCGGTATTATTTCCGGAGGTGGCGCATCCGCATTTAAATACTTCATTGATATTCCATCCGTTATTATTACAATCGGTGGTTCTATCAGTGGTACTTTGGCTTGTCATAAGATGCCAGATTTCATCAATGGACTTAAGGCAATTAAGATTGCGTTTAAGAGTGAAATCAAGGATCCTACAGAGACGATTACAACCGTAATTGATCTTGCCAATGTTGGACGTAAGGAAGGTCTTCTGGCGCTGGAAGAAGCTGCCAACAATGTAGAAGATGATTTCTTGAAGAAGGGCATTATGCTTGTCGTTGATGGTACTGACCCTGAGCTTGTTCGAGGTATTCTTGAGACAGACTTAACCTGTCTTGAGGATCGTCATAAAAAAGTAATTGGATTTTGGGAGAAATGGGCAGAACTTGGTCCTGCATGGGGAATGATTGGTACCCTGGTTGGTCTTGTAATCATGCTTTATAACATGGAGGATGCATCTTCCATCGGACCTGCTATGGCCGTTGCGCTTTTGACCACCTTATATGGTTCTTTGGTTGCCAACTGGCTTTGTAACCCAATTTCATCCAAGATGAAGGTGAACAACGATATGGAGGTTGTTCTTAAGACAATCACCATTGAAGGCTTGTTATCAATTCAGGCTGGAGAAAATCCTCGTGTAATTGAGGAGAAACTGAAATCGTTCCTTGCACCTAGTGCTCGTGCAACTGCAGGTGCTGGTGAAGGTGGCGGAGGAGAAGAGTAATGGCAAGACAGAAAAAAGAGGATCCACCGAAAGGGTCTCCGGCATGGATGGCCACGTTCTCGGATCTGATGAATTTGCTTCTTTGCTTCTTCGTACTTTTGTATTCCATGTCATCTGTTGATTCAGAGAAGTTCCAAATGGTTATTGCATCTTTGCAGAGCAATATGAGCATTTTACCTGCTGGTGGTTCTAGCGTTGGCGATGGTGAAATGATTGGCTCGGGTGTAAGACAGCTTGAGTTTTTGGATACCTATTACAGTGAAATGGCAAATTCAGAAAGCGAAGAGGATACAGATAATACTTCTAATTCTGTTGCAGAAGCTTATAGAGAACAGGAATTATCCGAGTCGGAACAAATGGCAGAAGAGATACAGGCGAGTATCAATGCTGCTGGTATTCAGGATTTGGTAGAAGTGGACTTCAATGCAGAATATGTACAGCTGAGTTTAAGTGGTGCGATTCTGTTTGAATCTGGAAAATCTGAAATTATTACAGATGCCTATCCGCTGGTAGATAAGATTTGTGTGATTTTGGAAAAGTATAATCGCAATATTATCGAAATTGAAGGACATACGGACAACGTTCCGATTTCTTCTTCGAAGTACGAAGATAACAATGTGCTTTCCATGTATCGAGCACTTACGGTTGCTGATTATGTGAGAGGAACAACATCACTGAATCCGGCATATGTGAAGTCGTCGGGTAGAGGCGACTATGTTCCAGTTGCGGATAATACCACGACAGAAGGCCGTGCACGAAATCGACGTGTTGAGATTAAGGTATACAATTCATATAATTCGGATTTGAATTAAAGGGAAATGAGGAGAGGGTATCTTTCATGAAAAGAAATTTAATGTCAGTTATTATTCTTGCACTTACGGTTGCAAATCTTGTGCTTACAGCGCTTTTGCTTTTTACGGTTCTTCCAGAGACCAAAAAGGCGAATGAATTAATTACAAAGGTTTGTACTGCGATTGATTTGGATTTAAACAGTGGTGCATCAACTGGATTATCCAATGTTCCTTTTGATAAGATTGAGACATATGCAATTCAGGGAGATAAGGGTGAAGCGACCATGACCATCGGCCTTCGTTCGGATGATGGAAAGAATCATTTTGCAATGATCGCAGTTACTCTTGCACTGAACACAGAAAGCGATAATTATGCTAAGTATTCGCCAGAAGTATTGACATCAAAGCAGGACATTATTAAGAACAACATTATTCAGATTGTTGGTAGTTACACAAAGAGCGAATTTGATGCAGATAAAAGAGGCGTACAGGACGCAATCTTAGCTGATTTGCAGGGAATGTTCGGACCAGATTATATTGTGGATGTTATGTTCCCAAGCTGTGTGACACAGTAGTGTCTATTTTTACTTGTAGCGTTTAGGTGGTGAGAGACGAATGGGAGACGTATTATCTCAAAATGAGATAGACAGTTTGCTGGCTGCTTTATCCAGCGGTGAACTGGACGTAGATGAAATCAAAGATAATAATGAAAAGCAAGTGAAGGATTACGATTTCGCGCGTCCGTCAAAGTTCTCAAAGGAACATCTAAGAACGTTGGAGATCATTTTCGAACACTATGCAAGACTTCTTGCAACCAACTTCCCAGTGTATTTGCGAAAGGCAACACAGGTTGAAGTGATGAACTCGGAAGCGGTAACTTATTCTGAGTTTTCTAACGCACTTTCCAATCCAGTGCTTCTTGGAATTGTGAATTTTGCACCTTTGCAAGGTAATATTATTATTGAAATGGCATCCAATCTTGGATTTGCAATTGTTGATCGAATGCTTGGAGGACAAGGAACTGCTCTTGATAAAGTACGAGAGTTCTCAGAAATCGAGCTTTTGATTATTGAACGTATTTTTATTGTTTGTGTGAATTTGATGCATGAGCCTTGGGCGAATGTAGTTGATATTCATCCACATCTAGAACGAATTGAGACGAATTCACAGTATGCACAGATTATTTCGCCAAGTGAAATGATTGCGATTGTAACAATCAATATCAAGATTGGCGAGGTTGAAGGACTTATGAATATCTGTCTTCCATACATTACGTTGGAAGATGTGATAGATAAATTGAACACCAAGTATTGGTATTCCAATATGCAAAATGCAGATGAAACCAATTATGCGGAAGCGATTGAGGCTTTGATCCAAAAAGCACAGATTCCTGTTAAGGCAGTGCTTGGTAAGAGCGCAATTTCCGTAAGTGATTTTGCAGGACTTATGCCAGGCGATATCATTCGTTTGGATCGTAAGGTAGACGAGGAACTCGATGTCTACGTAGGTAATATCAAGAAATTCACTGCACTCCCTGGTGAGTCGGGAGAGGATTATGCAGTAAGAATCACTTCGGTGATCAGAGAGGAGTAATCGTAACATGGATGGAGTATTATCTCAGGAAGAAATTAATGCGCTCCTAAACGGTGGCCCAGCGGCTGGGGCATCTTCTGGTGATGAGATTCTTTCAGAATCAGAAAAAGATGCCATTGGTGAAATCGCCAACATTAGTATGGGTACTGCAGCGACCACATTATTTTCGCTGGTTAATCGTAGGGTAGAAATTTCGACCCCTGTTGTAGATCTTACAACTTGGTCAGAAATCTCTGATAAATATGAGAAGCCTTGCGTATTTATCCGAATTGCATATACCGTTGGATTAGACGGAAGCAATATCCTTGTTTTGAAAGAAAATGATGTTAAAATCATCACCGATCTCATGATGGGTGGTGATGGAACAAATACAGAGGGAGAGCTTGGGGAATTGCATCTTAGTGCAATTAGTGAGGCGATGAACCAGATGATGGGTTCATCTGCTACATCACTTTCTTCTATGCTCAATAAAATGATTGATATCAGCCCACCAATGGCAAATGTCATCGATCTTAAGGAAAATGTGGATGAAAGTCAGATTGATTCATTCCTTTCAGGTCAGTTTGTAAAAATTTCATTCCGTATGGAAATTGGTGACTTGGTTGATAGTGAAATCATGCAGTTGTACCCTATTTCCTTCGCAAAGGAAATGTGTGCTGGCGTAACTTCGAATATGGAGGCGGATTCTAGCAGTATCAAAGAAGATGCAGCACCTGCTCCAGCTCAGGCTGCAGCTCCTGCACCTGCACCAGCAGCGGCTCCTCAGGCAGCACCTCAAATGGATCCTGCAATGATGCAGCAACCTATGATGGGAATGCCAATGCAAGCTATGCCAATGCAAGGCATGCCTATGATGCAGCCAATGATGGGACAGCCTGTAAACGTACAGCCTGCAATGTTTTCTGCATTTAATGGCGCAATGGGAGCTCCTTATCAGCCAGAGAATATCGATTTGATTATGGATGTTCCTTTGGAGGTAACCGTTGAGCTTGGTCGTACTACGAAGTCTATTTCCGACATTTTGGATTTCGGACCAGGAAAGATCATTGAGCTTAATAAGATTGCTGGTGAGCCAATTGATATTCTTGTAAACGGCAAGAATGTAGCAAAGGGTGAGGTTGTAGTCATTGAGGAAAGCTTCGGTGTTCGTATTACTGAAATTGTGACTGCAGTAAATCCAAATGTACAGAAATAATAGGGGGAAGGTTATTAACAATGGCAAAGAGGATTTTGATTTGTGATGATGCCGCATTTATGCGCATGATGATCAAGGATATTTTGACAAAAGGCGGTTATGAAATCGCTGGAGAAGCAGAGAATGGAAAGATTGCGGTAGAAAAGTACGCAGAACTCAAGCCGGATCTTGTGCTTATGGATATTACAATGCCTGAGATGGATGGAATTCAGGCACTTAAGAAGATTAAGGAAGCAGATCCATCTGCGGTTGTTGCAATGTGTTCTGCAATGGGACAACAGGCGATGGTAATTGAAGCGATTCAGTCAGGAGCTAAAGATTTTATTGTTAAGCCATTCCAGGCAGATCGTGTTCTTGAGGCTGTAAAAAAGATTGTAGGTTAATATGGAAAGCTTCTTACAGTTAATTGGCGTTTTACTTATTTTTGTGTTTGTCCTTGTAATTACTTATCTCACCACAAGGTGGATGGGCGGATATACAAAGGCACACACTTATAATAAGAATTTAAAAATTGTGGAGACCATTCGTGTTGGCAATAACAAAATGATTAGTATTATTGCGGCTGGCACAAAGTATCTTGTGGTTTCCATTGGAAAAGATGAAGTGAATCTTCTGGGAGAATTAACAGAAGAGGAGCTTCTTGAACTTCCAAAAGAAGAACCTGGAAAATATCAGGAAAGTTTTCAAGAGGTTTTGAGCAAAATAAAGGCGAAAAGCTCGAAGAAACAGGATAATCATGAGTAGTAAGTTGAAGAAGAGATATTGCGTGGCATCTTTTCTGTTTGCCATTGCAGTTGTAATATTTACAATTTATACAGGATTTGTTCATCCAGTGTCTGTTGCGGCAGCAAGTGCTGGTACACAGACGATTCAAGGAAGTGATTTTGATCCAGATTCCATTACGAATTTTTCTGGTGGGAACGGTGGGCTTCCTAGCCGTGATATAGGAACGGATAGTGATGGCCTTAGAATTACTTATAGTAATGAAACAGGGTCTCTTTCTACACCGGTTCGTATGCTTCTTGTGTTGACAATCCTGGCTTTAGCACCATCAATTCTCATAATGATGACATCATTTACGAGAATTATTATTGTGCTACATTTTGTCAGAACTGCGATTGGTACGCAGACAACTCCGCCCAATCAAGTCCTAGTTGGATTGGCGCTGTTTCTGACTTTTTTCATAATGTGGCCTACCTTTACGCAGATTAATGAGGTAGCAATTAAGCCACTTGATCAAGGTTTGATTACACAGGAGCAGGCATTTCAAGCTGCAGAGCAGCCACTCCGTGAGTTTATGTATGGGCAGACCATGGTAAAGGATGTTGAGGTTTTTGCGGATTTCTCAGACGTGACCTATGAGACCTATGATGATGTCCCATTTACCACCTTGGTTCCAGCATTTATTTTAAGCGAGCTAAGACGCGCTTTTGTTATGGGATTCTTTATTTATATCCCATTTATTGTAATTGATATGGTTGTTTCTTCGGTGCTTATGTCAATGGGTATGATGATGCTGCCGCCTACGACGATATCGTTACCGTTTAAGATTTTGTTGTTTGTTTTAGCAGATGGCTGGGATCTTGTTATTAAGTCTTTGATTCAGACGTTTTATTGATGAGGGAAAATGACCATGGACTTTCAAGGTGCAATCATTGATATTGCGAGAGATGCAATTTATACCATTATTATAACGGGTGCACCGCTTCTTTTGGTGTCACTTATTGTTGGTTTGATCGTTAGTATTTTTCAGACTGTTACATCTATTCAGGAGCAGACCCTAACCTTTGTTCCAAAGATTCTTGCAGTTTTTGCAACCTTAATGTTGGCTGGTTCTTGGATGTTAGATAATATGTCAAATTTTATGACAGAGCTTTGGTCGAATTTTAGCTTGTATCTTAGCATGTTGTAATTATGGTTGATGTTACTTTTAATTTAGCTAATTTTGAATATTATTTGTTGATTCTGGTTCGCATGGTTTCTTTTATCTACCTTGCACCAGTAATTGGTTCTAGAGGCGTTCCCAACCGTGTGAAAATTGGAGTAGGAGCTTTGATTTCTCTTATGATTTTTCAGGTGGTAGACCGTCCGACACTTGAGTATACAAGCGTAATTGGTTACGCAATATATGTATTAAGAGAAGGAATTACGGGTTTACTGATTGGATTTGCGGCGAATATCTGTAGTTCCGTTCTTTTATTTGCGGGAAATATCATAGATATGGATATTGGTTTTTCCATGGCAACAGAGTTTAATCCAGAGATGGGTACGGAATCTACAATAACAGGTAATTTCTATTATTATCTTGTGATGTTAATACTAGTTGCATCTGATATGCATGTTTTTGTTCTTAGAGCCATGTGCGATTCTTTTTCTGTAGTACCGGTTGGTGGCGCAGTTTTTGCATGGGATCATTTGCTTCTTGCCATGGTAAAGTATATTACAGATCTGTTTATTATTGCGTTCCGTATTTTTCTTCCTGTTTTTGCAACGATTATGATTCTAAATGTTATTTTAGGAATTATGGCAAAGGTTGCTCCGCAGATGAATATGTTTGCAGTTGGTATGCAGCTGAAAGTGTTAACAGGTCTTTTGGTATTATTTTTGACAGCGTTTATGGTTCCTAATATTGCAAATTTCCTGTTTCAGGAAATCAAAGAAATGGTGGTATTGATTCTTGAAGGAATGTATTGACGAGAAGAACTACATACTTTCCTACAATCTGCAGTGGTTTGCCAAAGATGGCGAAGGCGGAGAGAAGACAGAGCCTGCTACCCAGAAGAAGTTGGATGATGCTCGTTCCGAGGGCCGTGCAGCAAGAAGTAAGGAGTTGACTTCGGGCTTTGACCTGATTGTATTATTCCTTTGCATTAAGATTTTTGTGTCCTTTGTTGGAAATCGCCTAGTGGATATATTTTCAATGGCATATGAGAATATGGCTGTCTTTGGGAAAATGAGTGCGACAGCACTTACTTCAAAGGAATTCACAGGCTTTTTATTAAAGGTTTTACTGAATATTCTGCTTTTGGTTTCGCCATTTCTAATTTTTGGATTTGTAATCACAGCACTGATTACTGTCATTCAAGTAAAATGGAAGGTGAGTGCAAAGCCTTTGCAGCCAAAGCTTAGTAAGTTGAATCCCTTAAATGGCTTCAAGCGTATTTTTTCTAAGGAATCTTTGTTTAACTTACTGCTTTCTGTTGTGAAAATTTCTTTGATTGGTGTGGTTGCCTATATGGCAGTTAAGGATCACGCCAATGATTTGTTTATTTTATATGATATTCCAATTACCCAAGCACTTGCCTTGGTTGGGGATATCATTATAAATACGGGACTTCGTATTAGTATTATTTACCTTTTGGTCGGTTTTTTGGACTTCTTCTACCAGAGATGGAAGTTTAGAGATGATATGAAGATGACCAAGCAGGAGGTTAAGGACGAATATAAGAACACCGAAGGAGATCCTCAGATTAAGGGTCGCCAGCGAAGAGTCATGCAAGAGACTTCCAGACGTCGTATGATGCAGGATGTTCCAAAAGCGGATGTTGTTATTACCAACCCTACACATTTTGCGGTTGCACTAAAGTATGATCCGCAGGTGAGTCCAGCGCCATATCTTTTGGCAAAGGGTGAAGATTATATGGCACTTCGTATTAAGGAAATTGCCAAAGAAAATCATGTGGAGATTGTTGAGAATAAGCCTTTGGCCAGAGCAATTTATCACAATGTAGATGTGGGCGGAGAGATTCCACCGGAGTTATATCAGGCAGTAGCAGAAGTACTTGCTATGATTTATAACAAGAATCATTAACTGATTTGAATGAAAATATATGGAAAGGAGGCAGACATAAGTGAAAAAAGCAGATTTGGGAATTGCAACATATTTACTTGCAGCGGTTATTTTCTTTATTATTCCAATTCCGGCCCTGCTTCTTGATGTTATGTTGGCCATTAATCTTTCTATTGCTCTTATTATTTTATTTAATGTTTTATTTGCGAAAGAAGTTTTGGATATGTCCTTTTTCCCAACGCTTCTTTTGTTCACCACAATTTTCCGTATTTCACTTAACGTATCGTCTACCAGACTGATTCTTACTACGGGAAATCCAGGTAATGTTGTTACGACCTTCGGACAATTCGTAGGTGGTGGCGATATGATTATTGGTGCCATTGTATTCATTGTTCTCATATTGATTCAGTTTATTGTTATCAATAAGGGTTCGGAGCGAGTATCAGAGGTAACTGCTCGTTTCACCTTGGACGCAATGCCTGGTAAGCAGATGGCGATAGATGCTGACCTTAATACAGGTGCAATCACAGATAAGGAAGCGCAGGAAAGACGTGCAAAAATTCAGAAGGAATCTAGCTTCTTTGGCTCTATGGATGGTGCTACGAAGTATGTAAAGGGAGATGCAACTGCAGGTCTTATTATTACCATCATCAACTTGGTTGGTGGTACAGTAATGGGTGTAATGAATCAGAATCTTGCATTTGGTTCGGCTATTCAACAGTATGGTCTTTTGACCATTGGTGATGGATTGGTTTCTCAGATTCCTTCGTTACTAATTTCCTTGTCCACTGGTATCTTGGTTACCAAAGGGTCTGGAGAAGCAGACTTTACAGGAATTTTGGTTAAGCAGCTTTTTGGTATTCCAAAGGTTTTATATTTGGTTGGTGGAGTACTCATTTTCCTTGGTGTATTTACTCCATTGGAATGGTTTCTATTTGTTGCGTTGGGCCTTGCCTTTATTGCAACAGGTGTGTCAATGAATCGTGTCATTGGTGAGGAAACCATTGAGGAGGAGGTTGCACAAGCAGAAACAGAAGCGGAAGAAATCAGGCGACCAGAGAATGTTGTTTCTTTACTTTCCGTTGACCCAATTGAGCTTGAGTTTGGATATGGTATTATCCCTTTGGCAGATGTAAATCAGGGTGGAGATCTCCTCGATCGAGTGGTTATGATTCGAAGACAGATAGCCCTAGAACTTGGTACCGTTGTTCCAATTATTCGATTACGTGATAATATTCAGCTGAATCCAAATCAGTATATTATCAAAATTAAGGGCATTCAGGTAACGGAAGGAGAAATCCTTTTTGATCATTATATGGCAATGAATCCTGGCTATGTGGATGAGGAGATTACAGGTATTCCTACCTTTGAGCCTTCCTTCCATTTGCCAGCTATTTGGATTACAGAAAGTCAAAGAGAACGTGCAGAAAGCTTGGGTTATACCGTTGTTGATCCACCTTCGATTATTGCAACACATTTGACAGAAGTGATTAGAAGCCATATTGCAGAACTCTTAACGAGACAGGATGTACAGAATCTGGTTAACAATTTGAAAGAGTCTAATCCTGTACTTGTGGACGAGCTTGTTCCAAAGTTGCTTGGTCTTGGCGATGTGCAGAAGGTTTTGCAGAATTTGTTGGAAGAGGGTATTTCCATTCGAGATTTGCTTACAATATTTGAGACCCTTGCGGATCATGCCCAAACAACAAGGGATACGGATGTGTTGACAGAATATGTGCGTCAAAGCCTAAAACGCGCAATTTCTAGCAAATATTTTCCAAGCAATGAAACCACAAGTGTCGTTACCCTTGATCCACGTGTGGAGCAGGATATTATGGGATCTGTGAAGCAAACAGAACAGGGGGCGTATTTAACCCTTGATCCGGATCGTACTAAGAAAATTATGGAGTCTGTTGAGGTAGAGGCTGGAAAGCTCGAAAGCCTTGGAAAGAATCCAATTATTATTACATCGCCAATTGTGCGTATGTATTTTAAGAAACTGACAGAAGATTATTTTAGAGATTTGATTGTAGTTTCTTATAATGAAGTAGATTCCAATGTGGAATTGCAATCTGTAGGAATGGTGACATACGGAAATGACAATTAACAAATTTCAGGGGAAAACCCAGGAAGAGGCAATTGAAAAGGCAAAAAAGGAATTGGGCGATGGAGCCGTGATTATGAATGTTAAGGAAATTAAGCCAAAGGGCTTATTCCGTGCATTTAAATCATCAACCTTTGAAGTTACTGCGGCTATGGAAGAAAAGGAAACCGTGCTTTCTCCAATGAGTGCACTTTCTTCTCCAAAGAAAATTCATGAAAACATAAGCCTTACGGCAGATGAACAAATTGTGATTCCAGCTCCTGAACGTGATGTGGTACAGCCAAAGGCCCCAGTACGTCCGGTATCTAAGGTTGCAAAGCTTCCCAATCCTGACATTTTACCAGATGAGCCAGAAGAGGAGAAGATTGAGCCTAAGAGCTTTGAGAGCAAATTAGATAGTCTTTCTTCTATGCTGGAGGAAAAGCTTGGCGCTCCGAAAGTAGTCGAGCCGCAAGAGGAGAAGTCGCAAAATACTGTGGAATTAAATTTCCTTCGTATTTTGTATAGCACCTTGTTAAAGAATGAGGTGAATGAAATCTATATCAATCGCATTTTGGATGATGTAGAACAGTTCATTAAGCCTGGCAATAGCGTGGATATGATTCTTGCCAATGTATATCAGAAGATGATTTTGCGTTTTGGAAAGCCTTCTGGAATTGATTTGTCGGGAAGTAAACCAAAGATTGTATTTATGATTGGGCCAACAGGTGTTGGAAAAACAACAACCATTGCAAAAATCGCTTCTAAGTATAAGGTAGAGAAGGACAAGAAGGTTGCATTTATTACAGCAGATACTTACCGAATTGCTGCGACGGAACAGCTTCGCGTCTATGCGAATATTTTGGATGCACCAATGTCAGTTGTATATTCTGCGGATGAATTAAATGCAGCGATTCATCGTATGTTGGATTATGATTTGATTTTTGTCGATACAGCTGGTTTCTCTCATAAGAATGAGGCACAAAAAGCAGATACCAAGGCTCTTTTGGTAGGATGCGATCCTTCTTTTACCAGGGAAGTTTACCTTGTTCTTAGTGCAACAACAAAGTACAAGGATTTGACAGATATCATTGATAATTATAAAGAAATTGCATCTGATTATAAGTTGATTTTCACAAAATTGGATGAGACAAGTGCTTATGGAAATCTGTTAAATGTAAAGTTGTATTCTGGGGCAGAGCTTTCTTATGTAACCAATGGACAGAATGTTCCAGATGATATTGAAGTCTTTAATACCCAAAAGGTAGTGAAGCAGCTATTAGGGGGAACGAATTAATGGATCAGGCAACGCAGCTTCGTAATGTGATAAAGATGCGAAACCAAAATGCTCCCAACCAAGCAAGAGTCATTACCATTACCAGTGGCAAGGGTGGTGTTGGAAAATCGAACCTGGCAGTCAATTTGGCTATTCAATTGACGAAAGCAGGGAAAAAGGTCATCATTTTTGACGCTGATTTTGGTTTAGCAAATATTGAAGTTATGTTTGGAGCAATTCCGAAATACAACCTTTCGGATGTGATATATCAGGGGAAAAGTATTCGTGAAATTATTACGCCAGGACCTATGGATATCGGTTTTATTTCTGGAGGATCTGGTGTATTAGCGCTTAATAATCTTTATCATGATCAGATTATGTATTTGATCAAAGCCCTTAATGAACTGAATGAATTGGCCGATTTTATTATTATAGATACAGGCGCTGGTATTTCAGATCAGGTGCTTGAGTTTGTTATGTCAAGCCCAGAAGTGTTGCTTGTTACAACACCAGAACCTAGTTCGCTTACCGATTCTTATTCGTTATTAAAAGCTTTGTATCGTAATCCTAATTTCTTCTCGAATAATACGAAGATTCATGTTATTGCCAATAAGGTGACAACGAAGGAAGAAGGAGATGCGGTGTTTGATAAACTGAATTCTGTGGTTGAACAGTTTTTGAATGGAAGATTGCACTATTTGGGTATGATTCCATTGGATTTGACTTTGGAAAAGTCGGTGAGACAACAAAAAACTGTTTCTTTGAATGCGCCTAATGCGTCTAGTACGAAGGCATTTGAAGCAATTGCAAAATCTATTTTAGATGGAAGCATGGAACCAAATCAGGTACGATTTGGAATTTCACAGATGTTCACAAATTTGTGGTCTAGAAAACGATAGGAGTAGATATGTTACTTTCGGATGTTGCGAACCTTGGAGATAAGATAGACATCCAATTGGTTCAGCAGATTGAACAACAGCATAACGGTGAACTAAATGGACCAATCCGAACATACAAAAGTAGCCTGTTTGAATTTGTCAATGACAAGGAGATTGAAATTGGAATGCCTACGGAAAATGGCCGTATGGTTCTTTTTCAAATAGGTCTTCGATGTCAACTTATGTTTTACACCAAGAAGGGACTTTATATTTGTACTTGTACGGTGCAGAAACGATTCAAAAAAGACAATTTTTTCGTACTTCTTTTGCAATTACGAGATGAACCGAAAAAGTTCCAAAGACGTGAATTTTATCGTGTGAATGCAACGGTTGATTTTGATTATATGGTTGTTGGAAATGAATTTATTCAAATGGAAACGACCAGAGAAATATATGAGGCTTCACAGGAACTTAAATTCTCACAGTATTCCAGTGCGGCAATCACCGTAGACATTAGTGGCGGTGGAATGAGATTTGCTTCTGATGAAAGGTTGATGGCAGGAGGTAATCTTCTTGTTGTAATTCGTCTAAGCAATGATAAGGTAGACCAAACATTTTTCCTGGTGACGCAGATTATTGAATCCGTGGAGTCGCCTAAGGTGCGAGGCAAATATATAACCAGAGGGAAGTTCTTATTTAAGGATTTAAACGACAGAGAGGAAATTGTTCGTTTCGTTTTTGAAGAGGAACGTCGTATAAGAAGAAAAGAGATGGCATAATGAAGAAAAACATTTTAGTTGTTGATGACTCTGCACTCATGAGAAGGGTTATATGTGATATAATCAATGCAGATAACAATTTTCAGGCAATCGATACCTGTAGAGATGGCGTAGAAGCATATGAGAAATTAAAGAAAAACACCTATGATGCGGTGCTTCTTGATGTCAATATGCCGAACATGGATGGTCTACAGTTACTCGAGGTGTTGCAGAAGGAAAACATCAAAGCCAATATCATTATGGTAAGTACCCTTACAACAAAGGATGCAGAAGTTACCATTATGGCATTGGAGCGAGGTGCAATCGATTTTGTAACCAAGCCTACCAATATTGTTGAAGCCAAGGGTGAGTCCTTCAGTAAGCGTTTACTTGAGGTTTTGAATGCAGTACTTTCATCGAGAGCTTTCGTTCGCAGTACTATGAGTTCTGGAACAAGCACTGGTGCAAGAACTACAAAAGAAGTTTCTGGTACCATTGGTTCTGTTATGGAAAAACCAAAGGCACCAACCAATGTAAAACGTTTGCAAGCAACAGGCAAGAACAAGTTAATAGCACTTGCTTGTTCAACAGGTGGTCCAAAAGCTTTGCAGGATGTTATACCATTCTTAGAAGCCAATATGGATGCGCCGATGGTTTTAGTTCAGCATATGCCAGCTGGCTTTACAAAGTCTATGGCGGATCGTTTGAATGAAATCAGTAAGGTATCGGTGAAGGAAGCCGAAGATGGGGATGTATTAAAGAAGGGTTGCGTTTACGTCGCTCCTGGTGGAAGACATATGGAGGTAAAGAAGAATTCAGATGGCTCTCACAAGATTGTTCTTAATGATATGCCAGCAATTGGCGGATTAAGACCTTGTGCGAACATTACATATGATTCTTTATCGACGAGTGGGTTTGATGAAATCGTTTGTGTTGTACTTACCGGAATGGGTGCCGATGGTACCAACGGTATTTTATCACTCTGTCAGCACAAGCCAGTACATGTAATTGCACAGAATGCGGAAACCTGTGTTGTATATGGTATGCCAAAGGCAATTGCAGAATCTGGGGTTGTTGATGAAGTTGTTCCTCTAAAAGAAGTTGCAAAAACGATTATAAAGAACGTGGGGGTAAAGTAAAATGGATGTAAGTCAGTATCTTGAAATTTTCATCGATGAAAGTGGTGAGCATCTGCAGACTCTGAGTGATTGTATTATGACACTTGAGAGTGAGCCTGATAACAAAGATACCATCAATGAGGTGTTTAGAGCAGCACACTCATTAAAGGGTATGGCTGGTACAATGGGCTTCAAGCGTATGCAGCATCTTACACACGACATGGAGAACGTTTTCCAGGAAGTTCGTAGTGATAAGATTAAAGTAGATAGCGCCATGATTGACTTGTTGTTTGAATGTTTGGACGCAATTGAAGGTTATCTTAATAACATCAAGGCTAGTTCAGACGAAGGTACAGAAGACAATGAGCTGATTATCAAATCCTTGAACGATTTCATTGCAAAGGCAAATGGTGAGGCAGTGGCTGATGCTCCTGCAGCACAAGAAGCTCCTTCGGCAAGTGAAGAAGTAGCGGACGCGCCTGCAAGTGAAGGTACTGGCTTTTCTTTATTTGAGCTTAGTCAGCATGAGCAAAAGGATATTGATGATGCGAAGGAAGCTGGAAATAAGATTTATGGTATGACAATTACCGTGTCAAAAGAGTGCCTTTTGAAGGCAGCTCGTGCTTTCCTTGTTTTCCGTGCATTGGAAGAACTTGGTCAGATTGTTGTTTATCGTCCAAGCTCACAGGATATTGAAGATGAGAAATTTGAACTTGATTTCTCTGTTTATGTTGCATCTAAGGAAGATGCAGATAAACTGATTGCTGCTGCAAAGTCAGTTTCTGAAATTGATGCAGTTATTTGTGAAGATATTACGGATGCAGGTGCTCCTGCAGAGGCAGAGGCAGAGGCTCCTGAGCAGAAGGAAACTGCTCCTGCAGTTGCTGCAGCTCCAGCTAAGGTTGAGGAAGCTCCTAAGGCTGATTCTTCTCAGGGCTCAGCAAAGAAGTCTACTCCAGCAAAACCAGCAACCAACAGAACTGTTCGTGTTGATATTGAAAAGCTGGATGCTCTTATGAATCAGGTATCTGAGCTTATTATTGCAAAGAACTCTTTGGTTTCAATTAGTTCGACTGAGGGTGGTAACTTTACTAGCCAAGGATTCCACGATCAGATTGAATACTTGGAGAGAATCACAACCAATCTTCATGAATCAGTAATGAAGGTTCGAATGGTTCCTATTGAAAGTGTTGTAAACAAGTTCCCACGTATGATTCGTGATTTGTCTCGTTCTCTTGGTAAGAAGATGGAACTTGTTATGACTGGTGAAGAGACTGAGTTGGATCGTACTGTAGTTGACCAGATTGGTGATCCACTTCAGCATTTACTTCGTAACTCTGCTGACCATGGATTGGAAGATAGTGCAGTTCGTGTACAGCGTGGTAAGCCAGAGACTGGTACAATTTTCTTAAATGCTTATCAGGAAGGTAATAACGTTATCATTCAGGTAGGTGATGATGGTAATGGTATCGATGTCGAAGCTGTTAAGGGTAAGGCTATTGAAAGAGGCATTATTACTCCTGAACAAGCAGAGGCTATGAGTGAGAAGGATATTATTAATATGCTCTTCCTCCCAAGCTTCTCTATGGCTAAGAAGATTACTGATATCTCAGGTCGAGGCGTAGGTCTTGATGTTGTTAAATCAAATATTGAGCAGCTCGGTGGTGACGTTGAAGTTCGTACAAAGCTTGGTGAAGGAACTACATTTACCGTTCGACTTCCACTTACCCTTGCAATTATTCAGGCATTGATGGTAGAGATTCGTGATGAGAAATACGCAATTGCTCTTGGATCAATTTCGAACATTGAGGATATCCCTGTTAGCGAGATTAAGTACGTTGAGGCAAAAGAAGTTATTCACCTTCGTGGAACCGTTATTCCTTTGATTCGCTTGGATAAGGTACTTGATATTGCTCCAAAGGAAGAAGAGCCAGAAAGCCTTACAGTTGTTATTGTGAAACGTGGCGATAGCCTTGCAGGTCTTGTTGTAGATAACCTTATGGGACAGCAGGAAATCGTTATTAAGTCTTTAGGTAAGTACATCAATGGTAATAAGCTTATCAGTGGCGCAACCATTCTTGGTGATGGTGAAGTAGCATTGATCCTTGATGTAAATACATTAATGTAGGAGGGGGTTTTCCATGGCTGATAATAGAATTGAATCATCAGATGAGAGAGTAAAGCAGTATATCGTTGTTCAGATTGGCAACGAGAAATACGGCATTGACATCGGATATGTAGATAACATTGTTCGTATGCAGAGAATTACAAGAGTTCCAAAGGCACAGCCTTATTTCAAGGGCATTATCAATTTACGTGGTGAAATCGTACCTGTAATGAGTATTCGTACTAAGATGGAACTTGCAGATGATGTATTTACCAATAAGTCACGTATTATTATTCTTAAGATTGAGGATAAGGGACTTCTTGGAATTATCGTGGACGAGGTTTGCGAGGTAGTTACTTTGGCAGAAAGTGACATTGATGCAACATCTACAACCGCTAAAAGCGGAAAGGATTCCTTCATCAATGGAATTGGTAAGAAGGGCGAGACTTTGATTTCCCTTTTTGAAATCAATTCAATTATTGAGGAGAAGGAACAGTAAGTTTTATAATGTAAACGATCATATAGTGAGGAACATCATATTCCTCACTATATGCATTTGGAGGGTTTATGGGTAATTTTTCATTAGACAACGTCAATGAGATGTATCTTGATGTTCTAAAAGAAATAGGTAACATTGGTGCTGGAAATGCAACAACTGCAATTGCTTCTATGATTAATTCCACCATTACAATGAAGGTACCTAAGGTTGAGCTTATGGAAGCCAACAAATTAGGTGGTGCAATTTGTCCAGAAGAGGAGACAATCGTTGGTATTTTCCTAGAGGTTACCAATGATATTTCTGGAAGTATGATGTTCCTTATGCGTATGGATTCTGCGCATTATCTTGTAGATAAGCTTATGGGTACTTCTGGGGAATTGGATCGTCAGTTTACAGATATGGAATTATCTGCATTAAAGGAAATCGGAAATATTATTGCAGGTTCTTATCTTTCTGCCCTTTCCAATATGACGCATATGTTTATCGCGCCTAGTGTTCCTTATATTGCGGTTGATATGGCAGCCGCTATATTAAGCGTTCCTGCAATTCAGTTTGGACAGTACGGTGAAAATGCTTTGTTAATTGAGACAGAATTTGGTGATGACGTTATGATTAATGGTTACTTTATCTTAATGCCAGAACAGGATTCTTATGAAAAAATCTTACAGTCTTTAGGTATTGTATTATAGTGGGGTTTATGCAATGGGTGAGGTTATTAAAGTTGGAATGGCTGACCTTAAAATAGCAAGTGCACCTGATATACTTACAACCCTGGGTCTTGGATCTTGTATTGGTTTAACTCTTTATGATCCACAGGCCAAGATTGGCGGATTGGTGCATTATATGTTGCCGGATAGTACAAAGCTCAAGAATAATGGTAATATCGCAAAGTTTGGTGATACTGGAATAAAAGAGCTCCTTGATCAGATGATTAAGGCTGGTGCTGTACAGCGTAGATTGGTTGCAAAGATTGCTGGTGGAGCGTGTATGTTTGAAGTGAGCTCAGCAACAGCAATGGGCAATGTTGGTTTGCGTAATACAGAAGAGGCAAAATTAATGTTGGCTGAATTAAAAATTCCTCTGATTGCAGAGGATACTGGTTTAAATTACGGAAGAACTGTTGAACTTGATTGCTCTAATGGTGACTTCGTGATCAAAGCGGTAGGAAAGGATATTAAAGTTATATAATGAGAACGAACAATGTTCCTTCTATGGTTATGCTGAGCGCAGGTGTCGTTTATTGCGTTTTTGCAACACAGAAGCAATTAGAAGCGATGGCATTTATTAAGCAGCTTTTGATTGTTTTGATCATATTCTTTTTTATTGGAGTCATTCTTCGTGTGATACTAGATAAAGCGATGGCTGCATTTGCAGATAAGCAACCAGAGACGAAGAAAGAAGATCAAGATTCAAATTCCACACAGGATGAATCAAAGGTGGAAGAAAAAAAGTAATTGTTAACGTTGGGGACTTTACATGAAGGCAGTGGATACAGAAAAGTTATGGAAAGAATATGAAAAAAAGCCTACTCAGGAATTGAGAGAGCAACTGATTCTTGCCTATGCACAGTTGGTAAAAATTGTAGCAGGAAGAATGAGTATGTATTTGGGCCATAATGTTGAATTTGAGGATTTGGTTTCCTATGGCATTTTTGGACTCATTGATGCCATTGATAAATTTGATTCTGCAAAGAATGTCAAGTTTGAGACCTATGCTTCTCTTCGTATCCGTGGAGAAATCTTGGATCAGATTCGTAAAATGGATTGGATTCCAAGAACGGTTCGTCAAAGACAGCGTCAGATTGATGAGGCGGTGAAGGCGATTGAAATGCGTACAGGAAAGGCTGCTACAGATGAAGAAATAGCAGTCGAGCTTAACATTTCAGAGGATGAATACACCAACTGGCAGTCACAAATGAAGGTCACAAATGTGGTGTCTTTAAATGAGTTTGAGGAGCAGGGAACTGGTCCTGAACCAGTGATGGATGCGACACACAACTCACATTTTGCGCAGCCAGAGGATGTGATTGAGCAGGATGAATTAAAAAAGATGTTAATGGAATCTTTGGAACTGCTCACAGAAAAGGAAAGAAAAGTCATTGAACTTTATTATTACAGTGAAATGACATTAAAGGAAATTAGTAATATTTTGGAGGTTTCAGAATCTCGAGTTTCACAGCTTCATACCAAGGCGCTTGTGAAAATGCGTAAGAAGATGGGACCATACATGAACATCTTAACTGATGGAATCTAATATTATTGGAGAATGGGATGCAAAATCAGTTTTTTCAGTTAGTGATTAACAACGGACAAGCATCGCTTAAGATTGTTCCACCAGACGCTGAAGGGAAGGCGCTTGTAATTGGGGAAATTACTTCATATCTAGATCGCAAAGGCTTTAAAGATTACAATTTGGTGGAAATAAGCAAGGCGATCGCAGATCGAGAGAAAGAATCAGTCATTTTTCTTGGGGAGTGGGTTGGACCTGCAGTGAAGGAAATGATGGATTTGGATGTTTCTCTTGATAAGATGAAAGTAATTTGTCGTTTTTATCCTCCTTCAGAAGGTGGTGCTTTGTTATCTACAAAAGAGATTGTAGATGATTTAGCATTTCATAAAATCAAGTATGGAATAGATCAAAATGCAATCTTTGGATTTTTACAGAATAGGCAGTATTGTACAGATTACGTATTTGCTTTAGGAACTCCGCCTAGACATGGAAAAGATGCGAAGATTGAGTATTATTTTAATACATCGAAAAACCTTCAGCCAAAACGAAATGAAGATGGCAGTGTTGACTATAAGGATTTGAATACCATTAGTCATATTAAAGAAGGGGATGTACTTGCAAGACTCATTCCTGCTGACCCAGGAGATCCAGGAAAAAATGTATTTGGTGAAGAAATTCGACCACGTACTGTCAAAAATGATCGACTTGCTTTTGGTAATAACATTACTTTAAGCGAGGATGAGCTTGAAATCACCTCAAATGTAACTGGACATGCTACGCTTATGAATGGAAAGGTGTTCGTGTCCAATGTCTATGAGGTACCAGCAGATGTAGATAATTCCACAGGAAATATTGCATATGAGGGAAGCGTTCTTATTCGGGGTAATGTAAAGAGCGGTTTCTCTGTTCGTGCGTCTGGAGATGTAATCGTTGAGGGCGTTGTAGAAGGTGCAACCATTAGCGCTGGTGCTCAGCTTATTATCAAATGTGGTGTTCACGGAATGTTTAATGCAGACCTAAGAGCAGGCACCAATCTTATGGCAAAATTCATAGAGAATGCTACTATTACAGTTGGTGGCTATGTTGAGGCAGAACAGATATTAAATAGTGATGTTTCCGCAAAGGGATGTGTCCAAGTGCATGGTCGTAAGGGCCTCATCAACGGTGGAATTATTCGTGCTGGTGAGTGCATTGATGCAGATACCATTGGAACCAATATGGGTACTGCAACAACACTTGAAGTTGGTGTGGATCCAGAACGTAAGGAACGTTTTATTGGATTATCAAAGCAGGCAGAGAGTCTCCAAAAGGACATGGAGGATGATCGTGTGATTTTGGCAAATTATACGACCATTTTACGAAAAGGTCAGAAGCTTCCTGCAGATAAGATGGCATATGTACAGAAGCTTGCAGTAAAGCTTAAGACAGAACAGGAAACTCTTGCACCAATCAAAGAGGAAATGAGTAAAATTTATGCGGAGATGATGGCAAGCAATCGATCTTATGTGGTTGTACAAAGAAGTATTTATCCTGGTGTGTGTGTTGCTATTTCCGACTTGTCTTTGCAAATTCGAGAAGTTTTTAGCTGCTGTAAGTTCAAAAAATCGGAAGGCGCAATTACGCGTGTTCCAGCATAAAGAGGTGAATATATGTCAATTCGTCCAGTTGATTTGGGTGGAATGATCCAAAGAACGGAAGATGTGCATGTGATTAAGCATCAGGAGGATGCTAAGCCACAGATTGATCAAGCGAATATATCCCAGACTATAGATCAAAGGGATAGTGATCTTGTGCATACGGTTATGGGTCAAGAGGCTAGTGCAAAAACAAAAAACGATGCAGATGCGAAGGAAGAAGGCAGGGGTAGTTATGTCCCTGGAAGAAGAGGATCTGTGAAAAAGAAGCCTGCAGGGAAAGTGACACCAAAAGGTGCAACAGGTGGATTTGATATAAAAATATAGAAATTAGGTTGTAAAAATGACACTGTTAGAAATTATTATGATTCTAGTGGGTGCGGCATTTATATTGGTAAGTTTCTTTATACAGGAGAAATTATCAAGTCATGATGTGGAAGCGATTGCTCGCATGAGTGAAAAAGAACTTTCTGTCATTGTGGAAAAGAAAGTGAAAGCCACTGAATCAAAAATTGAAGATTTAGTAGAAGAAATCATTGAAGAAAAGATGGCGGAAAGCAAGCGTGGAATGGAAAAGACTTGCAATGAGAAAATCATGGCCATCAGTGAATACTCAGATACCGTTCTTGATGCAATCAACAAAAGCCACAATGAGATTATGTTCCTATATAGTATGCTAAATGATAAGCATAAGGAACTTACGGGACTTGCAGGTGAACTTCAGGAATTTACTCTTGAAATGAAAAATGCAAAGTCTGAAGTAGAGCGCAAAATGGCGGTTGATGTGGAAGAAGCTTCTCAAAGAATTGAAGAAGCAGAGCCTGTGCCACAAAGTGAGTTCTTAAGACAGGCGGTTCATACAGATTCAGAGCGCAATCATAATGAAGATATTTTGTTCTTACATAATGCTGGAAAAACAGATGTTGAGATTGCAAAGGAATTGGGGCTTGGCCTTGGAGAAGTGAAGCTTGTAATTGGTTTGTTCATGGAAGGAGGAAGCGGTGCGGTTTAAGTATTATTTAAGAGGCGCCGGCTTTGGAATTCTTGTAACATCTATCATTTTTACAATTGCAATTCATGCAAGTGGACGCGTGGCGCAGGAAGAAGTGGCTCCTATTGAAACCTTGGAAGAAAGTGAAGCAGGTGCGACAGGAGACGAAAATATAAATAAGCATGTCTCAGTAGAGGATGGTCAGCTCGTTGTAAAGACAGAAGAGACAAAGGTTGCGAGTGAACCGGGTACAGAAGGCTCTGCAACAGATGTGCAGGAAGAAGTTCCTCCTGAAATTACTCCAAGAGAAGGCTATGTAATTGTTCGTATTGAAAAGGGTGAGGTCGCTCGAACTTTAGCAGAAGAACTTCAGGAAAAGGGCATTGTATCTGATTCGGAAGATTTCAGAAAGTATATGGGAACCGTAGGATACGATCATCGAATGAGTGTAGGCACCTATGAGATTCCAGAAGGTGCAAGCTACGATGAAATTATTTCAATTTTGTCGAATTAATTTAAAATATGTTATTGCATGAAAGCCTTTGGTATGTTATAATTCCAAAGGCTTTAAAACTAATAAGCACATGTGTGGATTGGACTGGTGCCAAGGATACGCCCTTTGGTAGTCTTAAAATTGGAAGCACATGGAAGAAAATAACCAAAAAATGGAGGTAAAAAAATGAGCGTAATTTCAATGAAGCAGTTACTCGAAGCAGGTGTTCACTTTGGACATCAGACAAGAAGATGGAACCCTAAGATGGCTCCATACATCTACACAGAGCGTAATGGTATCCACA
>JAZQQA010000105.1:0-3366 GCA_045628825.1 Agathobacter sp.
CGTGTGGTTTCGGCTCTTCGCACCATTGCTCCAGAGCTTCCTTTTGAAGTGCAGTGTGTGGAAATCGAAGGCAATGAAGCGGATTATGTATTAAATGGATATCATATCCATGCCTTCCGTGTGAATCACAATGTATTGTGCTATGGCTACTCCGTTGAGATTAAGCGTCAGGGAAAGTTCGATGTAGAACGGGCAAAAGCGCTAGATATTCCAATGAAGATGTGGAACCCATTGCAAAAGGGACAGACCATCCAGTGCGATGGAAGGACATTGACTCCGGATATGGTTATGGGGCCAGATCGCAAGGGCTTAAAGGTAACCTATTGTACAGACTCAAGACCAACGGATAGTATTGTATCCGCTGCAAGCGGTTCCGATTTATTTATCTGTGAAGGTATGTATGCAGAACCAGAAAAGCTTGCAAAAGCGAAACAATATAAGCATATGACATTTTACGAAGCAGCAGAGATGGCAAAGAAAGCCGATGTAAAGGAACTGTGGCTCACTCATTTTTCTCCATCGCTTGTTCATGCAGAAAGTTATATGCCTGAAGTACAGAAGATTTTTGAAAATGCCCATTTGGGAAAAGATGGTAAGACCATCGAATTAGGATTCCAGGAGGAATAATCATGAAAAAGGCTGGCGTTATAGCAACAGCATTGCTTTGCGTCGCACTTGTGGTTGGGGGATTTTTCATTGTAAAAGAGAAGGCGGCACAGGAACGTAACAAGGAAGTGCAGCTGACGGAAGTACAGAAAATCATTACCAAGGATTTGGATAAGAAATATCCAAGCACACCACGTGAGGTCGTAAAACTCTACAACCGAATTATTACCTGTTACTATCATGAGACCTATACGGAGCATGAGCTTGTTCAGGTTGCGGAGCAGGCACTTCGCTTGTTTGACCCTGAATTACAGGCAATCAATCCAAGGGATTCTTATGTGTCTGCGGTAAAAGCAGATGTAATAGATTATAAGGATAGAGACCGTTATATTGCGCAAAGCGAAGTGTGCGCAACGGACAAGGTAATCTATAAGACCATAGACCAGGATGAGATCGCTTATGTGACCTCTTCTTACTTCGTGCGAGAAGGCGTGAACTATGGAAAGACCTATCAGCAGTACGTTCTTCGTAAGTCAAGCGAGGGTGAGTGGCGAATCCTGGTGTTCTATCAGATTGACTCGGCTTCTCAGGAAGAGGACTAGAATAAAATGGAAGCAACAAAAGAAATAAAAATACTTGCAATTGAAAGCTCTTGCGATGAGACAGCAGCGGCAGTTGTTGTAAACGGACGTGATTTGCGCTCCAATGTCATTTCATCACAGATTGATTTACACACCCTGTATGGAGGTGTTGTGCCGGAGATTGCTAGTAGAAAACATATTGAAAAAATTAATCAGGTAATTGAACAGGCGCTGTCCGATGCGGATATGACGCTGGACGATATCGATGCTATTGGTGTCACCTATGGACCGGGCCTAGTGGGCGCACTGCTCGTTGGTGTGGCTGAGGCAAAGGCAATCAGTTTTGCTAAGAATATTCCACTTGTTGGGGTCCACCATATTGAAGGGCACATCAGCGCAAATTATATTGAGAATCCTGACCTGAAACCACCATTTCTATGCCTTGTTGTATCTGGTGGTCATACCCATTTGGTTAAGGTTGTGGATTATGGCCAGTATGAGATTCTTGGAAGAACCAGAGATGATGCGGCAGGCGAAGCTTTTGATAAGGTCGCAAGAGCCATTGGACTTGGTTACCCAGGAGGACCAAAGATTGAGAAGGTCAGTCATGAAGGAAATCCGGAAGCAATCGATTTCCCAAGGCCAAAGTTTGGAGATGGCGTCTATGATTTTAGCTTCAGTGGCTTAAAATCTGCCGTGCTCAATTATCTGAACGGATGTCGTATGAAGGATTTGGAAATCAACCAGGCAGATGTGGCGGCTTCTTTTCAGAAGGCAGTGGTGGATGTGCTTGTAGGACATGCAGCCAATGCCATTGATGAATATGGAATGGACAAGTTTGCAATTGCAGGTGGAGTGGCATCCAACGGTGTGATTCGCGAAGCGATGGCAAAGATGTGCGAGGAAAAGGGCGTGAAGTTCTATCATCCATCGCCAATTTTATGTACGGACAATGCGGCAATGATTGGTGCGGCAGCTTACTATGACTTTTTGGCAGGCAAGCGCGCTGGCATGGATCTCAATGCTGTTCCAAATCTCAAATTAGGAGAATAACTATGACAAAATATACCGCCATTGTGCTTTCTGCAGGAAGCGGAACACGTATGAATGCGGACAGACCAAAGCAGTATCTTCCTATATTAGGTAAGCCGGTGATTTATTATGCGCTTAAGGCATTTGAAGATAGTCCGGTGAACGACATCGTGTTGGTCTGTGGAGAAAACGATGTAGAGTATTGTGAGCGACAGATTGTAAAACTCTATGGATTTAAAAAGGTAAAAGCGATTGTAGCAGGTGGAAGCGAGCGCTACCATTCTGTATATGAGGGATTAAAAGCAGCAGAAGGAGCAGACTATGTCATGATCCATGATGGTGCGCGCCCAATTCTTCCGGATGAGATTATTAAGCGCGCTATGAATATGGTGCGTTTGGAAAAGGCCTGTGTGGTTGGAATGCCAGTGAAGGATACCATTCGTATTATTGATGCCAATCGTCATGCAATTGATACACCAGACCGCGCTATGGTATGGCAGGTTCAGACACCACAGTGCTTTCCGTACTTATATATAATGGAAGCTTATGAGAAGCTGGAGAAAGCAATTCTTAATAAAGAAAGCTTGCCGAATATTACCGATGATGCAATGGTGGCAGAATACTTTATGGGTGCAGAGGTAAAAATGATAGAGGGTACCTATCGAAACCTGAAAATCACAACGCCAGAAGACCTAAAACTAGCAGAAGAATTGCTACGATAAAAAAAGTTGAAAAAAAATGAAAATAGTGGTTGACACTTGCTCATTCTTTTAGTAATATAATCCTTGCGCTGAGCAAGCGCGAAAAAATAGAATATGCAGAGGTATCGAAGTGGTCATAACGAGGCGGTCTTGAAAACCGTTTGTCCGCAAGGGCGCGTGGGTTCGAATCCCACCCTCTGCGTTATTTTTTTGCTCTTTTTTAGGATTATAAAAGTATTTGAAAAAGTTATTGACAATGCTTTTTCAGCATGCTAATATAACTAGGCTGACGCGCAAGCGAAGCGAGAACCTTGATAACTGAACAGTGAACAACCTTGAAAGATTCTAATGAATAATTCAAGCAATCGAAAGATTGACGAACGTCGAATCGAAAGATTCGAACCTTTAAACAGTAAATTCAGATTCAATCTGAATGAACGAAATTA
>JAZQQA010000106.1:0-12749 GCA_045628825.1 Agathobacter sp.
TGACTTCATCATGGGTGTTGATATTTCTTCCGCAATCGCAGAGTTTGATAGTGGTGTTGTCTACTACGATTATGATGGCAATGCAATTAACAATGTGACAGACCTTTGCAAATTCTTGGCAAGCCAGGGAATCACACATATTCGTGTAAGAGTATGGAACAATCCTTATGATGCAGCTGGAAACGGATACGGCGGCGGTAACAATGATGTGGCAAAGGCAAAGCAGTTTGCAGATGCATGTCGCGTTGCTGGAATCAAAATGATGGTAGATTTCCATTGCTCAGACCTTTGGACAGATCCTGGTAAGTATCAGGCACCTAAGGCTTGGAAGAGCATGGGCGTAGATGAGAAGGCAGTTGCACTTCAGGCATTTATGACCGATAGCTTAAATACCATTGATCCTAGTCATGATGTAGTGACCATGGTGCAGGTGGGAAATGAAACAACCGGTGGTTTCGTTGGTGAGACCAACAAAGAAAATATGTGTAAGCTATTTGCATCAGGTATTGCAGGTGTAAAGGCATACAACAGTGATGTTAAGACAGTGATTCATGTTACCAATCCAGAGAAGAGCAATATGACTTCTTGGGCTTCAACACTGAACACATACAATGTAAATTACGATGTTCTTGCAACAAGTTACTATCCATATTGGCATGGCACATTTGCTAACTTAAAGTCACAGCTTGAAACTGTGCGCAAGACCTATGGCAAGGAAGTCATGGTTGCAGAGACAAGTTATGCATATACCCTTAAGGATTCTGACGGACATGATAATACCGTAAGAAAGGGAAACAATGATTCTGGATTTACCCAGAAGGAGAATTTCTCAGTTCAGGGACAGGTCAATGCAATTCGTAACGTAATCAATACTGTAAACGAAGCTGGTGGAATCGGTGTATTCTACTGGGAGCCAGCTTGGATTACCGTTGGTGATACCACAGGACTTGAAGGAAGTGCATTGGATGCGCGTGTTGCAGCCAATAAGCTTCTTTGGGAAAGCAAGGGATCTGGATGGGCTTCTTCTTACGCAAGTGAGTATGATGCTAAGGATGCTGGAAAGTGGTTCGGTGGATCCGCAGTTGATAATGAAGCAATGTTCTATGCAGATGGAAAGCCAACTGAAGGCTGGAGAGTATGGAACTATGTAAAGACTGGCGCTGTTTCAGACAAAACCGATGATGTAGTAGAAGAAGAGCCTGAAGAGGAACCAGAGGAAACAATTACCGCAGAGAACCTTTTGGATGCAAGCATTGCGGGTATGGAAGACGTAAATGCATACGTTGCCAGCGCAAGCTGTGTTCAATCAAATAGCACAACAGATGTAAAGGATGGAAAATATGGAATACATTGGTGGAATTCTACAGCAACAAGTGAAACCATTACTCTTAAGAACCCGCTCGAGCTTGAGGCTGGCGAATATGCACTTTCA
This sequence comes from Agathobacter sp., assembly GCA_045628825.1. Classification (GTDB taxonomy): domain Bacteria; phylum Bacillota; class Clostridia; order Lachnospirales; family Lachnospiraceae; genus Roseburia. Next base: position 1,433 of record JAZQQA010000106.1, read on the forward strand.
ATCGTTTCGCAGGGATATGAAGGAGATTTGGTCTCTTTAAACATTTTAAGTGCAGATGGAAAAATGATTGCTAGTGGCGAACCTGTTGCTTTGACAGGCTGGAATCAGTGGATGAGTCCAAAGGTAAGCTTTGTTCTTACGGAAAAGACTGCGATTAAGTATCAGTTCGCTGTTCAGATGCAAGATGGTGGCTGGGGAAGTGCTGATAACTTCTATCTCTACAAGATTGAGAAGGAAGGAACAGAGGAAGTCGAAGGAGATGAATCTCAAGAGACTAGCCAGCCAAGTAAGGAGACTACTTCGACAGAAACAGGTGATTCTTCTACGAGTGCGCGTGCAGAGGATAACAATGTGGATGTCGTTGTAGAAACTACTCCTGAAGAGAAGGCTCCTATTGTAGAGCTTCCTAAGACGGTAGTTCCTAAGGCACCAGCAAAGAGTGTCAATCAGGTAACCGTAGAAGAGAAGGAAGAGGAGAAGGCTCCTGCTGCTGAAGTTGTAGTAGAAGAGAAGGCAGAAGCACAGACCGCAGTTGTAGAAGATACTGCAGCACCTCTTTCTGATAGCCAGATGACCTCAGGTACAAAGGAAAACAATATTCCAGTCGCACCAATCGTTGTTGGTGGTGTGGCAGTCGCTGGAGTTGCAGCCGCAGGTGTTGTTGGCGCAACAGGAGCTGCAAGTACTGCAGGCGCAGCTGGAGCTGCTGGGGCAGGCAAGGTTGCTGGAAAAGGTATCTTTAAAATCTTTCGGAAGAGATAATATAAAATAGAAATGGAATTAGGAAGTGTGCATCCAGTGGGGTGGCACTTCCTTTTTCTGTTTTTCTAGATATATGCGTGCATTTCAGTACCTTAAGTGGTAATATATTTTTTATGAAAAAGCAGAAAAAATCCGTAATTCAAACTATTACAACCATATTATTTGTACTTGTGATTGTGCTTTGTTTACCGCTTGTTGTGCCAAAGTTTTTTGGACTGACACCCTACAATGTCATTAGCGGAAGTATGAAGCCTACGATTCCAGTGGGAAGTGTGGTTTATGCAAGCCAGGTTCCAATCGAGAGTCTAACTTCGGGAGATATCATTGTATTTTCCGATGCAGTGACTGGAAATAGTCGCATTACACATCGTATTGTGGAAGTCGATGAAGCAAACAGACAGTTCCGTACCAAGGGGGATGCCAATACAGCGGTTGATCCAAGCCCAGTTGCATTTCATCATGTACTTGGAAAGGTGGTATTTCACTTACCAGTGCTTGGTGCAATTTCGGAGCTTTGCTTTGCGGGAAATCATAAACTGATCTTACTTGCGCTTTTCGTTCTTGCCTTGGTGCTTTGCTTTGCAGAAAGCATCTTAAAGAAGACAGAGGAAGGTAAGAGTGCGCATGAAGAAGTAGAGGAAGCGGATGGTGAGGAAATAAGTGCATCTATTTCACGCGGTGGCAAAAAGAAAAAGTCTATGCTTCCAGAAATCATCATCATAGTCCTTGCTTTGGTGCTTCTTATTGGAGGCGGACTTGGAATCTTCTTCTACCAGCGGAACTACAAACAGTCCAACGATTTGTATGCAGGCCTTGAAGCAGAGTATGTAAACTATGAAGCTAAGGGCGCTGTAAATCAAGCGGAAGAGTTTTCCTGGGACCAGTTGGTTAACGTAGATTTCTATTCTCTTATGACAGCAAATCCAGAGGTATGTGGCTGGATATATTTGGAGAATGAAGAACTGAGTTATCCAATTATGTATTCCGGGGATAATGATAAATATCTTCGCACAGGCTTTGATGGAAAGGATGCAACAGCAGGTTCTATTTTTCTTGAGGCTGAGAATCGCTTTGATTTTTCCGATAGCCATACCATTATTTATGGTCACAACATGCGTAACCTAAGCATGTTTGGCAAGCTTAAGTTTTACCACCAAAAGGAAAACTATTTTGAAGAGCATCCATTTTTCCAAATCATCACACCTGTGGTAAAATATCGTTATCAGGTATTTGCCTACGAAGATGTATCGGAGGACAGCTTTATCTATACGGTTCCTTTTGGGGACACACCAGAGTTTGCTGATTTTATCAAGGAGATTCAAAGACACTCTCAGGTAAAAACAGATATTGCAGTATCTAGCGCAGACCATGTGGTGACACTTTCCACCTGTTCAACCACAGGAAGACGATTTGTGGTGCATGGGGTGCTGTGTGATGTAAGTCTCATTGGTGAATAAAATAAGTGCGGCGCTTGCGCCAGAGGAGAACTATGAATAAGAATACCTTACAGAGAGAATTAACAAAGATGGTTGCAGAGACACAGTCAGGTCGTTTGAAATGGCAAATTGATGTCTCTACAACAGAGTTTAATACGGCTTCCGAAAAGCCAATCATTGAGGCAGAAGGGGAGAAGTGGGTGAGCGATGAGTGCTTCGTGTCATACCACTGTGAGTATAAGGGCGAAGAGTTCCTTATGATTACCTATGAGATGATATCAAAGGCTGGTCCTAAGACAAGAACCACCAATTTGGTGTTCTTACCACCTCTTGGAGTTCGCGTATTTAGCTTAAACGCATTGCTTCCTTATGCAGTGGAAGCAGATCAGATGCTTACCTATTCTGTGCATCAGCTTTGGATGACCATCCTTGAGGCACAGAAAAAGCGCCCAGAGCAAATTGCTATAGACGCTAATCCTCGTGTGCTTCATTTTGAAGATATTGGCAACGATGTACTTGCCGATTAGTTGCTCTCCAGGATGCTTCGTATTTCCGCCAGGGATTTGCCGGTAGCATCTGCAAGCTTTTTTAAATCATCGTATTCGAGTTTGGACTTGGTTATGCCAAGTCCTTCGTTTATTTTAAGATGTACGGTGCCAAGCTCCGATGTGATTTCTTCAAATCGTGCGGTCATCTTGGTACGCTGGTAAAACTGATAGCGTACGCCACGGGATGTGGTGTGCTTTAAGAATAGACGTGTGAACTTGTCTTGTTCTTCTGGCTTACAGAAGGCACGCAGAAGAGTTCCAGGTCTATTTTTTTTCATTTGAATCGGTGTATAGAAGACATCAAGTGCACCTTCTTCTAATAGCTTATCCATAGCATACCCCAAGTCTTCTCCTGTCATATCATCGATGTTGCAAGAGATTTCTAGAATCTGGTCTGCATTTGCATCAGCATCGGTAAGGTTGCCCAAGAACACCCTTACCATGTTGGCAATCTTGAATTCCTTATGACCAGTTCCTTTTCCGGATTTTTCAATCATCATACTTGGCATTGGGCCAAAATCATCTGCGAAATGGGTAAGAAGTGCAGCGCCAGTTGGTGTACAAAGCTCTGTCATAATGTCACCTGTATAATATGGCACTCCAGTGAGGATTGCTTCTGTAGCAGGAGCAGGTACTGGTAAAATGCCATGTGCACAATGCACCGTGCCGTTTCCGACATGAATCGGAGATACAATTACTTTTTCCGGCGCAAGCATATGCAGTAGTAAGCAGTTGCCAATTACGTCAGCGATGGCATCCATAGAACCAACTTCATGGAAGTGAATCTGCTCTAAAGTGCTGCCGTGGACCTTGGCCTCAGCTTCACCAATACGCCTATAGACTTCCTTTGCATGCTGCTTAACCTCTTCTGGTAAGGAGAGGGCGTCGATGGATGTAAGAATCATCTGATAGGAGTAGTGCACATGGTCATGATGGTCATGATTATGATTATGTGGCTCTTCTTCCTGTCCGAGCACCTCTACCTTCATATGGGTTCCTAAGATGCCACACTTGGTGTCAGGAAGTGGTGTGACACAAATATCCTTTGGATATAGCCCGTTCATAGTGTGAATAAATTCTTTTTTCTGTCCGTCTTCAAGAAGCTCATAAAGCGCTGCCATAAGCATGTCCCCTGCAGCGCCCATTTTACATTCGATATATAGAATCATCCTGTTTTGCTCCTTTATTTCTTTTGCCATATTATACCTTATTTTGGGAGAAAAAGCATGGCTTTTGTTATTATGCACAAAAATGGTAAACCAATTTTGTGGAAACCGTTTCTTGTTAAAAGAGTTTCCTGCTGATACAATGGAAACTGAGATAAGAAAACTGGTTTTTTACAAAAACAGTGAGGTGAAGAATTCATGAAGGATCGCATTTTAGAAGCAACAATAAAAGTGTTCAATGAGAAGGGACTAAAATTTACCATGGATGACATCGCAAAGGAGTTGTGCATGAGTAAGAAAACGATTTATACCGTTTTCCGTGACAAGGAATCTCTTTTCTACGCAATGGTTGATTTTTGCTTTGATAAGATCAAAGAAAGCGAAGAAGCAATCATGAATAATGATTCACTTTCCACAGTAGATAAGTTGACCGCAATACTTGGGGTTTTACCGGAAGGCTACCGCGAGATTGACTTTAGACAGCTCTATCCGTTGAAGGAAAAATACCCACAGACCTACCAAAGAGTAGAGATGCGATTAGAAGGTGGTTGGGAATCAACCATTTCGCTTATCAATCAGGGTATTGAAGAGGGATCGATTCGTCCAGTAAGTATTCCAATTCTCAAGACCATGATGGAGGCAACCTTGGAGAAATTTTTCCAAAGAGACGTGTTGCTTAGTAATAAGATCTCTTACAACGACGCATTGCAAGAGGTTGTTCATATTTTGATTGACGGAATTAAGGCAAATTAAGAGGAATCTTCATGAAACGTATATATATCAATAACGACTGGAAATTTAGTACAGAATTTGTACCAGGCATGGAAAACGCTGGGTTTGATGAATCCGCTCTTGAAACAGTGCGACTTCCACACAGCTGCGCCAATATGCCTTTTCATTATTTTGACGAGCATGCATATCAGATGCTTTGTGGATACCGTAAGACTTTTACTGCACCAAGTGAATGGCAGGGTAAGCGCGTTTTCCTCACTTTTGAAGGTGTTGCTCATGCAGCCCGCGTGTTCCTGAATGGAAAAATGATTGGAGAACACAGATGCGGTTATACAAGCTTTTCACTGGAACTTACCAAGGACCTGTTGCTTGGAGAGAGCAATGTGATTGCAGTTGAGGTCGATAGTCGAGAGAATTTGAACATTCCTCCATTTGGATATGTCATCGATTATATGACTTTTGGCGGCATTTACCGTGAGGCGTATCTGGAGGTTGCGGAGCAAAGCTACATTAAGGATGTCTTCAACCGAAGCATTTTGCCTTCAAGTCTTCGTGGAGAAGAGAAATCCGATGCAACCATCAAGAGTAACGTTGTGCTTGATGGAACCTTTGAAGCAGCTTCCTATAGCGTAAGACAAACCATTTATGCGAACGGAGATGCCATTGCTTCTGTTTCCGCTCCAGTAGATGGAAGCGAACTATCATTTTTGCATGAAGTGCACCAGGTGAAGTTATGGTCTCTTGAGCATCCTACGCTTCACGAAGTAAAGACAGAGCTTATGTATCGTGGCCAGGTGGTGGACCAGAGGACAGATATCCTTGGTATTCGTCTAGCGAAGTTTGAAGAGGACGGCTTCTACCTGAATGGTGTAAAGACTAAGATACGAGGACTCAATCGTCATCAGTCTTATCCATATGTGGGATATGCAATGCCTGAAAATATGCAGCGCCAAGATGCAGATATTCTAAAATACGAGCTTGGTTGTAATGCAGCAAGAACCTCGCATTATCCTCAGTCGCATTATTTCATTGATGAGTGTGACCGCATCGGACTTCTGGTATTTATGGAGTTCCCAGGTTGGCAGCATATTGGTAACGAAGAATGGAAGGAACAGGCCTGTCAGAATGCGAGGGAAATGATTACGGAGTTTCGCAATCATCCTTCCATTATTCTTTGGGGTGTTCGTATCAACGAGTCAAAGGATGACGATGCTTTTTATTTAAGAACCAACGCCATTGCCCATGAACTGGATGACAGCAGGCCAACAGGTGGTGTTCGTTGCTTTAAGAAGAGTAACCTTTTAGAGGATGTATATACTTACAATGACTTTAGTTATGACGGAAGTAATGCAGGGTGTGACAAGAAGCGTAAGGTTACTCCAGATATGAAGAAGGCATACTTCATCAGTGAGTACAATGGCCATATGTTCCCAACCAAGGCGTTTGACTGGGAAGAGAAGCGTGTGGAGCATGCCCTCCGTCATGCGACAGTCTTAGATGCCATTGCTGAGAATGATGATATTGCTGGTGGCTTCGGTTGGTGTATGTTTGACTATAACACCCATAAGGATTTTGGTAGCGGAGATCGCATTTGCTACCATGGTGTTATGGATATGTTCCGAAATCCAAAGCTTGCATCGATTATTTATGCAATGCAACAGGATGAGGAAATGGTGCTTGAACTAAGTTCCTCTATGGACATTGGCGAGCATCCAGGATGTAATCGAGGTCTTACGTATATCCTTACCAATGCGGATGCGGTTCGTATGTATAAGAATGGTACCTTCATTAAGGAATATAAGCCGAGTGATAGTCCATTCAAGCATCTAAAGCATGGACCAATCGTCATTGATGATTTCATTGGAGACGAGATTGCCAAGCATGAGAAGTTCAAAAAGCATCAGGCAGAGGTGGTTAAGAACTGTTTGAACGAAACCGCGCTTTATGGTTATCGTCCAACCAAGAAAGTCATCTGGAATGCGCTTCAGGCCATTCTTTTGTATCATATGTCATTTGGTGATGCCTATTCACTTTTTGGAAAATACATTGGTGATTGGGGTGGCACCTCAACGGAGTATCGCTTCGAGGCAATAAAGGATGGTCAGGTAGTAAAGACCATGGTGAAGTGTCCAATGACAAAGACCAAGCTGGTTGCGCTTCCAAATACATCAGAATTAAAGGAAACAAGTTCCTACGATGTCATGGAAGTAAGGCTTTATATGAAGGATGAAAATGAGAATCTTTTGTCCTTCTATAATGATTCGGTTGTGGTATCAACAGAAGGTCCGATTGAGCTCATTGGTCCAAGCGTTGTGGGACTGCAAGGTGGTATGGCAGGAATCTATGTGAAGACCATTGGAGAATGCGGAAAAGCATCCATTACCGTAACGTCTACTTCTGGGGAGAAGGTAGACCTTGCGTTTGAAGTAACAGCAGATAAGTGTGAGCAGATTTAATTAGGAGGACAACATGGAAAGATCGAAAGTTATTTTTGGAAATGAGATTTCGGATAAGGCTTACCGTAAGGCGGTAAAGTCAAAAAAGAAATTCATTCGTAAGTATGGAGATGATTCACAGGCTGATTATCCTGTTCGCATTGAGATGAATCCATACATTGGAGAGACTCTTGGTGTACAGAATGTTTTGGTAGGAGATCTTAGCAAGAACGCACATTATGATCCAAATCGTAATGCCCAGGCACTTGCCTTTGATGAAGAAAAGGGTATTATCGTAGGAAACATTCGAATGGGCTTTGGTCACTATCGTATTTCTATGGCGCTTGCATCTGCAGCACATGCCATGGGTTATACGCCTTATTGGATGGATCTGAACTCATATGGCGAGACTACCTGTACCAAGGTTATCGCAGCACAGAACAATTTGTATTCTCTTGGTTCAAGACTCTCTAAGAATCCAGTGTTTAATGCATTGGTTTGGGAGCCAACCAACTATGAAGGATTCCGTGCGCTTACCTACAATTCTTCCGACCAGAAAAATGCAGAGCTTATGGCTCCTGTATATAAGAACGTTCCAAAGGATATTCCAGTTGTTGGAACTCATGTATGGCCAGCACAGGCTGCCATTCATGCGGGTATGAAGTATGTTGTCAATGCAATTCCGGATAACTGGCCAATGGCACTTCATTTTGCAGAGGGTTCTGTTCATACCATTCAGTGTCACAATGCTTATATGGGATACCGCATTTGTAACGGAATGGCAAAGGATAAGGTATGTAGTCCAATGCCAGAAGAAAGCTTGGTATACACAGGTCATTACATCGACCATGAGCTTGTAAGCAATATCGAAGCAGACTGCGCAGCACGTATCGCAAGAAAGAAGGATGGAAAACCAATGCGTTTCCTTCTTACCATCGGTGGAGCAGGCGCACAGAAGGAAATCTTTGCTGCAATTATTAAGTACTTGCTTCCGTTCATCAAGGAGAACAAAGCTGCTTTATATGTGAACGTAGGTGACTACAAGAATGTATGGGATCAGTTGACACAGGAAATTCCAGAAATGGCATCGGTTTCTACGGAGCATTTTGATAACTGGGCAGAGACAGCTGCCTTTGCAGAAGCAGCAATTTCTGGTGATGTAACAGGTATTCATGGATTTTGGCACAAGAACATTTTTGAAGCAGTATATGCAACCAACCTTCTCATGAGAAGTGCAGATGTTCTTGTAACAAAGCCAAGTGAATTGGCATTTTACCCAATTCCAAAGCTTTTCATCAAGCGTGTTGGTAAGCACGAGATGTGGGGAGCAATCCATTCCGCAGAAATTGGTGAAGGAACTTTGGAATGTCGCGATATTCCACATACCCTTCAGATGGTTGAGATGTTCATGAACACCAACCTGCTAGAAGAAATGTGCAACAACATCATTACCAACAAGGGCATTGGTATGTATGATGGAGCATATAAGGTAGTAGAACTTGCGATGGGGTTAAAGAATAAATAAAAAGAGGGAGATTCTTAGGAGGTTATTATGGAAACAAAGAAGAAATTAAGTGGCGCTGAGAAATTTGCATACGGCATTGGCGCAGTAGGAAAAGATATGGTGTATATGCTCTCAGCAGCATACATCTTGTATTACTACCAGGATATTCTTGGTGTATCAGCAGTAGCAATGGGTGTCATCCTTTTGGTTGCCCGTGTATTTGATGCTTTTAATGACCCTATCATGGGTGTTCTTGTTGCAAAGACTAAGACCAAGTGGGGTAAGTTCCGTCCTTGGCTTATGATTGGTACCATTACCAATGCAGTAATGCTTGTACTTATGTTTGCAGCACCTCCAGCACTGAACGGTTCTGGTCTTGTTGCTTACGCTGCAGTTACTTACATCCTTTGGGGTGTTACTTATACCATGATGGATATTCCATACTGGTCAATGGTTCCTGCATTCACAGAGGCTGGTAAGGAGCGTGAGTCTATGTCAGCTCTTGGTCGTTCTTGTGCAGGTGTTGGTTCTGCAATCGTATCTATTGCAACCGTTATGCTTGTTAAGTTCCTTGGAAATACCTTTAATGTATTCGGTAACTATGAGCGTTCTGGTTACATGCTTGTTGCAATTATTGTTGCTGCACTCTTTATCATTTTTATCACAATTACTTGTGTAGTAATCAAGGAAAAGTCTTCTGTAGATATGGAGACAGCTTCCGTAGGAGAGATGTTCAAGTCACTTGTATCCAACGATCAGGCAATGACCATGGTTATCTCTATTGTATGTATTAACACTGCTTTATACATTACACAGAACTTACTCATCTACTTCTTTAAGTATGATTTTTCTGGTGCTGAGCTTTGGGAAGGACATTACACCTTGTTTAATACCTGTGGTGGTGCATTCCAGATTCTTGCAATGATGTTCTTATTCCCATTACTTCGTAAGGTTGGTATGAACACCATGAAGATTTTCTATACCTCATTTGGTATGGCATTTATTGGATATTTATTCATCCTTGCATACACCTTCCTTATTGGTGGAAATTCTGTATACGTACTTTTATTCCCAGCCTTCTTAATCATGGCTGCAATCGGAATGCTTAACGTTATTGTTACCATTTTCCTTGCAAATACCTGTGATTATGGAGAGCTTAAGAATGGTCGTCGTGATGAGTCTGTCATTTTCTCAATGCAGACCTTCGTAGTTAAGCTTTCAAGTGGTCTTTCTGCTTTCGTGGCATCTTTGGTACTTACTTTGACCCACATCAACTCAAAGGCTGAGACCATTACAGAAATCAGTGCTGGTTCAAGACTTGGTCTTAGACTTAGCATGACCATTCTTCCAATCGTTGTTCTTTTGATTGGTGCATTGATCTTTAAGACCAAGTACACCTTAACCGATGAGAAGTTGGATGAAATTAACGCTGAATTAAGCAAGAGAAAGAATGGGTAGAGAAAAACTATGATTCGTCAATTTGGACGTGTATTTGTACTTGATACCGATAATACAACTTATGTTTTCCGTGTAATGGAGACTGGACATTTGGAGCATCTATACTATGGTGCTGCGATGAAAATCGATAGTGAGAGTGAGGCATATGCTTTGTTTGAAAAGCATGCCTTTGCTCCAGGTAACACAACTATATACAATCAGGATCATCCAGAGTTTACTCTGGAGGATGCCTGCCTTGAAATGTCTTCTTATGGTAAGGGAGATATCAGAGAGCCATTCATTGAACTTGTGAATGCAGACGGAAGCTATTCTTCCGATTTTTTGTATGATTCTGCTACCATTGAAGATGGCAAGAAACCATTAGAAACCTTGCCATCCTCTTATGAGGAAAATGGAGAGGTTTCAGAGCTTATCGTTACCTTAAAGGATGCAGAAAATGCATTAAGTCTTGAACTTCACTATTATGTCTTTGAGAAAAAAGATGTAATCTCAAGAGCATCGGTTCTTTACAATAATGGTACGGAAAGTATTCGAATTAAGCGTCTCCTTTCTACTCAGGTAGATTTTGTGGATGACGGTTATGTTATGACAAGCTTTAATGGTGGATGGGCAAGTGAGATGTATCGCCATGATACACCACTTGTGGCTGGTAAGCATGTAAATAGCTCTTATGCAGGAACTACATCAAGCCGCGCCAATAACTTTATCATGATTTCAAGACCAGATACCGCTGAGGACCATGGTGAGGTATATGGCTTCCATCTGATTTATAGTGGTAACCATTATGAAGCAGCTGAAGTAAGCGGTTTTGGTAAGACAAGAGTTGTAACCGGAATCAACCCACAGTCCTTTGACTATACCCTAGCGCCAGGAGACAATTTTGAGGCTCCCGAGGCAGTCATGACCTATTCGGATCAGGGCTTTAATGGCATGAGTCAGATCCTTCATGGTTTCATCAAGAAGTGTATTGTTCGTGGAGAATGGAGAGATAAGACTCGCCCAGTTTTATTAAATAGCTGGGAGGCAGCCTACTTTGAAATCAATGAGTCAAAGCTCCTTAAGTTGGCGAAGGCTGGTAAGGATGTTGGAATTGAACTCTTTGTTATGGATGATGGCTGGTTTGGTGCAAGAGATAACGATAAGTCTTCTCTTGGAGACTGGTTTGTGAATGAGAAGAAGCTTCCAAACGGTGTTGCTGGGCTTGCTAAGAAGGTGAATGAATTAGGCCTTGATTTTGGTATTTGGGTAGAGCCTGAGATGGTCAACGTTGATAGTG
>JAZQQA010000107.1:0-7162 GCA_045628825.1 Agathobacter sp.
TGTATCTGAAGGAGCATGGGAAGAATCCGCGCTTTATCTATGGTGGAAGAACCATCGTAAGGAAAAGTAATCTGGTTCTAATGATTAAGGAATTGCAAATCCCGGTAGAGCATGTGACGGAGCTTAAGGCTCCACAGCTACTAGTGACGGTGGACTGCCAGTATGGTGGTGGCAATGTGTCATACTTTGAGGCACGTCATCAGGCGGTGTTAGACCACCATCGTGTCACAGGAAAATTGCCAAGACGCAACGAAGTGCGAAGTTCTCTTGGCTCCTGTGCGACATTGATTTGGCATTTGCTGAAGGAAGAAGAGTTTGATGCCAATAGCAATCCACTTTTGGCAACGGCTTTGTATTATGGACTATACACCGATACCAACGAGTTTACAGAAATTCACCATCCGCTGGATAAGGACTTGCGTGATCAGGCTCGTTTTTCTCCACAGTTAATTACCAAATTCCGTAATGCGAATTTGTCGATTGAGGAGCTTGAGGTGGCGGGTGCTGCCCTTCTTCGTACCGATTATATTGAGGCATACCGCTGTGCCATTGTAAAAGCAGGTGCATGTGATCCTAATATTCTTGGCATTATCAGCGACTTGGTTTTGGAGGTTGATGCAGTGGATATTTGCCTTGTGTTCAGTGTGCTGGATCAGGGCGTAAAGCTGTCCGTGCGAAGCTGTATCAAGGAAGTGCAGGCCAACGAATTGGCAGAAGAACTCTGTAAGGGCGTGGGCTCTGGTGGCGGACATCACGTGAAGGCAGGTGGCTTCATCAATATGGAGCGCATCATTCCTGAGTACGAGGAGTATTGTAATTGTCATAGTTTGACGCCACGATTTGTCTACAGTGCAGATGGCAATACAAGTCGACCTTCAGACTCAGCCATTAAGGCTGTTTTGGAACGCCGACTGGTGGACTATTTTGAGCATTCGCAAATTATTCATACCAAAGAGACAGAGCTTGATTTTTCGGAGATGGAATTCTATAGCAGAAAGCCACTTCCGTTTGGTTATGTGAAGGGAACAGATATTTTCGACGAGGGAACCTCCATTACCCTTCGTACCATGGCGGGGGACATTGATACGGTGATCGGAACAGACACCATCATTGTCATTGGAACCCGTGGTGAAGTTTCTCTTGTGAAAGAGGAAAGTTTTAAGAGACGCTATCGCACCTACAATTGGACCTTTAGCATTCGCCATGCAGAGTACAATCCAACAGTGAAGGACAATACCAGTGGGGCATCCATTCCACTGATGCAGTATGCCAATGTGTGTGTTCCATCCGCGAGTGTTGTGATTCGTGCAAAGCAGCTGGACCACAATGTTAAACTCTTTACCGAGTGGGATGAGAACCAGTACATGAAGGGCCATGTGGGGGATTATCTCATTCAAAGAGGTGAGGATGTTCACGATATCATTACCATGGATCGTTATGTCTTTGAGGAATGCTATGCGAAGGTGGAAGAAGGAAAAGCGAAGGAGGCAAAGGCGGCCATTTTTGATTTGGATGGTACCTTGCTTGATACCCTCCATGATCTTACCGCAGCGGTCAATTTTGGCTTGGCATCTCAAGGGTTCCCAGAAAGAACCATGGATGAGGTGCGCCAGTTTGTAGGCAACGGCGTAGAAAAACTCATGGAGCGCGCAGTGCCGGATGGAAAAGGTAGCCCATATTTTGACTTGGCTCTTGCAAACTTCAAACAGTACTACAAGGAGCATCGTTCTGACTTTACAGTGCCATATCCAAATATGGTGCAGCTTTTGGAGGAGCTTAAGGCAAGAGATATCCGTATTGGTGTTGTATCCAATAAGCTGAACCCTGCAGTGCAGGAGCTTTGTGATAAGTTTTTCCCAGGGCTTGTGGACGTTGCGGTTGGTGAATCGGATCAGATTGCCAAGAAGCCAGCGCCAGACATGGTTTATTATGTGATGGAACAGCTGGGGGTACGCCCAGAGAATGTGGTTTACATCGGAGACTCTGAGGTGGATATTCAGACGGCGCAAAATGCAGGGGTAAGATGTGCATCTGTTACATGGGGCTTTAAGGATATTGATTTCTTAGAGGAGCATGGAGCTACAGATCTTGTCGATAAGCCGATAGAATTGTTAAATATTGCAGATTTTTCATAAAGGAGTAAGAACAGAAAATGGAAAGTAGAATTAGTGGACACACAGGATTGCTGGCCCTCATTGGTTCGCCAGTTGGGCATTCGGGCTCACCAGCGATGTACAATTACAGCTTCGATCGCTTGGGATTAGACTATGCTTATGTGGCTTTTGATATCAAAGAAGATCAGGTAAAAGATTACATTGCAGCGATGAAGCTCCTCAATATGAAGGGCGGTAATGTTACCATGCCAGATAAGGTAGAGGCAGCCAAGTATATGGATGAACTTTCGCCGGCAGCACAGATTATTGGAGCAATCAATACCATCGTAAATGAGGATGGAAAATTGATAGGACACATCACCGATGGTGAGGGCTTTGTGAATAATCTGAAGGATCATGGCGTAGATATTAAGGGAAAGAAAATTGCGGTTGCAGGTGGTGGCGGCGCAGCTACGGCTATTCAGGTACAGTGTGCGTTAGACGGTGCTAGAGAGATTACCATCTTCAACAAAAAGGATGCCTTTTTCGCCCGTACCCTTGAGACAGCAGAGAAGATTCGTGCAGCAGTGCCTGGCATTGTTGTGAATGTATATGATATTGATGATGTGGCTAAGATGACAGAAGAGATTCAGTCTTCTGATATTTTCGCAAATGCTACCATTGTAGGAATGAAGCCAAATCTGGATGACCAGAGTGTGGTAAAGGATTTGTCAGCCTTCCGTCCTGGCCTTGTGGTATGTGATGCTGTTTATAATCCAGAGGAGACCAAGATGCTTCGTGAAGCAAAGGAAGCAGGATGCACCTGCGTAGGTGGAAAGGGTATGCTTTTGTGGCAAGGTGTTTCTGCATTTAAATTGTTCACAGGACAGGATATGCCAGTAGAAGAAGTAAAGGAGAAGTTTTTCTCATGAGTAACAATGTATATTTGATTGGTTTTATGGGTGCTGGAAAAAGCACCATTGCAGCAGTGCTTAAGGATAAGCTTGGTATGAAGCTTGTTGAGATGGATGCCCGTATTGTGGAAGAACAGGGCATGTCCATCAATGATATTTTTGCTAGCAAGGGAGAGCCATACTTCCGTGACGTAGAGAGTCAACTCATTCTTGACTTGAACGAAGAGGGAGATACCATTGTCTCTTGTGGCGGTGGTGTGGTTGTGCGTCCAGAGAATGTGGAGAACATGAAGAAAAAAGGAAAGATTGTTTTCCTATCTGCAACTCCAGAAACCATCTATGCCCGCGTGAAGCATAGCACCGACCGTCCAATTCTAAACGGAAATATGAATGTGGAGTACATTGCAGAACTTATGGAGAAGCGTCGCGCACTCTATGAGGGGGCATGCGATATTCGTATTGAAACGGACGGCAAAAATGTAGAAGAAATCTGTAAAGAGATAATGGAGAACCTATGAATTTTAACTTCGACAATCGATTTTTCCGTGGACTGGCCAAACTGATGGACTTATTTCTTGTAAGCGCGCTTTGGCTGTTCATGTGTATTCCGGTATTTACAATTGGCGCAAGCTCTACCGCACTTTATTATACCGTGCACAAGGCAGTGGTTCATAATAGAGGCTATGTATGGACGACTTTCTGGCAGGCTTTCCGCGAGAATTTTAAGCAGTCTACTGTTATATGGCTCATTCAGATGATTATGTTTGCGGTACTTTCTTTTGATGTCTATATGACATGGGAGAATCTGAAGCAGGGAACTACCATCGGCTATATGTTTTATCCATTTTTGGTTCTCTTCCTGTTGGTGCTTGGATGGAGTCTTGTGCTTACAGGTTATACTGCACGTTTTTGCAATACCAACCGCATCATCATGAAGAATGCAGCTCTCATTTCTATTCTTCATATACCAAGTGTTCTTTTGATTTTGGTATTGACCATCGTAAGTGTTTTGGCCGTTTATATGCTTTGGCCAATGATTTTTGTTATGCCAGCAGTATTGTACTGGATTATGGATAGTATTTTGGAAAGGATCTTCCGCAAGTATATGACGCCAGAGGATTTGGCGGCAGAGGAAGCGCAGGATACTCTGGATGAGGAAGCATAGAAAAAAGCATCGCTTTTTCTGGTTTGTGATAAAACTGCAAATTTTCCTTATGATTCTTGTGGTAGGCGCAGTGGGCTACTTTTATTTTTCTGGATATGAGGCGCAAGTGTCTGCGCTTAAGCAGCAGGCGGTTGCGATTGTATCAGAAACCAATGATAAGACCTTTGTGCCTTCCCAGACAAGTCGTGTTTATGACTCCAAGGGTATGCTGATTTCAGAGCGCAATGGCGAAAAGGAATCTACCTATGCGCCCTACGAAGATATTCCAGCAAAGTTTATTGTGGCGCTTATTAGCATTGAAGACAAAAAGTTCTACCAACACAATGGTGTGGATGTGAAATCTTTGCTTCGCGCAGCGAAAGCAATGTTGGAAAATGGTAAGGTGACACAGGGTGGTAGTACCATCACCATGCAGCTTGCCAAAATTATGTTTATGGAGCCAGGGCGGACCTGGCAGTATAAGGTGGAGCAGATTTTTATCGCCACCGAGCTTGAGAAAAAGTACTCCAAAAGTGATATTTTGGAGTTTTATCTGAACAATATCTATTTTGCAAACGGCTATTATGGAATTGATGCAGCTTGTCATGGCTATTTCAACTGTGAACTGAACGAGCTTGATGCTTCCGAAATTGCGTTTCTTATGGCAATTCCCAATAGCCCTTCCTATTATGATCCGCTGGTAAACTATGATCATACCATCGAAAGACGGAACCGCATCCTAGACAATATGCGAGAGGACGGGAAGCTTTCGGAGGAGGAATACCAGCAGGCTTTGGCAGAAAAAGTGACGTTGCGCGTGGCAAAGAAGACAGCCAATCAGTGGAACAACTATGTCGATACCTATGCCTATCATTGTGCCACCAAGGCCATGATGGAGAATGAGGGATTTGTATTCCGCTATTATTTTTCCGATGAAGATGAGAAAAATGAATATGAAATGGAATATGAGGAGATGTATGAAACCTGCCAGAAGCGTTTGTATACGGGAGGCTATCACATCTACACGTCCATTGACATGCGAAAGCAGGTGCAATTGCAGGACGCAATCAATGTTGAGCTTTCAGATTTTACGAGCACCAATGAAGAGGGCGTCTATGAGATGCAGGGTGCAGCTGTAACGGTTGATAATGAAACAGGTCTTGTGGTTGCGATCGTAGGAGGCCGTGAGCAGAATTTTGGTATGTACACCCTAAATCGTGCCTATCAAAGCCATAGGCAGCCGGGCTCGTCCATTAAGCCACTGATTGTTTATACGCCAGCTCTGGAGCGTGGCTACACACCGGATTCGGTGGTGACGGACCAGGAAATCGAGGATGGACCAAAGAATGCTGGCGGTTCTTACGCTGGAGATGTGGCTCTGTGGTATGCAGTTGCAAAGTCCATGAATACGGTGGCTTGGCAGCTTTATGATGAGTTGACGCCACAGGTGGGACTTTCTTATTTGAAGGAAATGAATTTTTCCGAAATCGTGGACAATGACTATGTGTTGGCCACCAGTTTGGGTGGATTTACGCGGGGTGTGTCACCTCTTGAAATGGCAGCTGGATATGCGACGATTCAAAATGATGGATGCTATCGTACACCGACCTGCATTATGAAAATCATTGATGCAGACAACAATGTGGTCTATGATCGCCTTCCATTGGACCAGGTGGTGTATAAGGAAAATGCTTGCCGTATGATGACATCCTGCCTAGAGCAGGCGATGCTTATGGGAACGGGACAGAGCGCTGCTTTATCTTTTATGCCCTGTGCGGGAAAGACGGGTACCACCAATGATCAAAAGGATGGCTGGTTTGTAGGTTATACCAGATACTACACCACCAGTGTGTGGGTAGGGTATGATATGCCACGAGAGGTTCCGGATTTGAAGGGCAACACCTATCCGGCACGTATTTGGAATCGTTATATGGAGCAGGTGCATATCGGAAAGGTGCCACTTGGATTTTTACCTTATCCGCAGATGTCTGACCAGTGGACGCAGAATGGGGGACAAGGGGCGGATGCAATTGTGGAGCAAGAGCCTGGTGAGATGCCAGAGGGGATAGAAGTGCCAGAGGCAGAGCAAGGACAGGAAGAGGTGGCAGACCCTGACAATGTTCCTGAACCGGGCGGACCACAGGAAGAAATTCCATAAAGAAGTGCTAAGAAATCGTAGCAACCCGGATAGGGGTATGTTACAATATGAAAAATATCATGAAAATACGAGGAGGACACAATGAAGAAGTACGGATTTGGTGTAGACGTAGGCGGAACTACGGTTAAGATTGGTTTTTTTGAGACCAGTGGCAAACTGATTGACAAATGGGAGATTAAGACCAACACAGCGAATCATGGAGAAAGCATTTTATCTGATATCGCGCAGTCGATTGATAATAAGCTTGCACAGGAAGGAATTTCTAAGAGCGATGTGCAGGGTATTGGAATTGGTGTTCCGGGACCAGTAAGAAGTGATGGTGTTGTAAATACTTGTGTAAACCTCGGATGGGGTATGGTTGATGTGAAAGGACAGCTCAGCGCACTTTCTGGACTTGTTGTTGAGGTTGGTAATGATGCCAATGTTGCTGCACTTGGTGAGATGTGGCAAGGCGGTGGAAAGGGAAGCAAAGACCTTGTTATGGTTACCCTTGGAACTGGTGTTGGCGGCGGAATCATCGTTGACGGAAAAGTAGTTGCGGGCTCAAATGGAGCTGGTGGCGAGATTGGCCATATTACCGTGAATGATGAGGAAATCGAGCCATGTAATTGTGGACAGTATGGTTGCTTGGAGCAGTATACTTCTGCAACTGGTATTGTTAGAATGGCAAAGAGAAAGCTTGCAAAGAGCGAGGATGCAACCAGTCTTCGTGGCATCCAGGAGCTTACCGCAAAGGATGTATTTGACGAAGCAAAGAAGGGCGACGCCATGGCGCTTGCTCTTGTAGATGAGTTGGGTAAATACCTTGGAAGTACTCTTTCTAATATTGCCTGTGTTGTAAATCCAGAAGTCG